>ONID01000003.1 GCA_900317765.1 uncultured Eubacteriales bacterium | reverse complement strand
AACGAGAAGGATTTCAAAAATCTTGCCGACGTTTATCTGGATGCCGCGTTCAATCCACTGTTGCCGCACAAAAAAGAGGTCTTTTTGCAAGAGGGCAGACACTTCGCACTCAATGAGGACGAAACAGCCGTGAAGGAATTCAATGGCGTAGTCTTTAATGAGATGAAGGGCGTGGAAGGTTCTCCCGATGCGCTGATGGCGGAAGCTATTAGTGCATCGCTTTTCAAGGGAACGCCTTACGCTTTTGAATCGGGCGGATTGCCGCTGGCTATCTGCGACCTCTCCTATGAAGAACTGGTGGACTTCTACCACAGACATTACACCCCTTCCAACTGTTTTATTTTCCTCTACGGCAATATTGACGAGCAACAGACGCTCGATTATATTTCGTCGGAATATCTCGACAAATACGACCGTTCGGAGGTCTACCGCATCAAAGAGATTCCCGACGACTGTTTTGACGGCGAATTTGCCGCGGCCTATCCCGCTGATGAATCCAAGCTGGAAAAGGGCTTCTATTTCTCTAAGAATTACGCCCTGCATATTCCTCACACACCGATGAATCTGTTGACGCTGCGCGTGCTGGACAGAATCCTCTGCACCTCGCAGGGCGCCTATATCAAGAATGCCATGCAGAAAGCAGGCGTGGGAGAAGACTTTTACTCGATGGTGGATGAAATGCCGAAGGTGCCGTGGTTCGGCTTCATCAGCGCGGGCTGCAGGGAGTCGGACAGAACGGAATTCATCCGTATCATTGACAGCACGCTCGAAAATCTGGTGAAAAACGGCATTGACAAGGAGCGGCTTCTTTCGACACTGAATATTCTTGAATTCAGTGAGAAGGAAGACGACGACACATGGAAGACCAAGGGCATCACCTGCTCGCTGCAAATGCTTCCCAAGCTGCTTTATGACGAGGAAAATCCCCTTGAACAGCTTGAAGTATTTGATGCCATCGACAGGCTCAAGGAGCTTGCGGCAACGGATTATTTCGAACGGTTTATAGAGACTTATTTCGTTAATAATCCTCACAGCAATACCGTCACGCTTCATCCTGACACGGAATTCACTGCCCGTGAGGACCGACTGATTGCGGAAAAATGCCGCGTGAATGCCGCCAAGGAGGATTTCAATGATCTGGTGAGCGATTACCGGCTGCTTAACGAATACCGCAGTTCAGAGGACACTCCCGAGGATGCGGCGAGAATCCCGTTGCTGGAACGCAGCGATCTTTCCTCTGACCCGGATTATCAGGCATCCCGTGTAATCGCCATTGACGGCGGCAAACTGATTTTTCAGGAGAGAGACACCAACTCCATCGCGTATATGGACTGGCGGTATGATCTGCGAAGGCTGGACAAATCGCTGCTGTCCTACTACAGACTGTTCACCGAGCTGTTCGGCGCAGTGGACACCAAATCCCACGGCTACGCGGAATTATCCGATCTGATAGACTGCTACACCGGCGGAATTATTCACGTTCTGAGAATTGTCGACCCGGTTACAGACAATCCGGTCATTCCCACAATGAGCTGGCGCACCAAATTCCTGTACCACAATGCCGACAAGGCTTTTGAAATTAACCGCGAGATACTGTTGGAGACGGATTTTTCCGATACCGATCACATTCACGACATGCTGCTGCAATTAAAGACGGGCTATGAGCGAGATCTTCTGGAATCCTCCAACGCCGTTGCAGTCGATCTGGGTCTCAGTGCCTATTCCGAATATTATGCGTGGAAGGAAGAATTGAAGGGCTATTCCTTCTACAGATTCCTCTGCGAACTGCTGGACGATTTTGACACGCGCCGGAAAGAGCTTATCACGTCACTTGAAGCGGTCAGAAACAGCCTCTTCGATGCGGACGGATGGACATTCGCCTATGTGGGAGAAGAGAGCTTTCTTCCGCAGGCGAAGCGCATGACCGAAAGCTTTATCAAGCTGCTCGGAGAGGGCAAGGCGGCAGAATCCGCAACCGTTGCACTGACGCCCAAGCAGTGCACTGGACTGTATTCTCCTTCGCAGGTGCAGTATGCAGCACTGTGCGGAATGCTTCCCAAAGAGGCGTCCGAACAATACGGACATCTGCTGGTGCTCAGACACCTGCTCAACACCGATTATCTGTGGCAGAATATCCGTGTGCTCGGCGGCGCATATGGAGTCGGAGCAAGATTTGAGCGCACTGGAGCGGCTGTGATGGTTTCCTACCGTGATCCGAATCTCGACGAAACCTACCGCTGCTACCGCAGTGTTATTGACTATATCAAAGCGCTTGAAATGGATGAACGCACCTTCCGGCAGTTCGTCATCGGAGCGCTTAATACCCTTGTCCGTCCACGACCGGCTTATATCAAGGGTTTGACACAGATCAGCAGAGAACTTGCGGGAATAACCGCCGAAGATGCCGAGAAGGTGAGAAAGCAGATTATTTCCGCCACTTTAGACGACATCAAGGCTTTAGTGCCATATCTGGAAAGCTGGCTTGCGGGAGCAACCGAAACTGTTGTAGGTAATGAGCAGAAGATCAGAGCGTCTGAAATACGGTTCGACACGGTGAAATCGTTGATATAAAATCATACAGGCGATTGTAAAAGAAAGTGGAAAGTGAGAAGTGGGGAGTGGGGAGAAAAAGAAAATAAGCATAGCGCAGCGCATAATTAGCGAGCGAATGCGAGCGTGGGAGTCGAGGGGGTCTGGACCTCCTCGCGGGTGCAGGGCAGGTACCCTGCTGGGGTGTGGGGCAAAGCCCCACGAGGGAGGCTTTCAGCCGACCGAGCAAGACGCACCAGATTTCAAAACAGGGTCGGGCGAATACTGAAACCGCCCAATACCGTGATTACCCTTGTCCCCGACCGGAGTAAATCTTCGTATTACAAAATGCACTCCCCCCCGCCGATTTTCGGCATTTTCCACGTATTACAATCGCCTCATAAAATCATAAAAAAGGAGAAATGCATAATGGCAAAGATTAGATTGAATGAAAATCCCGACGTTGTAGAGACAGTTAAAAAGGGTCTGAATGCAAGGGGTGGATATTGTCCCTGCAGACTTGAAATGACCGAGGACACCAAGTGCATGTGCAAGGAATTCCGCGATCAGATAGCTGATCCGGATTTTGAGGGATACTGTCACTGTATGCTTTATTACAAGGAGAAAGATCAGAAGCCGGAACAGAACAAGGATTAGTATTCTGCAAAATAAGTTTACTCTATGAAAGGAAGCGTTAACAATGAATGAAGTTCTTGAATTTCTCAAATTGTGCCGAGTTTACTATATTGCCACAGTAGAAGGAGATCAGCCGAGAGTGCGTCCCTTCGGCGCACAGTGCGAATTTGAGGAAAAGCTGTATCTCACCACGTCCAATCAGAAGGCGGTTTACGCGCAGATGAAGGCGAACAGCAAGGTAGAAATATCCGGCATGTCCCCTGACGGTCGATGGATTCGGCTGACTGCCCAAGCGGTATTCGACGAGCGCCGTGAGGCAAAAACCGCCATGCTGGAAGCCAATCCTGAACTCCGTTCTATGTACAGTGAGGACGACGGCAAAATGGAAGTGTTTTATCTGCAAAATGCGAATGCAGTGATCTGTTCATTTACGGCTGAACCTGTATCGTATTCATTCTGATAGGAGGATAATACAATGTCTATCACTGGGACTCTATTTCTGTTTTGTTTTTTACCTCTGTCGTTAATTCTTTATTACTTTTGCCAGAATAAGCTGAGGGAATATATCCTTCTTGCTTTGAGCCTGTGTTTTTATGCACTTGGTTCCGTAGAGCCTGTGTTTTTATGCACTTGGTTCCGTAAAATACATTTTCCTTTTTCTTTGTTCCATCATTCTCAGCATAATAATAGGCCGATTAATTCATTTGACACCCAAGAAGCTGGCAAGACGTATTCTGCTAATAACAGGCATTGCGTTGAATGCCGGAATACTGATCTATTATAAGTATGCTGATTTTATTCTGTCGTTTACTAAAGAAAATGCTGCTGACGTGCAAAAAGAAGTATTGCTGCCGTTAGGATTGTCTTTCTTCACGTTCAAGGCAATATCATATCTTGTTGACGTTTATTCCGGTAAAGCAGTGCTCAGTGAAAATCCTGTACATGACGCGTTGTATCTTTCTTTCTTCGGACAGATTCAATCCGGTCCGCTTTCACGGTATAACGACATGTGTTTTCCAGCCGAATTGGACGGAAAAAAGAATGCGCGGATGAACCTGTTTTCAGACGGAGTATTACGGTTTTTGATTGGTTTCAATAAAAAGGTGCTTCTGGCGAATATTCTCGCAAAGGTCACTACAGAAGTTTTTTCTACCCCCGTTGAAAAATATACCATGGCGTATGCCTGGCTTGGGTCGATATGCTTTTCACTGCAATTGTTCTTTGATTTCGCAGGATATTCAGATATGGCTATCGGATTGTCAGAAATGTTCGGATATAAATGCAGGGAGAATTTCAATTATCCTTATATGACGGAATCCGTTGCAAAATTCTGGAGAAGATGGCATATATCACTCAGCGAGTGGTTCAGGGACTATATATACATTCCTCTTGGTGGATCAAGAAACAAAAACAAATGGAGAGTTTATTTCAATCTGCTTGTCGTCTGGGTTCTGACGGGCATCTGGCACGGAGCAGCGTGGACGTTTGTCTTTTGGGGACTGGGCTACTTTGTGCTGATCAGCTTTGAACGGCTGACAAAGCTTCCTGACAGACTGCAAAGCAAACCAAGCAAGATTATTTATCGTGTCTTTACCCTTCTTTTCATCAATTGCCAGTGGATCCTGTTCAGATCAGATACTTTAAAGAATGGCATAAGATTTATCAAAAGGCTGTTTGTCTTTTATGATAATAAAATCACGGATTTCAGAGCACTGTTCCTGTTAAAAGAATACGGCGTATTTATTGCAGCCGCAATATTGCTGTGTTTTCCTGTTGTTCCTTGGCTCAGAAAGAAACTCGAGGGAAGAACAAAAGCTTTGGTCGTGTTTGACGGGATCGTTTACACAGTTATACTTGGTTTATTTGTCTGTGCCTTGTCGTTTGTGGTTGCAGGACAGAACAATCCGTTTGCATACGCGAATTTTTAGGGGTGACATATATGGAAAATGAAAACAGACTAAAGCATTTGCTCTCATACATTTTTGTTGCTATTCTATTTTTGGGTTTTATTGGTAACAATTCTTTCGGAGAATTAAGTATTCTTTCTGAGTATTTGCAAACCGAGAGTACTTCCGTCTGGGAGAATAGTCAGGATGACGCTAAGGAGAAAACCAACAGTCTGACGAACCTGGAATCCCAATACACAGATAAGATGCCGGAAAAGAAGGAGCTTATCGAATTAAACGGCAGAATTGCAAAAAATCTGCAGATGAGGGGTCTTTACAGTGATATAGGAATCTATATTACAGATGAAAATTATATCATTTCCTGCTATTCGCAAGCTTCGACGGATTATGAATATGAACAGTTAGTGGATTTTTATCAATTCTTAAAAGACAACAATATCAAATTCTTATATGTCAACCAACCGGTCAAATATTTGAATGATGATATATTGGAGAAAAACTTTGGAATGCAGTCATTCTCTAATCAAAATGCAGACAAGCTGGTGTCAAGACTCCGACAGGCAGACATTCCGGTGCTTGATCTGAGAGATAATATCACGTCGGAGAATCTTAATTCTTTAGAGATGTTTTATCGCACCGACCATCACTGGACGACGAAGGCAGGGTTATGGGCAGCGCAGAGAATTGCTCAGGCGATGAACGAAAACTGTGGTTATCAGATAGATACAGATTTGTTCGATATTTCAAATTTCAATGTAAAGCACTGGAAAAATTGTTGGTTGGGCGAGCAGGGACGCAAGGTTGCAAGATCATATGTAGGACTGGATGATTTTTACGAGATCAGACCCAATTTTTCATTTGACGGCTTTATTGATGACAGCAGATACAATCTTACGACTGATGTCTATAAAAACGGCAGCTGGCATTTTTCGTATCAAAAGCCAAACTGCGTCAACAACAATGTAACAAACGGAAAAGTGCTGATGTTGGCTGATTCATACGGAAATGCCACCGAGCCGTTTCTTTCCCTTGGAATACATGAAATACACACCATTGACAGGAGAACAGATATAAAAAAATCTCTCAGAGAGCGCATACTCAATAATCAATATGATACTGTTATTATTTGTTATTCACAAATAATGATCGGTGCGCATGCCAATCCTAATTCCTCGAATTATCCTATGTTTGTTTTAGATCAATAGATTCCAAATTGCTGCGAGGAGTGATAAAAATAGAACAGTATAATGTAACGGGCATGAGCTGTGCTGCATGCAGCGCACGGGTGGAAAAAGCCGTATCGCAGGTGGAGGGCGTCACTTCCTGCTCGGTGAGCCTGCTCACCAATTCCATGGGCGTGGAGGGCAGCGCATCCCCTGAGGCGATTGTCGCAGCCGTTCGGGAGGCAGGCTACGGTGCTTCGCCCAAGGGCAGTCAGTCGGAGAGCAGCGGAAGCAATTTGCAAAACGAGGATGCGCTTGCCGACAGGGAAACTCCCGTTCTGAAACGCAGACTCATTGCATCGCTGGGATTTCTCGCTGTGCTGATGTATTTCTCAATGGGGCACATGATGTGGGGCTTCCCGCTGCCGTCCTTTTTTGAGAACAATCACGTTGCCATGGGGCTTGTGCAGATGATTTTAGCCGCGATCGTCATGGTCATCAATCAGAAATTCTTTATCAGCGGATTCAAAGGACTGCTTCACCGTGCGCCGAATATGGATACGCTGGTTGCGCTGGGTTCAGGCGCGTCGTTTGCCTACAGCGTTTACGCGCTCTTTGCCATGACCGCAAGGCAGTCCAGGGGTGATTTTGCAGGTGCGGCGGCTTATATGCACGAATTCTATTTTGAATCGGCCGCCATGATTCTCGCCCTGATTACAGTGGGGAAGATGCTCGAGGCTCGTTCCAAGGGCAAGACAACCGACGCGCTGCGTAGTCTGATGAAATTAGCCCCGAAGACAGCCGTGTTGTGGAAGGACGGGAAGGAAGTCACCGTCCCGATCGAACAGGTGCGCAGGGGGGACATTTTCGTCGTTCGCCCGGGTGAGAGCATTCCGGTGGACGGCGTGGTAACTGAAGGCAGCAGCGCGGTCAATGAGTCGGCGCTGACCGGAGAAAGCATTCCCGTGGACAAGGCAAAGGGGGATGCGGTTTCAGCCGGAACAGTCAACCAATCGGGATTTCTCAGGTGCGAAGCCACCGGAGTGGGAGAGGATACGACCCTTTCCCGCATTATCAAAATGGTGAGTGACGCCGCCGCGACAAAGGCACCTATCGCCAAGACTGCCGACAGGGTTTCGGGTGTTTTTGTTCCGACGGTCATCGGCATTGCTCTTGTGACCGCCGCGGCGTGGCTTTTGTCGGGCAGAAGCGTGGGCTTTGCACTCGCAAGAGGCATTTCAGTGCTGGTGATCAGTTGTCCCTGTGCACTGGGGCTTGCCACCCCGGTGGCCATCATGGTGGGAAGCGGCATGGGAGCGAGGAACGGTATTCTCTTCAAAACAGCCGCTTCGCTCGAACAGGCAGGACGGGTTCAGATTGTGGCGCTTGACAAGACCGGGACAATTACCGAGGGCGAACCGAAGGTCACGGATCTTCTTCCTGCCGAAGGCATGGAAGAAAACGAGCTGCTTGCCGCGGCATTTGCATTGGAGAGCAAGAGCGAACACCCGCTGGCAAGGGCGGTTATCAATGAGGCGAAGCAGCGGGGAATGACAGCAGCAGAAGTGACGGAATTTCAGGCGCTGCCGGGCAACGGACTGACTGCCGTGCTGAACGGCGTGAGCATTTCGGGCGGAAGCATGAAGTTTATCAGCCAATCCGCAGAGCCATCCGAGCCACTCAGGCAGAGCGCAGAACAATTGGCGGCGCAGGGCAAGACGCCCATGTTTTTCAGCAGGAACGGCGAGATCATCGGCATCATTGCCGTAGCCGACACATTGAAGCCTGACAGTCCGCAGGCGGTCCGGGAAATGCGCGATATGGGTATTCGGGTAGTTATGCTCACGGGCGACAATCAGCGAACAGCCAAAGCAATCGGCGCACAGGCAGGGGTTGACGATGTGGTTGCGGGCGTGCTTCCTGACGGCAAGCAGAACGTCATTGAGCAGCTCAGGCGTTATGGCAGAGTCGCAATGGTGGGCGACGGCATCAACGACGCTCCGGCGCTGACCAGTGCCGATGTCGGAATCGCCATCGGCGCGGGAACGGACATTGCTATTGACGCGGCGGAAGTGGTGCTGATGAAGAGCCGATTGAGCGACGTCCCGGCGGCCATCCGCCTGAGCCGTGCGACATTGAGGAATATCCGTCAGAATCTCTTCTGGGCATTTTTCTACAATGTCATAGGCATTCCGCTTGCGGCTGGTGTATGGATACCCATCTTCGGCTGGGAGATGAATCCTATGTTCGGAGCGGCTGCAATGAGTCTGTCGAGCTTCTGTGTCGTGTCGAATGCCCTGCGGCTGAATCTTTTCAATATCCGTTCCGCAAAGCGCGACAGGAAATTACCACCACTCGACAATATCCAAATCGAAACAACACAAGAAAAGGAGAATGAAGACATGTTTGGAAAGAACAAAATCACGATGAAAATTGAAGGCATGATGTGCGGTCACTGCGAGGCGAGAGTCAAGCAGACATTGGAAGCCATTGAAGGCGTGGCCAAAGCCGATGTCAGCCACGAGAAGGGCACTGCGGTTGTCACACTCAAAGGCGATGTCTCGCTTGACACCCTCAAACAAGCCGTTGAAGCGCAGGGCTACAAGGTTTTATAATGGGCTAAAAAGACGGACTGCATCACCGTCCGTGCAGCATGATTGACATTCCCTGCAAAATAGTATAACAAAAAAATGCGGCTTCCCGTTTGATTTTGCGGAAAGTCGCATTTGTTTTTATGCAGCAGCCTTGCAATGGCAAGGCGCTGATCATTATTCATTCTTCAGTATTAAGTTTTCCGTTTTCAGTTAGTGAGCGCTTCTTATTCCCATTCGATGGTAGCGCAGGGCTTGGGAGTGAGGTCATAGAGCACACGGTTGACATTTTCGACCTCCGTGGTGATGCGTTTGGTGATGTGCTGGAGCAGTGCAAAGGAAACGTCCTCCACCGTGGCGGTCATTGCGTCGGTGGTGTTGACGGCACGGATGATGACGGGATAAGCGAATGTGCGCTTGCCGTCCTTTACGCCGACCGATTTGAAATCAGGCACAGCGGTGAAGTACTGCCAGACCTTGCCTTCCAGACCGTTTTTGGCAAATTCCTCACGGAGAATGGCGTCGGATTCCCTGACAGCCTCGAGGCGGTCACGGGTGATAGCGCCGAGGCAGCGGACACCGAGTCCGGGCCCCGGGAAGGGCTGACGGTAGACCATGTTGTCGGGCAGACCGAGAGCCTTGCCCACCACGCGCACTTCGTCCTTAAAGAGCAGCTTGACCGGCTCAACCAGTTCAAACTGCAGATCCTCGGGCAATCCGCCGACGTTGTGATGTGCCTTGACGCCGTCGCTTTCCAGGATGTCGGGATAAATGGTACCCTGCGCAAGGAATTCAATGCCGTCCTGCTTGCGGGCTTCCTCTTCGAATACGCGAATGAATTCAGCGCCGATAATCTTGCGCTTTTTCTCCGGTTCTGCAACGCCTGCCAGCTTGTCCAGGAAGCGGTCTACCGCATCGACATATACGAGATTGGCGTTCATCTGATTGCGGAATACCTCAATGACCTGCTCCGGTTCGCCCTTGCGGAGAAGTCCGTGATTGACATGCACGCAGACCAGCTGCTGCCCCACGGCTTTGATGAGAAGCGCGGCGACAACTGAGCTGTCCACACCGCCTGACAGGGCGAGAAGCACCTTCTTGTCGCCTATCTGGGCGCGAAGCTCCTTTACCTGTTCCTCGATGAAAGCGTTTGCAAGCTCGGGAGTGGTAATTCTTTCCATTGTTTCGGGACGTACATTTCCTTGCATAATGATCCTCCTTGGTTTTTGATGGGTTTTGAATTATTATAAGGTATGGCAGCGACAAAATCAAGAGAATTTTTCAAGCGGGAAGATGATTACTTCAAAATAGTAAAAAACCAATAAAAAACGCGGAACGACGTCGTATAATATTGGCGTGTTCCGCGTTGAACGCATTCAGGTAAAATGTTAATTTGGAGTTATTTTTTCTTCAGGAAGCGCATAACGAAGAATGCAGTTCCGCCTATGGCTGCCGCTGCCGCGACAATGCCCAATACGATCAGAAGCACGGGAGAAGAATGTTCTTCCGGCACTGTGTCGGTAGGAGTAACCACAACGGGGACGTCATCCTCTTTTGGTTCCTGCCAGCACAGAACGAATACACCGGGCGAATCTGTGGTGAGCTGAAGCTTGCCCTCATCGTCTGTCAGAAATGAGTTAACCCATTCCGCTTCGTTATCTTCCGTTATTTTGTAAACTTCAACGGCCTTGTTGGCGGCCTCGGGACATACTATTTCCGCGATAGCCTCCGTATCAGAAAGAAGCGTTACGTCTTCGGGAAATGTAATTTCATATACAGCAGTGGCTTTCCCTTCGGCTTTGACTGCTTCCAAGGCTTTCGCCTTCTTATCGTTTCCGTCCTCAAGGGAAACGACCGACAGCATTTCTCGCAGTTCGTCTGCTGTGAGCTGTTGTTTATTTCCCTGGATGGCGATCGCGTCATCGCCGTAGACTTCTTTTTTGGTACCGGGTCTTCCGCATACCACATAATAAGTGACATATTTTTTTACCTTTACGGTGAGACACCAGGTTGACTTATCAAAGTACCCGCGTTTTTCTGCGACCGGCGCACCTTGATTGCCGTCCCCTCCATCCCAGATATAATAGGCAGTTACAGGTGTACGCCCTATTTTGTCACCGGGAATGCCGATTGTGACAGATTTGGTGTTGTCGCCTATAAGATGTACCGGTTTTTTGCCAATAAAAAGCGAAATCCTGTAAACGAGCTGGTTCTCTTTTTCGTTTGAACCAGGACCGACCGCCATAAGAGCAGCGTCATACATGTCGTCCGATTTTCCGACCCGGCTGACTTTTACGTTGACTTTTGAAATGGAATACATGTTTCCTTCTTCATCCATTGCACTGCCAAGACTGTTGGCAAGGGCGATTTCCGCCTGTTCACAGAGTTTGTCGATTGATATTACACGCTCGTATGCTTTGTCTGCAATCGGAGCCGCATCATCATAAGGGATGCCGTCACTTGAATTGATTGCTCTTCCGACTTTGGATTCTGCATCTTCATATGCTTTCAGTTCGCTGTCGTATTTTTTGCGGTCGCCTGCGTTTCCGGCTGCAATCATTGCCCGCGCGTGTGATTCGAGTTCGTCCAGTGCGGCTTTGATTCTCGCGGAATATTGACGTACCAGTTCAGCGATTTTCTGCTTGTTTCCTTGGTCGGTGGTAAGGCTTGATGTGTTGCCCTGACTGCTTGTGTTTTGACTGCTTTCGTTTTGGCTGCTTCCTTCCTCGCTGCTGACATCCTGGCTTTCTGGATTCTGCTGATCTTCATCCTGATGGCTTGTTTCTGTGAAGACGGAAGATGTATTGTCGCTTTCCGTGCCTGACGCAAAGCTCGGTATGCCTTGAATGAAGCTGGCGCAAAACACGAACATAGCGGCTGTCAGCGCAGTTATATGAATGATTTTTTTTGATAATTTATTCATTAAAAAATTTATCCTCCCGAAATAAAAAAAGATAATTGGATATAAATGACCGTCAGATCATTTCATAAAACCAATTACCCTGCATTACATATATAAAAATAATGAATATATTACCGATAAAACCTCTGAATACTTCTCACTTCTGAAATAACATTTTAAACCCTTGTGACACAGATGTCAATTTCTATTCTGAACAAATCTTTATGCAAAAATATATTTCATTTTACCAAACAATTCACATTGGGATAGATAGTTGTTTTCTTATTCTGATTTATTATACTTGACACTATCAGCTGTATTCATTATAATGAACATGATCATGAATTAAGGGTGATTTATATTATGAAGAGATTGGCAAAAATTCAATTTGTGGCTTGTTTGGCTGCGCTGGCAGTGTTTTCCGTTTTGCTGTGCAGTGCCTGTGATTCATCGGAAGAACGTGACGCAAACGAAATAATCCATGAGATTACTTCCCAATACAGTACATACGGCGATCGTTCGGACAAGACGCTGGAAGGTCTTCTGAAGGAACTGGACAAGAAGGATCAAGTCGCAGGCGACAAGTGGAGAAGCATCATTTCGCTGTGGAAGCAATCCAACAACGATCTTAAACTCAATTACGATGTGCTGCCCGACGGATTGCCGAAGACAGACGAGTTTTGCATGGTGGCGCTGGGCTATCAGCTGAATTCCGACGGAACAATGAAGGACGAGCTTGTGGGGAGGCTGAATGTCGTCAAGGCAAGCGCTGAGAAATACCCGAATGCATTGATCGTCTGCACTGGCGGTCATACTGCCTATGAAAACAGGGAGGTATCTGAGGCGGGAAGGATGGCTGAATGGCTCATTGAAAACGGTATTGCGGAGCAAAGGATTATCGTCGAGGATAATTCCCTCACCACCGCTCAGAATGCCGCGTTTTCATTAGAACTGTTAACGCTCAGATACCCGCAGGTTACCAAGCTTGCCATTATCTCCAGCGACTACCACATTGCCACAGGCAATCTGCTCTTTGGCGCACAGTCCACCCTGCTGGCAGACAAGGCAGGAAATGAAAAGTATGAGGTTGTCTCCAACGCAGCTTATAATGCTCCGACCGGCGCACTTTCCACATCGTTTCAGGCGGGAGCGCTTAACGAGCTTCCGGACGACAGGGAAACAGCGAGGAAGATTTATAATCATGAATATGTTGCTCACGAAGTGCCGTCGATAGACGACTGATCGGTTGCGAAAGCAATTAACCGCTTTACACACGGGTGTTGTTCCCTCTGTGTAAAGCGGTTTTTGTGTCGGCGGTCAGAAATCCACCAGATAAATGCCAATGGCTGTCTGCTTGAAATTCTGACTGCGTTCTTTAATGGATGTTATCTTGGCTGTGAGCAGATTGCCGGCATCCATCAGACGGGAAAAAATGATATTGTCCTTCTCCGGTACATAGCCGATCTTTTTTCCGCTGGGAGTCAGCAACAAGATTGCCTTGCTGTCATACTTGTTGTCTTCCCTTCGAAGGGTCAGCGAAGTGCCCTCGCTCACCTCGTCCAGTGCGGAACGGTCAGTGAGGTGTGTTGTGACGGCGATATATGTGTCAAACAAATTGATAATTCTTTTTGCCTCATTGACAGTCAATTGTCAGTCTCCCTTTCCAGGACAAAGCTAATTCCGTCACATATCGTTATAACACATCTTCACACGATTGGCAAGTAACGGATGGAAAAATACAGAAAAAATCCCCCGAAATCTTCAGGGGATTTCCTTTTTCAGATAATGTCTGCATATTCCAATAACTGCCGTACGCTGCTGCGCTCGGATGTCATCACTGTGATCTGCCGGTTGTTTGAGTATCTCGCCTCACCGGAAGCGCTCAGCTGACTCTTTTGAATACCTCGGCAGTATCGGCGCTGCCTTTGAGCATGATGTATTCGCCGCCGTCGGTGTGAAGCTGCCATACGCGAAAGTCAGGTTCATTTTTGAGTCTGCCGAGACGTCTGCCGACCGAAGCTCCGCTTCTGCCGACCGAGAGGGAAAAATCGCCGTCTTCGCTGAATCCCACAAATGTGTATTCCGCACCCGACTCCCACACGGTTTCACCGTCCTGACTCAGTTCAAATTCAGAGTATGTGAGGGGCAGATGCTCCTTTGCGTTTGCGACTGCGTGTGCCAGATGTCCCAGACCTGTGATGGCAGCTGAAAATATTACTGACATGTATATTACCTCCGATTTATCACTTGTTTTTTGATCCGCAGTTAAAACAGTCTAATCATAAAACATAGCGCATAAAACACAAATAACACAAGTTTCGTTTCGATAAAAATATAATATCACGCTAATGTGTGTTTGTCAAGTAAAATTTATTGAAAAACAACAAGTTATTTTTTTAACAAACTCTTGACGCAAAAATGGAAATAAAATAGATAATTTACTATAATTTTCAATTGCGTAACATTTTCCTTTGTGGGATATAGTAAAATCTTAATATGTATGCTATATTGGATATGTTATATCGACGCATACAAAAAATTTATCAATGCATTATTAATTTTGCTGTTTATTCAAATGGAAGGACGGTCCTATTAAAAATGGGTATCATAAAGAAAATTTTCGGTAGTTATTCCGACCGCGAGATAAAGCGCGTACAGCCTATTGCCGATCAGGTGCTTGCGCTCGAAGAAAAGTACGCCCCGATGTCGGACAGCGAACTCCGCAGCCAGACGCAGATTCTCAAGGACAGGCTCGCTGACGGCGAGACGCTGGACGACATTCTTCCCGACGCTTATGCGGTTTGCCGTGAGGCAGGCTGGCGTGTGCTGGGCATGAAGCACTTCCCGGTTCAGGTTATCGGCGGTATCATCCTTCATCAGGGTCGTATCGCTGAAATGAAGACCGGTGAAGGAAAGACCCTCGTCGCAACCCTTCCGTCATACCTCAATGCGCTTACCGGCAAGGGCGTTCACGTCGTCACAGTCAACGACTACCTCGCCAAGCGTGACAGCGAGTGGATGGGCAAGATTCATCGCTTCCTCGGTCTCAGCGTCGGTCTGATCCTTCACGACATGAAGAACGACGAACGCCGCGCCTCCTATGCTTGCGACATCACATACGGCACCAACAACGAATTGGGTTTCGACTATCTGCGCGATAACATGGTTATCTACAAGGAACAGAAGGTGCAGCGCGGACACAATTTCGCCGTCGTGGACGAAGTTGACTCCATCCTCATCGACGAAGCCAGAACGCCGCTGATTATTTCGGGTCAGGGCGACAAATCCACCGCTCTTTACAACACGGTCAACGACTTTGCCAAGAAGCTCACGTTTGTCAAGATCACCGAGGTGGATGAAAAAGAAGAGCATGACGACAAATACGGCGACGCGGACTACATCGTGGACGAAAAGGCAAAGACCGCGACGCTCACTCCCAAGGGTGTAGCAAGAGCGGAAAAGGTCTTCGGCGTGGAGAACCTGATGGACAACACCAACGAATCCATCACCCTGCTCCACCACATCAATCAGGCGATTAAGGCACACGGCGTCATGACCCGCGACGTGGACTACGTCGTGCAGGATGACAAGGTGCTGATCGTCGATGAATTTACCGGCCGTATCATGTACGGCAGACGTTACAATGAAGGTCTGCATCAGGCCATTGAAGCCAAGGAAGGCGTGAAGGTTGAGCGCGAATCCAAGACGCTTGCATCCATTACCTTCCAGAACTATTTCCGTCTTTATAAGAAGCTCTCGGGTATGACCGGTACAGCTTTGACAGAAGAGACGGAATTCAACGAGATTTACAGACTGGACTGCGTGGAAATTCCCACCAACAAGCCCTGCATCCGCCATGACCTGCCGGATCGCATCTATTCCACTGAACGCGGCAAGTACAACGCCGTCATCGAGCGCATTCTCGAATCGCACGAAAAGGGACAGCCGGTTCTGGTGGGCACTATTTCCATTGACAAATCCGAAATGCTGAGCGACGCGCTTAAACGCCGCGGTATCAAGCATTCGGTTCTCAACGCGAAGTATCATCAGCGTGAAGCCGAAATTGTAGCACAGGCCGGTAAGTACGGTGCCGTCACCATTGCCACCAATATGGCGGGACGTGGTACGGATATTCTGCTCGGCGGCAACCCGGAATTCATGGCAAAGAGCGAAATGAGAAAGCTCGGTTATGACGAGGAGCTCATTGAGGAATCAACCGCCTACAGCGACACTGAGGACGAAGCGATCATTGAAGCACGCGCGAAGTTCGCCGAGCTTAATGCGCAATTCAAGAAAGAAACCGACGCAGAGGGCGATAAGGTACGCGAAGCCGGCGGTCTTGTCATCATCGGCACGGAACGCCACGAGTCCAGACGAATCGACAACCAGCTGCGCGGACGTTCAGGACGTCAGGGGGACCCGGGTGAGAGCCAGTTCTATCTCTCACTTGAGGATGACCTCATGAGAATATTCGGCGGCGACAGACTTCAGTCCATGATGAATACCCTCAAGATTGACGAGGATATGCCGATCGAGGCGAGAATGGTTTCCCGTTCCATCGAGAGTGCGCAGGCTAAGGTCGAGGGCAGAAACTTCTCCATCAGAAAGAACGTTCTCCGCTTCGATGACGTTATGAACCGTCAGCGCGAGGTTATTTACACTGAGAGAGACAAAGTGCTCGACGGTGAGAATATGCGTGACAACATCATCAAGATGATCGACGATTCCATTACCGACAATGTCAATCTCTACCTCAACGCCGATGAAAAAGACAATTGGAACTTTGAGGGACTGCGACAGACTTACCTCAATCTCCTGACCACCGAGGATGATTTCAACTACACCCTTCAGGAGCTTGACTCGCTGGATAAGCAGGACATCATTGACGATCTTATCAAGCGCGCGCATGATCTTTATGAAAAGCGTGAAAAAGAATTCGGAGAGGAAATTGCCCGTGAGCTTGACCGCGTTGTCATGCTGCGAGTGGTGGACACCCTCTGGATGGATCATATCGACGCCATGGAAGAGTTGAAGCAGGGCATCGGACTTCGTTCCTACGGTCAGACGGATCCTGCGGTTGCCTATACCAAAGAAGGCTTTGACATGTTCGATGAAATGATCGCCCAGATCAAAGAGGATACGGCGCGTCAGATACTCACCGTTCAGGTCAGAAGAGCCGAGGAACCCAAGCGCGAGCAGATTCAGAAGCCCATGGAACCCGATGCCGATTCGGAATCCATGCCCAAGCGAGCCGGACGCAAGATCGGACGCAACTCTCCCTGTCCCTGCGGCAGCGGCAAGAAATACAAGCAGTGCTGCGGCAAAGGCAAATAATGCATTTTTCCCGGAGAAAAGTTGTTTGCTGATTGATAAATGAATTATTAATCAGCGCCTGCGGCGCGGAATAAAAAGGCGACTTCCCACTATCTGCGGGAGGTCGCCTTTTAAGTCTGTATCTGAACTAATATCAGAAACATCTGTCAGCTAAGAAAGATATGCAGGAAATCCTTGAAGATGGGTTCCCATGCCGATTCGTTGTGTATGGCATCGGGGGATATGACTTCCTTCACCTTGTTTTTTGCGGCGGTTGTCTTGATGAGCTCAAAAACAGGCTTTGCCGCGTCGCACATCTGTTTTTCCTTGGGTTCGCCTTCTCCGCAGTACAGATAAATGAAGGGAGTTTTTTTGTTGAGTCTCTCGGAAGTCCATTTCTTTACATTATCCGCCGAATAGAACAGGAATGCGGGAGAGAGAGCACCTACTGCACAGAACAGCTCGGGGTGGCTCAATGCGATGTAGAATACTTCCAGACCGCCCGATGAACTGCCTATGATGGCTGTGTTTTCTCTGCCCTTTTTGACCGGGAATTTTGCTTCAATAGTGGGCATAACGGTTTTGATGACAAACTCGTCGAATTTCTCGCCGTCGGGAGCAAAGCCCTTCATCATCTCTTCCATCATTTTCTGCATCATTTCAGGGGTCATTCCCTCGGGCATAGGCGGCATTCCTTCGGGCATAGGCGGCATTCCCTCGGGCATAGGCGGCATTCCTTCGGGCATAGGCGGCATTCCTTCGGGCATAGGCGGCATTCCTTCAGGCATGGGCGGCATTCCCTCGGGCATAGACGGCATTCCTTCAGGCATGGGCGGCATTCCCTCGGGCATAGACGGCATTCCCTCGGGCATAGGCGGCATTCCCTCCGGTATGGGAGGAGGGACAAATTGTCCTATGGAAGCGGGCGTCAACTCGGCTGTCCTGAGCATGGGGTTGGGGTCGCTGTGAATGCCCACGATGATGGCAGCTTTTCCGGTTGCCGCCTTTTCCGCGGCTACCGCTTCACGCGTGTGCCAGCAGCCCAGCGGATTGCTCTCTTCATCAAATACCGATTGTCCGTCGGTCATATAAATGACGGGTAGTTTTTCACCCTTTTTGTGTTCCGGCACAAATACCCTCACGAGCTTGCTGCGGTTTTCGTTGTAGCGAAGTTCAAGACTCACCAGCTCTGCGGGAATGATCTTCTTTTTAAAAAGCATTTTGCAATACCTCCTGATAAGAAAATTGTAAGATTAGCAGGAATATCTCCTTTGTTATTATATAACAAAATATCTGTGCAGTCAATGAAAAATTCTATATACAAAAATAAATAATATCTCCTTTCTCTGGGACGTGAGCGCTTGACAAAAGGGCTGCTATGGGATAAAATATGTATAATTGGGGGTATTTTGTATGAAACACAAGGAAATAACTCACCGCACGGTGGAAAAATTCATCTTCTGGACATTTCTGTTTTTCTTTCCGATGGCAGCACTCTTCTGCTTCCTGTGTGGTATGCCTGCATATCTGTGGGAGATGCTGCTTGCGATTCCTGTCGTGGTGGGACTATTTACATTTGTCCCTTTTCTGAACGGTGCACCGCAGGCTTACATAGCGACAGCCTGCATGATAGCGGGCGCTACCGCTTACATTTGGGAGAACAACACCATATCGGCAAGTCACGGCGTATTTCTGGTGATCATGTGTTTTTCCGCGCTCTATCGCCGGATCGGTCTGACTGCGCTTCAGATATTATATGTCACCGGACTTTACGCATGGCTTTATGTGATGTACCCCGACAGATTCTTTGCCCATTTAGAGATGCCTCTCAGTGCCATTGTGCGTCTGGTGCTGTTTTATCTTGGCAGCGCAGCGGTCATAGCGATGATCACGTGGTTCCGCAACGCCGTGAAGATTATGGAATCCCGTGCTCAGAGCATTACAGAGCTTTATCGCATGGTGGAGCAGGAAAAGATCAATGCCGAAGCAGGCAGCCGTGAAAAAGCGGATTTTCTCGCCAACATGAGCCACGAAATGCGCACGCCGATGATTTCGGTCTGCGGAATGAGTGAACTTCTGCTGCAAAATGACCTATCTCCGCTCGAAGAGGAATATGTCACCACTATTCAGAATTCGGCGAACAACCTGTTGAGCATGGTCAATGACATTCTCGATTTTTCAAAGATCGAGGCCAATATGATGAGCCTTGACGAAGCGCCCTACAACGTGGAAACGCTTGTCTCCGACGTTTCGAGCATCATCAATGTCCGCATCGGAGAAAAGGACATTGCTTTTGTAGCTGACATAGCGCCCGATATTCCTGCCGAACTGATCGGCGACGAAGCAAGACTCCGCCAGATACTTATCAATCTGCTCAACAACGCCGTCAAGTTTACGGAAAGCGGCATGATCAAATTGCGCATGACTTGCAGTGTAGACGAATCCGCCCGTTTCTGGCTGAAAATAGATGTGACCGACACGGGAATAGGCATTTCACGCGAAGATCAGAAGAAGCTTTTCACACAGTTTACGCAGGTGGACAACGACCACATCAGACGCATGGAGGGAACAGGACTTGGACTGGTCATTTCGCAGCGTCTCGCCAATAAGATGAACGGCACCATCAACGTCGAAAGTGAACCCGGAAAAGGCTCCACATTCTCGGTCGTGGTGGAACAAAAGGTCAAAAGACGCCGTGAACTGGGATTTGTCCCTGATCCGGACGGCTATCTCGCCTATGTCTGCGAGCCGAACCGGTATTACGCGGAAAACCTCAGAACCATTCTGGAAGGGATGGGAATTGCAGTTATCGCTGTCAGCGATGTGGCTGTGTGGGATTATTACAACGCCGACCGGTTCGGGACAATGCTGTTCTTCGATTATGCCTCCTGCATTGCGGGCGTCAATTCCTTTGCGCAGAAAATCAAGCGAATGCGTCTCGTCGCCATGGTTGATCACAATACCTTTGTGGACGATGGCATTAAGGAAAATATTCTCATTTTGCATAAGCCGGTTCTGACCGGACAGCTGGCGTCGCTTGTGCGTGGAGACGATATCGAGAGCTTCCGCCGCACCAAGAAGACGGAAAACCACCTCTTTATTCCCGATGCCCGTATTCTTGTGGTGGATGATAACTATGTCAATCTCCGCGTGACGGCTGGTCTTCTGAATGTCTTCAAGCCGCACGTCGACATGGTGAGCAGCGGACGGGAGGCTTATGAAGCGCTGCTTCGTGACCCGCATTACGACATGATATTCATGGACCACATGATGCCGGAATGGGACGGCATCGAAACGGTGCAGCACATACGGGCAGCCGAAGGCGAATACTTCAGGAATGTGCCGATTATTGCGCTGTCGGCGAATGTCGGCGAATCAGCGAGAGCGCTGTTCCTTTCCAACGGCATGAATGATTACGTGGAAAAGCCCATGAGCATCGAAACGCTGGCGGGCGTCATCAGAAAGTATATTCCGGAGGAAAAGCAGCAGACCGAGTACACCGATCAGATCGATCCGATGATGAAGGTCAGCCGTTCACGCAGCGAGTACATTGATGCCAACACGAGCAAGGACGCGCGCAGCATCAGGATTCCCGGTCTTGACGTGCCGCAGGGCATATTCAATATGGGGGGCAGTGTGGAATCGTATAACCATATTCTGAACGTCTTTCTCCGCGAAGGAAGAATACAGTCGCAGTCCTTGCGCAAGTTTGCGGAGGCAGGCAGCGTCAATTCCTACCGCATTGAGGCGCATTCCTTGAAGAGCGTCTCGGCAAGCATCGGTGCCAGGGAGCTTTCCATGAAAGCGAAGGAGCATGAGGACGCAGCGAAACAGGGCGACGAGAGCTTTGTCTCTGAGCATTCGGCGGAACTGACCGGCATGTATGACGAGCTTCTGGATAGCGTAGAAAAGTACCTCAAAGAAGGCAACCTTCTCGAAACGGACGGAGCAGCCCAGGTTGATACATCCGAACTGCATCCCATTTCGGCACAGAAGAAACACACCGACGCTGCTGAAATACGCAATCTGATTGAATGCTTTGACAGTGACGCAGCTCTGGAAAAACTCAATGAGCTGCTGACCTACAAGCTGGAAACAGCGGACAGAACAGCGCTGTGCAAGGCGATGGCTCTGCTGGAAAACTACGATTTCGACGGAGCGCTGCAGGCGATCATCGGGTTATAAAAACTGTACAATAGTTATTTTCCAATTTGTATAAGCGTTTTAACAACATGTTAACAATACATGTATATAATATTTCATGTAAATTCTGTGACACCTGATTTGCTCTATATGAAGGAGAAAAGCTGAGATGAAAAAAATTCTCGTAATTGATGACAATAAGACGACGCTTGCCATGGCGAAGCAGGCGATAGGGGATGAATACTCGGTTATTGCCGTTATTTCGGGCTATCAGGCGCTTAAATATTTGGAGCGTGACATACCTGATCTTATTCTTCTCGATCTGAACATGCCGGATATGGACGGCAAGCAGACCATGAAAAAGATTAAGGGAAATGAGAAGTGGTGCGAGATACCCATCATCGTTCTGACTGTGGAGAATAACCCGCAGACCGAAGTGGAGTGTCTGGAGATGGGAGCCGTTGATTTTATCGGCAAGCCCTTTGTCCCTCAGGTCATGAAATCCCGCATTGCCCGTGCCATTGAATTAGAGGATTACCGCATGAGGCTGGAACTGGACAATGAAAAGAAGCGGGCACAGCTGGAAAAGATGAAGTCTCAGATCATCATGGTTCTTGCCAACATGATAGACACCCGCGACGAGGTCACGGGAATCCACGTTCACCGGGTCAGTGCAATCGTCGAGACGCTTGTGCGCAAAATGCGTGACGAGGGCATGTATACCGAATTTCTTGATGATCGCTACGTCACCAGCATCACGCTTGCAGCTCCGCTGCATGATATAGGAAAAATCAAGATTCCCGATTCCGTGCTGAAAAAACAGGGCGATCTCACCGAAGAAGAATTCGAACTGATGAAGACCCATACCATCGAGGGAGCCAAGATCCTTGAGGAATGTGCCAAGCAGATTGATGACAACTACTACCTGCTGCTCGGCAAGGACATGGCAGCCTATCATCATGAGTGGTGGAATGGCAAGGGCTATCCCTACGGACTGAAAGGAATCAAGATCCCGTTCTGTGCCCGTGTGCTTGCGGTAGCCGACGTATTCGACGCGCTTGTCAGCAAGCGCAGTTACAAGCAGCAGATGTCCTTTGATCAGGCGTTTGAAATCATTAAGAAGGGCAGCGGCGGTCACTTTGACCCCGAAATCGTCAACGTATTTCTCTCCATACGTCCCGAGATCGAGCGCGTCGCACTGCTCGGCATCGACGACTGAAACGCTGCATACAAAGAAACCTGAATAAATCATAATCAATGAGCGCCTTTCGGCGCAGAAAAAAAGGTGTACTTCCTATTGCTGTGAAGTACACCTTTTTAATATTATTTTCAGTTTCGGTTGCGTAGCTCGTTATCTGTAGATCACTTCGTCTCTGCCGGGACCGTTGGAAACGATGTCGATGGGGAAACCGATTTGTCCCTCGATGAACTCAATGTAGTTGCGGCAGTTTTCGGGAAGTTCGTCGTAGGACTTGATGCCCCGCACATTGGTTTTCCAACCGGGAAGAGTCTGAAGCACAGGCTTTGCCCTGGCCAGAAGATGTGTGACGGGGAATTCGTGCGTGATCTTGCCGTCAATCTCGTAACCGACGCATACGGGAATTTCATCGAGATAGCCCAGCACGTCGAGACAGGTCATGGCAACCTTGGTGGTACCCTGCGCCATGCAGCCGTAGCGTGTGGCAACGCAGTCGAACCAACCCACGCGGCGCGGTCTGCCTGTGGTGGCGCCGAATTCGCCCTTGTCTCCGCCGCGTCTGCGCAGTTCATCGGCTTCGTCGCCGAATATCTCGCTGACGAATTCGCCGGCGCCAACCGCACTGGAATACGCCTTGGTCACGGTGATAACCTCGCTGATGGCTCTGGCGGGGATACCTGCGCCGACAGCCCCGTAGCCCGCAAGGGTGGAGGAGGAAGTGACCATCGGGTAAATGCCGAAGTCAGTGTCCTTCAGAGAACCGAGCTGCCCTTCCAGCAGAATGTTCTTATCCTCGCGTACAGCCTTCTGTAAAAACTCAAATGTATTGGCCACGTAAGGTGTCACTATTTCCTTGCAGCGCATGAGGTAGTCGAAAATCTCCTGCTCCGGAATTTCCGGCTTGCCGTAGAGGTGCTTGATCAGGGTGTTCTTGACGCCCAGAACCTTCTTGACCTTGGCCTTCAGATACTCCTCATCGGCGAAAAGCTCATTGACCTGGAAGCCTATTTTGGAATATTTATCCGAATAGAAGGGAGCAATGCCCGACTTGGTGGAGCCAAATGCTTCACCGCCTAAGCGTTCCTCCTCGTATACATCAAACAGCACATGATAAGGCATAATGAGCTGTGCGCGTTCGGAAATCAGAATTTTGGGAGTGGGAACACCTTGCTCTACGACAGCAGCAAGCTCCTTTTCAAATTTCAGCAGATCGAGAGCGACGCCGTTTCCGATAATATTGACGGTATGCTGATGGCATACGCCCGACGGCAGCAGATGAAGTGCAAACCTGCCGTATTCATTGATGATAGTATGTCCTGCGTTGGCACCGCCCTGAAAGCGAATCACGACGTCCGACTCGGCTGCAAGCATATCAGTGATCTTGCCCTTGCCCTCGTCACCCCAGTTAGCTCCGACTATAGCTTTAACCAATCACGCTCATCTCCAATTTATTAGATTAGTGGATCAATGTGCAGAATCAACAAAGTGCTTTTCTGCAACTAAGATATTATATTACAAAAATCTCCCACTGTCAACGGTAAAATATACTTTTTACGACAATTCTCATAGTTATTTTCTGATAGTGCATCCCGAGAGGTCCTTTTGAAGCTGTGCGAAGTCTTCTTTGGAAACCTTTGTGTCAGTGAGATTCAGTTCCAGCAGCCCTTTGAGACCGCTCAATGCGGAAACGTCGCTGATTGGGTTGCCGCTCAAGTCAAGCATGGTCAGGGAGGATAGTTTTTTGAGTGACTTAATGTCGGAAATCTTGTTTCCGCTCAGATTGAGAGTAGAGATATTCGTCAGTGTGCCGAGCGGGGAAATGTCGGATATCTGATTGTTGGCGGATTCCAGGGTTGTGAGATTGCTGAGACCTGCGATGGGCAGCAGGTCGGTAATGCTGTTGTCCGAAACAATCAGCTGCCGCAGCGAAGAACAATCGGCAAGAGGAGTGAGATCGGAAATCTGATTTTTGTCTGCGCTGAGTCTTTCCAGGTTTTTGAGATTGGAAAGGGGAGAGAGGTCAGTGACCTGATTGGCGCTGACATCGATGTCCTCGAGCTGATTGAGGTTTTTGAGTGCCGAAATGTCGGAAATCTGATTGGAATTCGCATCGATTGTCTTGAGCGAGATGCAGTCGCTGATCGGAGAGATGTCGCTGATGCTGTTTCCGTTGATGAACAGACTGTTTACAAGATAGCAATGGGAGAGATCCTTGATATCAGTGAGGTTCATTTCGGCGAGTTCTATGTAATCGGCGTCGGTATTAATGACGGTGCCGCCGATGGTTACTGTGTCTGGAATCTTGTATTCATATTTCGATTCTGTTCCGGTGTCGTCAGTTGTCTTAGGCTTGTTGCCCCTTGCAACCACAGCGAAAATAACGATGGTGATCAGCGCCGCTGAAACGGCGAAAACTCCCAGTATCATGGGCTTTCCGAGCAGCGAAGAGGAAACGGCAGGGGATTTGAAGCCGCGGGAGGTGTTGCTGTCACCCTTGTAATTGATGTCGAATGTGCCCAGGTCTATGCTGCCCTCGCCCATGCCTTCGTATCTGGTCGATCTGTCATCGCGTCTTCTTGGATCGGAAGCTCTTGGCGTGCTGTAGAAATCGTCGTCGTGGAGACTTCTCGAAGGATTGCCCGCACGGTCGCGGCGGTCGTTTTGCCCGTTCTGCCTTGCGGAGTTCCGGGAATCGGGTCTGCGATTGTCGCGTGGGTTCTGGAAGTCCTGACGTGTGTCCAGCGTTTCAGACCTGCGTCGGTCGCGCTGGTTTTCCTGCATGTTCTGTGAGCTTCCTCTTCCGGAATCACGTGAATCAAATCGGCGAGGAGCCCTCTGACCGTCGTTCCGGCGGGAGTAGTTGCCGGGTTCACGCTGCCAGTCCTCTCTTCCGGTGGTTCTGCTGTCCCGCTGACGTCCCTGCGGGGTTTGTCTGCCAGCTAATCCGGGATCCCTTGAAAATCTGCTTTTATCATTGAGTTCCTCGTTCAGGATGGCTTCACGGGGATCCATGCGCTGCTGGTACCGGTTGGGAAGGTCGAACTGCCTTTCGGTGGTACGGGCATTCTGTCCCTGACGCGGATTCATGCGGGAAGTGCCATCCTGTCGGACGGGACGTTCACCTGCGCGCTCAAAAGGTGAATTGTCCCGCTGTCTGCTGCGATAGTCAGGTGCAGGCGGACGCTGCGGGTTTCTGTGAAAACTCTGCCTCTGACGTGTGTTATCCGAATTATTACGGTCGTTTTTGTCCAAAAGAACTACCTCCGTATCAACATTGCATAATTATACAGAATTAATCTAACATATATTTATTAACACATTATGAAAAATACAATAAAGAATATATTTCATTTCTCAGGCAGTCGGATTTGCGTTGATTATTTGTCCGGCAGATGATATAATTATTTCATGCGGAAAAGAATGACCGAAGATTTACACTATTATCTGCGCGGAAAAAGGAGTTTCAAAATATGCTTTACAAGAACGGATATATCGTCACTCGGAATTTTACAGTCAGAGAGGCCGACGTTCGCGTGTCAAAGGGGATCATTACGGACATTCTTCCTCCCGGAGCGGTGTCGGACGGTGAGGGAGAAATTGATCTGCACGGCGATGTGCTTTGCCCGGGATTGGTGGACATGCACATTCACGGATGCAAGGGTGTGGATTTCAGTTCCGAAGATGACACTTGCTCTTGTCTGGATGTTATGAGCCGGTATCTTCATTCCCGCGGAGTGGCTGCTTTTGCGCCTGCTGCCATGACCATGCCGTATGAAGAACTGTGCCGCCTGATGGAGCGCTACCGGGCAGCTTCGCTGAATCCCCTGAGCGGTGCTGCGCTTGCGGGAGTCTATCTTGAGGGGCCTTTCCTCTCGGCTGCCAAATGTGCCGCCCAGCCGGAGGAATACATCATTCCGCCTGACAGTGACAAGCTGCGGGAGCTTCACAGACGAAGCGGCGAGCACATCCGGATAGCCTGCGTAGCACCGGAGGCGGATGGGGCGGAGCAATTCATCCGCGAAGCTGCCGGATTCTGCCGGGTCTCGGCTGCCCATACGGCAGCGGACTACGAAACCGGCGTGCGCGCCGTTAAAGCAGGAATCACCAATGCCACGCATCTGTACAACGCCATGAATGACGTCACCCGTCGTGCGCCAGGCTGTGCGGCAGCGCTGTTGGAAAGCGACTGTTTCTGTGAACTCATCTGCGACGGGATACACATTCATCCGGCTGTTATCCGGCTGACTTTCAAGATGATCGGAGAAAACAGGCTCATTATCGTTTCTGACGGAATGGCGGCAACGGGTCTTGGCGAAGGAACATTCCGTCTCGGGACGCAATGCGTCACGGTAAAGGGCAGCGAAGCACGCCTGTCCAACGGCTTTCTTGCCGGTTCGGTCACTGACATTCGCACCGCCTTTCAAAAAGCGGTGGAATATGGGCTACCGCCTCTCGACGCCCTGCGTGCCGTGACGATCAATCCCGCCCGCGCACTCGGAATCGACGGTTCCTTCGGAACCATCGAAGTGGGAAAATCTGCGAGACTGACGGTTTTCAGCGCAGACCTGCTGCGCGGTGCCGATGCGGCGGGAACATGACAGTCATCGACAAAATAAAAAAGTGTACTGCGGCTTCGATAGGACAGTACACTTTGTTTTTTTAGCCAACAGACCGACCTTTTGCTGACAGACTACTTGCCGACAGCTAAACTGACGACGGAGACAATCAGCGGAAGGGTCAGCATGGAAAAGAGGGTGGACATAGCGACAAGGCGGCTGGCAAGCTCGGAGTCACGTTTGAATTTGGTGGCAAACAGGGCGCATGAAGCGGCAACCGGTGCGCCGAACATCACTGCGAGGGTGAGCTTCTGGTAACTGTCAGGCAGCGGCAGAGCGACTACTGCCGACATAATGGCAGCGGGAAGAAGAATCAGCCTGAGCAGGGACGCAGGGTAGCAGCGAATGTCTTTGAGCGTGCTGACCAGATCGGCCTTTGCGAGATGTGCACCGATGACGATCATGGCAAGCGGTGAATTGAGCGCCGCAAGCATTGAAACCGCGTTTTCGACCGGAGAAGGGACGTTGACAGACAGCAGGAAAACCGGCAGACCGGCAAGCAGCCCCAGTACGCAGGGATTGATGATCGCCTTTTTCAGCGAGAGTTTTTCTCCCGACATCATGGCGAAGCCGTATGTCCATTGAAAGACATTGAAAAGCACCACAAAGATGGACGCATAGAGCGTTCCTTTTTCGCCGCAGACTGCTCCGGCAAGGGGAATTCCCATGAACCCGCAGTTCGAGAACACCGTGGAGAATCTCAGGACAACACGGGAATCGGCATTGCCGCCACGATACAGGAGCATTCCCACAAAAATGCTGAGAGCAATAAATACCGCGCTGACAGCTGCAAAGACAGCGATGGAACGCGCTGTAGCGGGATCAAAGGGGCGGTTGAATGCGTTGAACACGACGCATGGCGTCACGGCGTAGAGCAGCAGATCGGTCATCTGGGAAACCCCGGTATCTGTTACCCGCTTTGCCTTGTACATGACGAAACCGACGGCTATCATGATAAACAGCGAAAGCGCCTGTCCGAATACGATGGAAAAACTGTGCAGCAAATTAACGCCTCCGAAAAGATATTGTCATAAAAAGGTTCATCTTTGCAGCACGCCTATTCCGATGAGTCCGGGACCTGTATGCACGCCCAGTGCGGCGCCAATCTGTCCCGTGACTGTCACGATGCCGTTGACAATAAACGCCTCGGCGCGTTTCCGTGTGGCAATGCCGTCTTTTTCCGCGTAGCCGTTCATGACGGCAATTTCGCTGTGCGGTGCCTGTGATGCAAAATCCTTTGCGAGATCGAGCACCTTCTGAATGGAACGTGCTCTGCCGATCGCCTTTGCGGCAGTGTAATAGATTCCGTCAGGATTGCAGGAGATAATGGGCTTTATGCTGAGCGACATGCCGAGCATTGCCGAGACAAGACCGATTCTTCCGCCCTTCTGAAGATACTTGAGCGTATCGACACAGAAGAAAACCTTGGATTTTGGCACTTCATGCTTGATGCGGATGAGAAGCTCATTCCACTCCATGCCCTCGTCGTTGACCATCTGAGCGGCTCGGATGGCGATCAAACCGGAGCCGATGGAGATGTTTCTGGTGTCGAGCACGGAAACTTCCAGCCCTTCGTATTCCTCAGCAGCCAGACGGACCATATTGAATGTTCCGCTGAGTCCGGAGGAAATGGTCACGACAAGGACCTTCTCATAGCCGTCTGCCTTGATCTGATCAAAAAGGTCTGTCACCATTCCTCTGTCGGGAAGTGAGGTTTTGGGAATTTCGGTTGGCAGCCTGTCATACATTTCGTGCGGCTGGATGTCCACGCCGTCGAGGTATTGTCCATCGGAATAATTGATGAGCAGCGGCAGCCAGTAGATGTTGTACTTCTTACGGTAATTGGGCGGCACATCGGTGCCCGAGTCAGCCATGATTGCGATTTTTTGTTTGTTCATAAAGTGCATAGCCTCCTTTGGATGCTAGAGAAAAAAGTTGTTACTTGCTGTCCTGTTCGCTGACTTTGGCGGGTTGTTTTTCGCTGTCTTCCCGTATGACGGATACCATTTTAGCGGTGACAATGGTGGTTGCGAAGGAGCAGACCGCCATGGTGATCAGTGCGTGTTCGGAGTTGAAATCGAAATTCATCTTGACGGTTTCATCGGTGCTTGTGGCGCACTGCGCAACGATTCTGACCGAGCGTTCCACGTAATCGCAGAAGCTGTCGTAGCTGCTCTGTGTGTCGCCGTTTTTCAGTGCGGTGTTGATCCCTAAACGAATATCTCCGATAGCCGCAGCCTGTTTGAGAATCGTGATGACGATCAGACTTGCAATGTGTTCACGGTAGTACTTTTTCTTGTCGGGTTTTTTGACGATGCCGAGCTTGACATAATTGTTGATCATCGACGGGGTGATGATTGCCTCTTCACAGAAGCCGATGAGCGGTGAAAGCGACTGATCAATCACTGTCACGACCTGATCCATGTACAGTCCAAGGGTAGGTATCTGTTCCCAACGCGGCAGCCGGAACCCGGAAACGGTCTTCGCGTAATCGATCATCCTGCTGTCGCTGTATAGATGTATGTTTTCCATCATTTCCATCTCCAAAAATAAAAAACGATATAATCTGGTTCTTTTAATTAGATTATATCGTTTTTTATTACTGTTGTCAACAGAATATTATTAATATTTATTTAATAAATGGTGCTCAATACAGCGTTTCGTAAATTCGTTTGGTGCGTTCGACTTTCCTTACATAATGTTCCGTGTCCGCGAACGGGATAGTATGAAGAGATATTCCGTCGCTTGAAAACGAGGTATCGCTCAGCCAGGAACTGACTCTGCCCATTCCTGCGTGGTACGCCGCAATGGCGGAACGTTCGCTGCTGAAACGGTGCTGAATGATGGATAAAAAGTAGACGCCGTAGCGGATGTTGGTTTCAGGATCGAAAATATCGCTGTACTGGGAGCCGTTTTTCTTGTCCTTTGCACGCAGCCAGTCGAATGTTTCCGGCATAAGCTGCATAAGACCGCATGCGCCGAGGTGAGAGACAGCATTGCTGTCGAAGCCGCTTTCTGTGTGTATCACTGCGTAGGCGAGATTAGGGTTAATATCATAGACAGCGCAGTATTTTTCAACATATTCCGAGTAGGAGCGCGGATAAAACTGCTTTTTGAGCAATTTGACGCCCGAGAAAGCGCATCCGAAAAGAACCGCTGCGGCGAGCAGCCAAGCAACAGGCTTTTTTAGATTTTTCATAGAAATGACCATTGACCTGTCCTCCCGTTTGAGTTATTAAAAATCAACATCCATCATGGATTGATAAGCGTTCAATGATTGCATCCGCCTGTTCTCTCAGTCTGTCGAGATCTCCGTCGTTGACAATGGTGTAATCACAGCGTGACGTGTAAAAGTCATCGCTGTGCTGACGGCTGAGTCTGCGTTGGATCTCCTGTTCGGTGATTCCGTCGCGTTGCATAAGGCGCTTTGTTCGTTCTTCGGCAGAGGCAATGACTGCAACGCATGCGTTGCAGATGTCTATCAGTCCTGCTTCGATAAGCAAGGGCGCATCAAACAGGCAGTTCCTGCCGGAATTCATATATCCGTCAGCCAGAGCTTTCATCCGTTTGCAAATCTCTTTGTGGGTAATTTCGTTGAGTGTTTTCGTTCCCTGCTCAGATGAGAACGCCCTTTGTGCCAGCAGACGACGGTCGAGGCTGCCGTCGGGCAAAAGAATATCCTTGCCGAATGCGTCAGTCAGCGCAGCGAGTGCGGGTTGACCCGGCATGACAATTTCACGGGCGATGCGGTCCGCGTCAATGACCGCGAACCCGCGCCTTGCAAACACTTGGGCGACACAGCCCTTTCCTGCTCCGCTTGGTCCCGTTATTCCGATCAGCACAATGACAACCTCCCGTTTTCCGGATCCTTTAACATTAATAATATTCTGCAAACGCGTGGAAGTCAACAACGTATTTGTAAACAATTCTTTGTTGTTTTCGTGCAATAAAATAATTGCTTTAAAAAAAATAAATAATTTTAGCCATATCGATGTTGACAATTTTGATTTAATATGGTTAAATATATATGAATAATTCAACGGAAATATGGAGGAATTATAATGAATGTTCAGTTAAATGACAGCGGAGTGCCTATTCTGAGACAAAAAACATTCGGACAGAAAGTAAAGACGTTTTTACTCTGGACGATTTTGGTTATTATGACCCTTGCTGCTGCGTTACTGGTTTATCTTTGTCTTGCGGGTGCAAGTGAAATGGCAGCGCTTACCACTCTCAAAAAAGTCAGCGATCATCCCTATTACACGATGGAATATGATAATTTCAATTATGATGATCTGCTTTCCGAAGAGTGTGACACTAATGACGAGGTTATCCAATTCTATAAATCCAAGTTTTTCAAAGGACTGTCGGGGGCATTTCCCGGGGAAAACAAGAATGATTACGTCACAAGGGGATCGCTTGCATTCAGCAGCAGAACCAATTTCAACGCCCAGGTCAGAGGACGTATCTACAATTCGTACGATACACCGATTCTGATGGTTATCGCTAAGCCCGAGAACGGCTATAAGTCGTGGAATATCGTCGATATGGCGGATTTAGGCTTAAATAGCCGTGAATCGATCAATCAGTGGTATAATAATGCATTCCAGACCGTTGCGGCTTCTTATTGTGTCTCCGAAGGTATCAATTCCGAGTTCTTCGGTGTTTCGCTCATTTCATGCCCTGTGGCTGAGTGTGATGACACATCGAAAGTCAATATCACCCCATTCCTTGCCGTCAGATTGCTGCTGGATAGAGTGGCGACTGTGGACAGCGCCATTGATCTGTTGAAGGATTACGACATTGATTTTTCCGGCGGTGCCTATCATTTTTCTGTCTCCGATAAGGAAGGCAAAAGCGCGGTCATAGAATATGTTGACGGCAAAATGTCTGTCAAATATCCCGAGGCGAATATGTTCCACCAGGTCTGTACCAATAAGATGGAAGATAAGAATGTCAGATCTGCCGAAAAGGATTACAGCGACCGCTTCAAGGAATTGTCACTTTACCGTGAATTCGACAAAACATTCTCCGCTATGTATGATTTCGGTCTCGGTGTTGACCGTACTTATGCGGCGTTGATGCTCAATGATGCCGCTCAGACCATTGCTTCTACGAACGAGGATCATTTCGGAACCAATATGTACGGTACGCTCTATGTGGTGTCTTACGATTCCGCAAAGATGCAGATGAATATCATTATTGAAAGCGATACCAAATCGCAGTCCTACACATACGATCTCAAGTAATCTGAAAAAAATGTGCGCCGATAGCTGACTCAAAGTCAGTTATCGGCGCATTTTTTATTTTTCCGTGTGAATCCGGAGTATCGTTTCGGCACATTTAATGCCGTCCACTGCCGCCGACATGATGCCGCCTGCAAATCCCGCACCCTCACCGCACGGGTAAAGCCCGGAAGCGGCGGGAGACTGGAGTTTTTCGTCCCGGAGTATTCTCACGGGTGAACTGCTGCGTGTTTCTGGAGCCGTCAGGATGGCGTCGTGACGGGCGAATCCGTGCAGCTTTTGGTCCATGAGCAGGAGACCGCTTTTCATGGAGTCGATAATAAAGGAAGGAAGACAGCATCCGATTTCGCCGAGCGCTACCGATGGACGGTAGGTGGGAAGGGTGTCTCCGAATCCGACGGAAGGTCTTCCGTCGAGAAGGTCGCCCACCAGCTGCGCCGGAGCGGAACTGCTGCGGGTACAGGCGAATGCCGCGCGTTCAATTCGGCGCTGGAATTCCACTCCCGCCAAAGGATGTTCGCTACCGAAGTCGGTAGGATTCACGCTCACTAAAAGGGCGCTGTTTGCGTTGACGCCGTCGCGGGCAAAGAGGCTCATTCCGTTGGTGACGACACTTTCCGGTTCGCTTGCCGCGGCGACCACATGTCCGCCGGGACACATGCAGAATGTGTAGACCCCTCTGCCGTCCGGCAGGTGGACAGCCAGCTTGTAATCGGCTGCGCCGAGTTCCGGGTGTCCGGCAGCCTCGCCGAACTGTACGGTGTTGATGAGCGTCTGAGGGTGTTCTATCCTCGCGCCGACTGCAAAGGGCTTTTGTATCATGGGAATGCCCCTTCGGTGCAGCATTTCAAAGGTATCTCGCGCGGAATGTCCCGTTGCGAGGATAACGCTGTCGGCAGGAATGATTTCATCCTCGCCGTTTTTGGTGCCCGTTACGGAAACAAGCCGACCATCCCTGACGCAGATGTCGGTGAGCTGTGTGAAAAAACGGTATTCGCCGCCTGAAGCCGTTATGCGGGAACGCAAATTTTCTATGACATTCAGTAGCACATCGGTGCCGACATGCGGTTTTGCGTTGTAAAGGATTTCCTCATTGGCGCCTGCACGGACGAATTGTTCGAGGACAAAACGGATGCGCCTGTCCTTGGTCCCTGTCGTCAGCTTGCCGTCCGAAAAGGTTCCTGCGCCGCCTTCTCCGAACTGGATGTTGCTCACGGTGTCCAGCTCTCCGCCGGCAAAATACCTCTCGACGGCGGCACGGCGGCTTTGGACGTCCCCTCCGCGTTCCAGGATGATGGGACGCTGTCCCGCCATTGTCAGCACCAGCGCGGCAAACAGTCCGGCAGGGCCGCTGCCCACGACAATCGGACGCTCCGAAAGGGGCTTCGTTTTTTCCACACGGTAAACGAAGGGAACGGCCTGCGAAACGTTTTTCAATCTGCGGGAGAGAATCTGTTTCTCCACCGTGGGATTTTTGACCTCACATTCAACGGCGCATACGAAGTGGACGTTGTCCTTCTTGCGGGCGTCGATGGATTTTTTGGTCAGCCTGACGCTTTTCAGCTCTGAAGGTGATATTTTTAGCGTTTTCGCCGAAACGGCGGTCAGGCAGTTCATATTCATGTTTCCCAATGGGATTTTTATATCAGTGATTTGTATCATAGTATTCCGGTTTCCGTCTTATTTTTTTGGAATCAGGTTGATGAGTTGACGAGAGCGCACAGGAGCGACCTGCGAGAATGCCGCTGCTCCACGCCCATTGGAGGTTGTATCCTCCGCAGAAGCCGTCGACATTGAGCACCTCACCGGCTGCGAATAAGCCTTTGCAAAGACGCGACTGCATGGTAAGCCCGTCAAATTCGGAAAGCCGCACGCCGCCGCTTGTCACCTGTGCGCTGTTCCACTGGGCTTTTCCGCTCACAGGAAAGCGCCAGCCCTTGATGACCGCAGCGATCCGGCGGATATCGCCGTCGCTCAGGTCCGACACGGAACGGGAAAGCGGCGTCATGCCAGCCTGTTTGAGAAGGCACATTCCCACGCGCTTGTTGAATACGCCGGTCAGATAATTTTCCATTGTGAGGTGGGGAAGAAGCACCCTCCGGCGGGTCAGCATGGCAATCAGGCTGTCATTGTCTTTTTCGGGCAGCATGTCCAGCTCCACCCAAAGACCTTTGCCGCGTTCGCGGGCAGCTGCCGATGAGAGCTGGAAGATGACAATGCCGGAGAGCGCCTTGTCTCCGAACTGCACTTCTCCTGAGTCAGCGTAGATTTCGCCCCTTTCGTCGCGTATAGAGGCCTTGGCGTGAGCGCGGATGCCTTTCAGCGAACTGAGATGGGGCGATTCCACCGGAATAGGGCAGAGGGAAGGGCTGAGTCCCGTCACGCTGTGGCCGAGAGAACGCAGCAGTTCATAACCCCAGTCGACGCCGCCGAGATTGGGCGCCGCTTTTCCGCCGCATGTGATGACGACGGATTTAGCCCTTATCTCACCGAAAGGACTTGTCATGGAGAAGCCTGTGTCTGTGCGGCGTATTTTTTCCACGCGGCATCCGCAGATCTCCGGGATATTCAACCGGGACAGTTCCAGACGAAGCAGGTCAAGAACGGCTGACGCCTGTCCGCAGGAGGGATAAATTCGTCCCTCGTCCTCCTCGCGGCAGACAAGCCCGAGCGTCTCAAAGAAACTCAGCGTATCGTCGACATTCACGCCGCTGAACACCCTGTTGAGCGTCTGCGCGTCGTCGGTGTGATAGCAGGAGGGCTTGGCACAGCGGTTGGTAATGTTGCAGCGTCCGTTGCCCGTGGCAAGCAGCTTTTTGCCGCACCTCGGCTGCGCGTCAAAGAGAACGACTGACCCTCTTCCGCCAAGTTCCCTCCCTGCGGAAGCAGCCGCCGCCAATCCGGAAGCGCCTCCGCCGACAATGGCAATATCTGTATCATAAGCAATTTTCAATTATATCACCCCGATTTAGCGAGTGTTTTATTCAAGGCGAAAGCTTAAAGAATTCCAACGGCTTTCATGATGTCGAGGGCGACGAAGCCGCGCGGCTGGTCGCCGTTGACCGTGTGGTCGGCTGCTTCGCGGTAGACGGCGTCCCGGCGTGCGTAGAGAGAGCGGATGGCAGCCATCTTGTCGTCGCATTGGAGAAGGGGACGCGTTGTGTCGTACTTCAGGCGTTCATAAATCACCTCGGGAGAGACGTCAATCAGCACCAGTTCGCAGCCCTTGCGCAGCGCGTCGATGTTACGACGGAAGGTGAGCGCCCCTCCGCCGGCGGAAATAATGAGACGTTCCCCCTCGGCAAGCTGACAGCATATTTCATGTTCGCGGTCGCGGAAGTACTGTTCTCCGTGCTGTGCGAAAATCTCGCTGATGCTCATGCCCTCGGACTGTTCGATCAGCTTGTCGGTGTCCACCAGTTCCCGTCCCGTGTTGGAGGCAAGCTCTGCGCCGACCGTGCTTTTTCCGCAGCCCATAAAGCCGAATAGCACTATGTTTCTGTTCATCATGACATGACACCTCGACATTACTGTTTGCCTGTGAAATGCGCGTTCATGTATTCAGTCGCCGCGGAGATGACCTTGACGACTTCATCGGGGTCGAATTCCACACCCAGCCAGATCTCCTGTGCAGCCGCCGCTTGCCAGACCAGCATTGGCATTCCGCCCTGCGCCTTGCAGCCGCATTCCCGTGCAGCGTTGATGAGGGCGGTGTTTTCGGGATTGTAAACCGCGTCAAAGACCGCACGGCAGTTCTTCAGCAGCTCCTTCTGCACCGGCATATTTCCCACCTTGGGGTACATGCCGACGGGAGTGGCGTTGACCAGCAGGTCGAATTCCCCTGCCAGCTCATTGATTTTCACGATGTCGGAACGGAAATCAGGGTGATGCTCACGAATATCGGAAATAATCCTCTCGGCTGCCGGAATGTCGCTTTCCAGTACGCCGAAGGTGACGTCGCAGCCTGCGCGCGCGGCTTCTCCGGCGAATACCCGGCAGACGCCTCCCGCACCGAGCACAGCCACCCTGCCCTTCAGTTCGATTCCCGCTGCACCGAGTGCGCGGACGAAGCCGACAGGGTCGGTGGTTCTGCCGGATCTGTCACTGCTTCTGACAGTGTTTACGGAGCCGTATTCCTTAGCGACGCCTTCCATGGAATCAAGGAAGGGGATGACGGCTGACTTGTACGGAATGGTGACATTGAATCCGTCCAGTTCGCGCAGCAGGCGCGGAATTTCCGTGTCGAGAGTCTCGGGCGCAATATCGACTACGGAATAATCTGCGTCGATCCGGTTGAGCCTGAACAGCTCGGCATGAATGAAGGGGGACATGGTGTGTCCGATGGGATGACCGATAACGGCAAAGTGTTTTGTGCTCATAAAAATCTGATCTCCTGTCGTTTCGAATTAATATAACCTATACAAATACGGATGAAAATAAAATAATTATAAAAAATCGAAAAAATTTTAAATAAAAATATTGACAAATGCGCTTTATGCTAATAATATCTTAGTAGTGGCTTTTATCTGGCAAATGAATTGGCATAAGCGCTTTATTATGATAACACATGCGCGCGCAAAATTCAACAGATTTATTTGCTGCATGGCGGCAAAGCCCGAATTATCCTCAGAAGGAGGTGCTTCTTGTGGTATTTGAAAAGGTAAAGAACATTCTTGCCGCACAGTTCGATGTTGATGAGGATTCCATCACAATGGAAACCGACATTTTGGAAGACCTTGGCGCGGATTCGCTTGACGTAATGGATCTGATGATGACGCTCGGCGACGAATTCGACATGCAGGTCGAAGAGTCGGAGATCGAAAACATCACCACCGTTGGTGCTCTGGTCAATTTCATCGAAGCCAATTCATAATTGAATGAATCGGAAAAAAATAATAAACAACGGATACCGTCGATTACTTTGGACAAAAGTGTTTCGAGGGTATCCGTTATTTATTTGGAGGAGGGTTTTATAAAGGCAGATGATGTTTCATAAGAAGCTGAGAAGTCCCTCAGAACCAGTAACGCCAGTCCACGTCGTAGGAAATGTTGATCCACTCGCCGTATTCATCGCGTCGAAACGCGGTGTAGGGGGGAGAATCCAGCAGATGAATTGCTTCGGGACAGTAATTGACAACCGTGTTCAGGTCATAAACCCCGTTGTAACGGGCATTAGCGAGGTACTCGTCGCTTTCGGTGCCGGTGAAAAACCTCCAGCCGCTGTCATAGAGTGATGACGGCATGACACGGTAAATCAGCGATACGGGAATGCCGTCAACAAGGACGGTGTCAGGCGCTATGCAAAAGCCCTTGCCACGGACAAAGGTCTTCAGCTTTTCACGCGGGATCTTGAAATTCTTAGTTGTCGCCATGCTGTCACATCCTTACTTTTATTTTCAATTTCAGAATACAGCATAAAATCTAATATTTTTATTGATTTTTGTAAACTTAATATAAACAATTAACCGTTTTACAAAAGTTGACCAAAAAATCATTCGTTTGTATTGTTTTCGCTGTCTTGTTCGGCTGGTTCATCGAATTCGGCGGAACGTTCGGCTTTAAGGTTGTTCCAGCTGAGCAGCAGATAGATGAGAAATACCACCAGCACACCTCTTGCAACCCATGAGCTGACCGGACTTTCGGCAAACCCTCTGATGAATTCCCGGCAGAGAATGAATATTCCGCCGAGAATCAGGAGCACGCCGGTCGGATATGAGATGGCAGACTGCTGACGGAAGCGTGTGAACATCAGCACAGCCCCCGCAAAGCAGCCAAGCGCAATAATAATGTAATAAGGCGAAATAATCACAGGAGTCCCTCCGGATACAGAATAAAGATATGGCGTTTGTCACCTGAGAAAAAAGACAGAATAGGTATTAGCGGAAGAAATGAATGTACCAAGACAGGGTATTTCGTTTACAGAACGTCACACACCACGTTATTCGTCTGTTTCGTCGTCGTCACTGGGGACGTATTCGAGAATATCGCCAGGCTGACAGTTCAACTCCTTGCAAATAGCGAGCAGGGTGGAAAACCGAATCGCTTTTGCCCTGTTGTTTTTTAATATGGAAAGATTAGAGAGCGTGATACCGACTCTTGAGGCAAGCTCAGACGCACCGACCTTCCTCTTTGCCATCATCACGTCGAGATTAACAATGATAGGCAAGGTTTTTCCTCCTTACTCAGACCGTGAGGTCATTTTCTTCTTTGTACTTGATTGCTGTCTGGAACAGGTTGGCAAAAACTGCCGAGAGAAGAGCCAGCAGCAGGAATATCACGGTGATGATGACCGGGAAAAATGAGGTGAGAAATGTTGAAAAGAACAGCACCATAAAGGAAATGACGACGCTGCAAATGCTGACGACTCTGAGATAGGTCACATTTTTCATTATAAATGATTTACCGCGGCTGATATTCATCGTCAGCAGCCATGCCATTGCCAGTGTGATGAATGTGGGTACGCCGATGGAGTACAGCATGGAGATCATGACCTTCTGCGAATTGGGGGATACTTCGACGGCGGAGTTTTCAATGTAGAAATCGATCAGCCAGGGAAGTGCGACGTAAACCACTGCAACCACAAGCATAATGATGCTGATAAAGAGACACGCCATGTGGCTGAGGTTAAATTTTAAGAATTTCTTTAATTTGTTCAAATTCATTCGTTCCTTTCACTTGCCGGCAAGGCAATCATTTGATGAAAAAGTGTTGGCGACACGCGAATGACGGCAATACGCACGCATTCGGACATTTAAATTTGGATGTATTGCCAAAAATCTCAAAGGGTATGTACTATTGGGATTTTTTGGATTATAATAGAAGATGAAAGCGGGGTGTCGTGTTTGATTGCAGACTGCCGAATTCACCTGTCGCTATCATTAGAATAGCACAAAATTGCCGTCTGTTCAAGAGTTATTGATGATTTCTTGAATTTAATTGCATTTTTTCGGGCTTTTGAGGTGTAAAAAATTTCATTTGTCCAAAAGCCCGGTTGCACAAAATCAAATAAGAAAGATTTTGGTTTTGAGGGATTTCTCACAAGCAATGTTGCTTTTTTTCATTTGAATTAAGAGGGACTATGAAAAATGCAGGTGCAAGTTGCACAAAAAAATGCAATTTTCTTTTACGGAGGTCACTTTTCTTTGGATTATTTGACGAAAAAATTACTTCAAAACTATTGACATTGACGGGAAGTGTGGTATAATGACAACGGTGATTGCGAAGGGAGCAAATGCAAGGGAACAAATTCCCGGGCAGTTGTGACCCGCAGACTAAACCTGTAATCAGCATTTTTACAAAGGTCATTTTTTGAAAGGATGATTTATTATGAGTACAGTATGGTCACTTAGCAATGTAGACGTCAACGAATTCCTTGCGATCATTGACAAATGCCAGGGCAACATTTACCTGGTAACAGATGAGGGCGACAAGCTCAACCTCAAGAGCAAGCTTTGCCAGCTGGTCGGTCTCCAGAAGCTCATCGAGGGCGGCATCATCTCCAACGCAACTCTGGTTTGTGACAACATCAAGGACGAGGAGATTCTTGTCAAGTATAAGCTCTACAAGGTCATCGAGGACTAATTGGCTTTTCAATAAAGTCAGTCCGAACCCTGTGCGGTAGTTCATTTCAATTGTCAATTCGCGTCGGACGGCGGGCGTATTCATACCGTCCTCCGTCCGGGGCATCACCTGATACAGGATATAATCACCACTTACCGCATGATTGTTCCTGCCGTCAATGCCAATCGGCTTTGAGGCTTAGATAGATTCAATACAGACTTGAGGCGCAGCCTTGAGCAATCAACTACGACATCCCCTTTTTTCTTTTTTTCATTATAATCCCTCTTAAAATTTCAGCCCCCGATGGCTTAGCCGCGTCGGGGGCTGAAATTTTTATTTTTTTACGATAATGACATACACTTCCCCGGAAAGTATGGTATAATAATCGAACAGATACTGGAAGGGAGAGTTATTTTTTGAAAAGTAAGGAGAAAAAGCCCGCCAAAAAACGCAGGTACGGTAAATGGATCGCTATTGTGATCATTTCGGTTCTGGCAGCGGCATTCATTATACCCAAGATGATCTATCGCATCAACGAAGGACTGGTTGAACAGGATGCGACGGTGGAGGATATAGACATCAGTGCTTTCAGTGAAAAGACTTTTTCCGGCTCCTATTCGTCGGGGCATATGTACGCCAATGTCGATGTCACGGTGGTCAACGGAATGTACACCGAAATCAAACTGACCGATTATTCGGGAATCAACCCGTCCCGTGCCAATCAGGTGATAGACTCCATCATCAGGAATCAATCCATTACACCTGATGAGGGCGATATTGGGGAGCAGTTTACGGATATAATGGTGCAAAAAGCGATTTATTATGCCATACGGTACAATTATAGCGTAGAATAATTTCCTTGTATAAAAATCCTAAAAAAATTCTTATGAATTGTTACGGAAATATTTAAAAATTGTTGATTTTTTTGATAGATTGAATTATAATTTAAGTTGTAATTGTATAAATCTGTGATGAAGGTTATTTTATTGTCTTTTATCACGAATATGCAACCTTTTCCGGGGACGGAAAAATGATTCTTTAGAGGGGAGTTCATTGTTTTATGAAAAATAAAACGCATGGAACCTTAAAGGTAAAGCTGTTTGTCCTCTTTTCGGGCATACTTATGCTGCTGTTGCTGAGCGGTTGTGCCAATATGGGAACCGAGATCACGTTGGATGGCAGCAGTTTCAGCGGAAGCCGTGTCATGTCGGTCACGTTTGATGTTGACGAACTCAACACCAAGCTTCCCGGCGGTGTGGAAGATCTGAACGGACTGATCAATGACGCTATTCCGAGAGAGCTCACTTATAAGTATGACGTCCGGGATAACGAGGCGGTCTACGATTTTACGCTTTCCTTTGAGTCAAAGCAGGATTATGTGGATAAGCTCAAGAACCTGCTCAGCAAAGCGCCGGAGGTCACCTTCTCCTATTCCACGGGAGTATTTACCAGAGGCGTACTTTTCAAGGAAAATTTCGAGAGCCGTGAGCTTTTCGGCTGGATGGACAGAGTTATCACCGAGAATGGACTAACCAACGCTTCACAGGCTTATTCGTCCGAAAAATTCTGGAAACAGACCGGCGTCAAGATCATTCTGGACGGTGAGGAATTCAAGTCCGACGGCGGTCAGGTGAATGTTGAATCGGGCGGTCAGTCGGTGGTCACAGCCGTCAATATTACTACGCTCATGAAGAACAGCGGCGAGATGGAACGTGTTATGCAGGTGGCTATGCCTTCTGCCGTTGATGCAAAGCAGGTCGAATTGATTAACAAATTTTTCGATGAAAGCGTTCCTGACAGCGGCAGATGGTCGAGCAGAAAACGCGGCGGCGTGCTGACTTATACGGTGGAGTTTACCGCGTCCAATCCTTCACAGATGCAGGGCTATATGGCCGATCTCACCAACCGCACATCCGCTGTATCCTTCGGCAATGTCACCGATCTGTCCCAGCCGTTGGCACAGAGCACGGAGCTTTCCGAAGATTTAGATTTATCCTATTTCGGCGGTGAGAGCAATGTCAATGTGACCTACGCGGTCAGTTCCGAGGTGGGCACTCCCTATCAGATCAACATTGACGACGGCGAACAGGAGAGAACCGCCGATACGACCTCCGACGGAGGAAAGATGACGGCGACCGGCAGCTTCTCCAATATCAGGTTCAAGACCGTCATGAGAAAAATGGCGCGTGTCGATGAAATCGACTACAATCTGATTCAGACCGGTGGCAACAGTTTCATTCGTGAAATTGTCATTTATCTGGATAAGAATACAGACCCTGTTGTTCTGGACAATATCTCCGAGTATTACAATGTCAAGGGCGCATCCAACACCGAGATCAAGGTGGAAAATGAGACGACGCCCACGGTCAAGATTTATGTCGAGGGAAGCGCCCGCAAGGTGGTCGCAGCCGAAACGGTGCTTTTCGGAGGCGTCGGCGCCCGTGCGCTGGGTTACGACAGCAACTGGGGCATTTTCAAGATACATCCCACCACAAAGCTGATCGACAGCTACGACATAACTTCCCTTATCTCGCTGATGAATGTGAAGGGTTATATCTACACATACAGCTGTGAGGGCAACAACATCACCCGCGTCACCTGTACGGTGGACGGCGAACAGGCCACCAAGACCATGGACAATCAGGAGGACGTGATAGGTTTCGGTCTGAGCAACGGAATTCAGACCATCACGATCGACGGCAATTACTTCAACGGCTGGGCCATCTTCTTCATCGTTCTGTTTGTGCTGCTGCTCATACTTCTTGTGGTCATGGCTGTACTGCTCTATCTCTACAAGACCGGAAGAATTGATATTCCCGACCGCTTCAAGAGAAGACCGCCCGAGCCGATGCCACAGCAGCCGGTCTATATTCCGATTCCTGTGGCTCCGCAGCCCATGCCGCTGCCCGAGCCGGAACCCGAACCCTATTATGAAGAACCCGAACCGCGTGATCTCACCGCGGAGTTTGAACCGGAGGAGGAATTCGTTCCGTTTGACTTCAGTCTGCTGTCAGAGCCTGAACCCGAGCCCGAACCCGAGCCGGAGCCCGAACCCGAGCCGGAGCCTGAACCTGAACCCGAGCCGGAACCCGAACCGATTCCGATGCCTATGCCGATGCCTGCCGTACCGGATATGGATCCCGTTATCAGCTATCCCGAGAAGTACCGTCCCACCGACGAATTTGTCGAAAAGGATCCCGAACCCGAACCGGAACCTGTGGTTGAAACGATTCCTGTTATCGATCCTGTTGAACGCTACACTCCGCAAGAGTACACCGACGACGATATGATCAGTGATCTGGATGCTCTCGGTATGCTCGGAGAGTACAAACGTCGCGTGTCAAAGGTCAAGGTAAAGGTGCGCAAGGTAACAGTTGAAGTAGACGATGATTGATCATCGCTGGCCTTTTTTTAATTGATTACACCCCCAATCACTTCAGATGAAAAGTGATTGGGGGTGTTTTTGCGCAAAAAACCGCGCAAAGCAAAAAGCAATGCGCGGAATCAATGTGAATTAAGTATGATAAATTATCGGAAAATCATTCCGACAACACGGGTAAAATTGCGAAAAGCGGGAATAAAGTTGACCACCTGGTTATCCTCACTCAGCATTTCGTTGATCTGATCGCCGAAGAAGAGATAAATGAGAAAAGCGATAAGCGCCATTGCGCCAACAACAAGAACGGCATTGACAAATGATCTGCCGTTTTTCTGCCGCTTCTGCCGCTTGGCTATTGTGGAAGCCTTTGTTGCGGAGGCTGCCGCCTTCTGTATCTTCTCATTGTCCTGATCAGTGTTGTTGACAAAAGTTTCCTTGTTAGAATTCTCTTGATCGGGATAAACTTCGTCGAGAAGCTCTTCATAGGTAAAAACGCGTTCCTCTATCTTTTCCGGTTCCTGGCAGTCCTTGAGCAGCTGGTCCATGACCTCCATGAAGCTGTTATCGTCTGTTTCGTCCAATCGGATACCCTTGACATCAGAACCGAACATGTGAGAGGCGCTGTCGGCAGTTTCCTGACCGTCGATATATACGAGGAAAACGTTTGCCTCAAATGTCTGTGCCATTTCGAGCTGGTTTACCACATAGGGGGACTGAAGCGCTTTCTGGGAAAGGAAAGCAAGAAAAACCTCGCAGTTTTTTATGTTGTGCTTGCGGAGAGCGTCAACCTTGACTTCTTCCTGATTGCATTCATCGTATCTTACGCGGTATCTGCAACTGTCGAGTTTGGTCAGAATCGGGAAAACGACATCTTTGTCTTCCAGTGAGTAACAGACATAAACAAATTTTCCGTCCCCTTTGAAGGACTTGATCGGTTTATTGATTATATTCAATGCAAAAACCTCCACACAGTTATTTTACTTTATTATACACATTACAATGAAAAAAGTAAAGTCTTTTATAAAAATTTATGCAAAATAATGGCTGACGAAAAATTACAGATAAGCCCAGGCAAAATACAGATACACCAGTATCAGAATCATCACGGAAACACATGAAAGAATCCTGAATAAAAGAATATTTCTTTTTGAAGTGACATTGATGTTGGCGCATATGTATTCGGCGCTTTTTGAAGAATTGATCAGAGCGAAAAGTCCCAGCAATACGACCGTGAACGTAGTGAGAATCCTGATGGGGTTCTGTGTGATTTCAGCCCAGCCAAAGAGAAGATGGACTGTCGTAAGCGTGGCAAGATAATAAACGAGCAGCCGGTTGAGATAGTAGAGTGTACCGAGATGAGCCTTGCCGCTGACCGGGGTAAAGAACAGGCGGTCGGTTGTCTTCTGGCACCGCTTGTCGATATATTGTCTGCTGCACGCTTTCAGTACCTTTCGCTCCATCATCCAGTAGAATTCACAGTAAAAGAGCCAGCAGATCAGCAGGGCGGTTATTTCTCCTAAGTAAAACATTTTGCTGCCACTTCCTCACCTGAAGGATTATTCAAAGTTGCCCAGCGCATTGAGGCTCTGAGCCTTGAGGTATGCATTGATGAAGCCGTCGATGTCGCCGTCCATGACCGCGTTGATGTTGCCCATCTCGTAGCCCGTGCGGTGGTCCTTGGCGAGGGTGTAGGGCATGAATACATAGGAACGTATCTGGCTGCCCCATGCAATTTCCTTCTGAACGCCCTTGATATCTTCGATTTTTTCGAGGTTTTCGCGCTCCTTGATTTCCATGAGCTTGGACTTGAGCATCTTCATGGCCATTGCCTTATTCTGCACCTGGCTGCGCTCGTTCTGGCAGGCACAAACGATGCCTGTGGGAATATGGGTGATTCTGACAGCGGAATCGGTCTTGTTAATGTGCTGTCCGCCTGCACCGCTCGAACGGTAGGTGTCAATGTGCAGGTCTTCGGGGCGGATTTCAACATCCGTGTCGTCGTCGATTTCGGGCATTACTTCGAGCGAAGCGAAGGAGGTGTGTCTGCGTCCCGATGAATCAAAGGGAGAGATGCGCACCAGACGGTGCACGCCCATTTCGCACTTCAGATAGCCGTAGGCATTGGTTCCTTCGATGAGAATAGATGCGCTTTTGAGTCCCGCTTCGTCGCCGTCGAGATAATCGATGGTCTTGACCTTGAAGCCGTGGCGCTCACCCCATCGGTTGTACATGCGGAAGAGCATTTCCGCCCAGTCCTGTGCCTCGGTGCCGCCGGCACCGGCGTGGAAGGTGAGAATAGCGTTGTTGGAGTCATATTCGCCTGTGAGCAGCGTGGTCAGACGCAGCTCTTCAATGGATTTCTTGATGGCGTCCACTTCCGTCTGTGCTTCGTCGAGAAGCTCCAGTTCGCCCTCCTCGTCGCCAAGCTCGATCAGGGTCATTGTATCGTCGTACTTGTTTGTGATCGCGTCGAATGCGGCAATCTTGCCCTTGAGAGTGGCAGTGCGTTTGAGCACCTTCTGTGAATTTTCCATATCGTCCCAGAAGTCGGGAGCTGCTGCCTTCTGCTCCAGATCGGCAATCTCGGCGGTGAGCTTGTCATAGCCCAGAGCTTCCTTCAGATCGTCCATGTCGGGCTTTAAATTGCGAAGTGTCAGCATCAGTTCTTCAAATTGCAGCATAATGATTGTTTCAGCCTTTCATTGTTTAGTTCATATAAAAATAATTATACATTATATCTGCAAAAAAGTAAAGCACCTGACGGATATTTTTAAAAAATTTCAGCACAAATTTCAGCACACGAACTGAATGAAAAAGAGGGCTATGGCAGTGAAAAGACACGCCGTTCCACCGTATTTGGCGATTGCACGTTCAACAGCGAACTGATCGTCCGGGGCAAATCTGTTATTCTGCATCCCTCTGTACAGCCGCACCTGTCCAAGCCATGCGATGACAAGCAGAACAATGACCGCTGTGGGTAATTCAATCTTCATTTTGTGATACCGCCTCCCGCAACGGTGCAATTTACCGTGATGAGTATTTCTGCCCCGGGATAAATGCTCTCCCATTGGTCACCGTAGCGCCCGTACCACCCGGGCTGTCTCTGTCTGATGATGTCCTGCAATCCGAAAGCCGATGAGCCGACAGCGGTTCTGCTCTTGATCGCAAGGGCTTCAAGACGGGCGCTGACCGTTTGTTCCGCACTCCGGGAGATACGCCGGAGTGATTCCGGCGTGTAGCCTCCGCCGTCAATTCCTCCCGCGTCGAGCGGTACCAGTACCAGTTCCAGCTTCAGACGGAAGGCAGGCGTGTTGCCGATTATGCTGCATTTCACGCTGCAATGCGACTGCCTGATCTCGCAGCAATAGCGGTGACTTTGTTCGTCGTAAACGGCAAGCGCTCCTCCGGTTCCCGAACCGCTGGTCAGCAGCATCAGTTCCAGCTCGTCCGCGTTCAGATCGCCGCGGTATTCTCCCTTTGACCCGTAAGCCGAAGCACCCGACAGGTTGAGTGTGGATTTCATTGCATGGTCTGCTTTCCCTTCTTCCTGCTCGGCGGCGGAAATCCTGGGAAGGAAGAATTCGTCCCGGTTGATCAGTTTCTTGTATAGCGAGAAGAGATTCATGGAGATATTTCCCTTGCCCGCATCATAGCTTTGCAGTGTGCTTGCCGCGTCTATCGAAATGGCTTTGTCGGTTGCCGAGGCGGAGAAGAAGTCGCTTACGCTTCCCTCACAGATCGCAATACAGCTCTGCCTGCGGACCGAAGCCCTTCGGAAAAAGTAATCGGTCAATCCGGTAAAGCTTTTGCGTGAAAGTTCCTCGCCGATCACGATAATACTGAGCTGTTCAAAATTGATTTCTCTCCCGAGGTTCTTTTCCAGACTGCGTACAGCTGCTGCGGGAGTGACTTCGTTCACGGAGAGGTTGGCGTATTCGATGGAACCGGCGGAATCGCTCTCTCCACTGACAGGTATCGCAAGCTGAAAGGTGAATTTATAGCCCTCGTTATCGCTGTCCGCGCCGAATCCAAGTACAAAAGCACGACCGTTGATCTCCGCGTCGTCCCAGCAGCCAGTCATGACCAGAACGAAGAAAATGCATATTCCCGAAAGCAGCAGACGTGTAGTTTTTGGCATTATTCTCATGTTTTGGTTACTCCCTTTTTCGATTTCCGGTTTGCCACAAAATAAACGGCCGGTATCACGCCAAACAGAAGAATCATTTTTCCCCAGTCCGCGATGACAACCGCAATTGTCTCGTCCGACAGGCTCAGATAGGAGAAAATGTAAATGACCGGCAGCAGCAGGAAGTTGAATACACTGTGGCTCTTGACATTGAACACCCCGCAGAGCGAAATGCAGCAGCAGTAAAGCAGGATCCCCGCCGAAAGCAGTGTAACGGCGTTGTAAATCATGATATACAGAATGTCGAAGCGGTGATTGAGGGTTATGTTGCCGATGCTCACCACACGCGAAAGCTCAGTCAGCGGAAAGGCAAGGTGCTTTGTGCCTTCAATCGAGAACACGCCCACGCAGCAGAGAAGCACGCCGATGCAGAGCGCGGCCAGTGCCGCTGAACCGGATAGCAGACATCGCCGGAGCCTTTTCTTTTCGTAGTATCCCGCGAAGTATGCCGCAGCCGTTATTCCTCCGAGAGGTGAAAGCCATTCAGGCAGCGTGCCGACCGGAAGCTCTTCGGGGCTGAGAAGCGGCAGCAGTTCACCGTAGTCCAGCGAGAAAAAGCCCATGGCGAGAATAAACAGCAAGGGAATAGCAATCGCCGGAAAAAGCAGCTCGGCAGTTCTCGACACCTGACGGATTCCGGATGTGATAATAAAGCAGACGGTTAGCAGTGTAACTGCGGGAATGACCTGCGGAGGGGTCTTTTCCAGCAGGAACAGCCCGGTCATCTGTGTCTGCTTCACCGAGACGCGGCAAATTTCGGCTGCGAAATACACTGCGGCTCCGCCTAAAACGATCTTTGCAGGGATTGTTCCCAGATATTCCCGCAGTAGTCCGGGAAAGGATTTGCTTTCGCTGAGCGAAAAACACCGTGCAAGCATACCCATGGAGATGAGCGTGAGCGCTATCGAGAGAAGGAGCGTTACGGCCGACCACCTGCCGAAGCTGTCGGGATAGAGATACATGCCGCACATTCCCGACGTCATCACAAGCACGGTGAGCTGCCACTCGGAAAAAGCGGAATTCTTGCTGACTGTTTCGTTCACAGAGATCACTTCATTCGTATAAGATCAATCGGCTCGTAATATTCGGGTCGTGTGTCGCGGCGGAAGATCGGAAGCTCTATGATGCTTTCGACAAATCCCTTGCTGGAAGCGGGAGAAAATGGCGCGGTGAATTCCGTGCCGTAGGAATACAGTGCGCAAAGCTGAGAGACAAACAGCACCAGACCGACGGTCAGTCCAAATATTCCGAAAACAGCGGAGAGTGCAAGCAGGAAGTATTTCACCAGGCGCAGGGAAGACGCCAGTTCATAGGAAGGAATGACGAAGGAGGTCAGCGAGGTCAGTCCGATGATAATGATCAGCAGCGGACTGACCAGCCCTGCCCGAATGGCAGCATCTCCCACAATAAGACCGCCCACAATGGACATGGCGGCGCTGATTCTGCCCGGCAGGCGAATACTTGCCTCCCGCAGCAGCTCTATGAAAAACTCCATGATAACGACCTCCGTTACCGCGCTGAAGGGAACGTTGATCCGGTTGGCTGCGGTGAGCAGCAGCAGATCGACGGGGAGCAATCCGGGATTGTAAGCGACGACGGCAACGTAAAGCGACGGCGCGGTGACCGAAATGACGAACGAAAACCATCGCAGTATTTTGAGGAAAGAAGAATATGTCCAGCGCTGGTACCTGTCCTCCGTCACCTGCATCATGGAGGACACTGTCGCCGGAGCAAGCAGCACATAAGGACTGCCGTTGACGATAATGGCGGCGCGTCCCTGACAGATTTCCGCCGCTGCCGCGTCGGGTTTTTCCGTGCCGTCTATCTGCGGCAGCGGGCTGAGAGGATACTGTTCGATCAGCTGGGCAAGTTCGCCGGAATCGTTGATCAGATCGACGGTAATGCTCTGAATGCTGCGCCGCAGGGTGTCCGGGAGTTCCGGATTGGTGACCCCGTTGATGTAGCAGAGCGCAACGGCAGTGTGTGAACGCAGTCCCACCTGCAACATCTCGATGGTCAGATTCGGGTCGGAAATGCGCCTGCGAATGAGTGCGGTGTTGGTGCGGAGGTTTTCGGTGAAGCCTTCGTGAGGTCCCACCACGGAGCCTGCCGTTTCGCTCGGTGAGACCGAACGGGATTCAATGCTTCGTGCCCCTATGACAAAGCCGACGTTCAGTCCCTCTACGCAAAGGAAGAGGTCGCCTGTCAGCGCGGCGATGAATCCCTTGGAAAGACTGGACTGCTCGCTCAGTTCGGTATTCAGGATAATGGAGGAAAGCTGCTTCATGGGAGGGATATTGTCGGGACTTGTGCTTAGTTTCAGCTGCATGGCGGGAAGAATGAGATTCTGTTCGGCGCTCTGCTTGGAGCACATTCCGTCCACCAGCAGCAGGAAGCTTCGCCGTCCGTCAGCAAGCGTGAATTCGCGTATCAGCAGGTCAGCGTTCTTCCCCTTCAGCCGGGTACAGTAGTCCAGGTTGCTCTGATAATCGGTGGAAACGGACATATCGTATTCCGGACTGATGTCAAAAAGCATCTGTTCCTGAGGTGTGTCATGATTTTCGTCATCATGCACATCTGTAAGGCTTTTTGGCTGAGAAAAACCGATCAGATCAAAAATCAACTTGCCCGCCAATGAAAGACCTCCTTTTGGCTGTGAAATTGGCTCCTCGCATATTTGTATTTTTTCCACGTCTGCATGAATTATCCGTCAAAAACAAAAAAACCGGAGCGCGTGGAAAGCGTTCCGGTTGATGAAAAAGGTCAGTATGGAAGAGTTTCTGTGGGATTGAATTTTCTGATGAGGTGGGTTCTGGGCAGGTAATAAAAGGTGTATTTTCCGCCCACACGGAATGCGCGACGTCCGCCGTTGTATCGCAGTGTTATCATCTCACCGCTGGTGCCTTTGATCCGGATCACGGATTTGCCCGGACCGGAGAGGAATCCGGAGTAAGAGGAGGTCTCAACCACCGTCGCAGTAATGGCTGTAAGGTCGCTTTCTTCTACGGACAGATCCCTTACTGCCGGTATCGCTGCAAAAATAACGATCAGTGCGAAAAAACCGATTATGCCCGAAGCAATCCACGCGAAACGGCGTCGAATCTTGTGCCGAATGACCGAAAACAGGAAGATGGTTCCCGCGATTGCCAGCAAAACGGCGGCAATGGTAAACAGCCTTACGGTGTATACCGTGAGATTATCAAAGATCATGCCGAAGCCGAGTCCCAAAACAGCCATACTGAGCAGGACTACGCCGGCTGTCATCAGGATTGGATGCACTTTTACAGAGCCGAGCGTGAAATCCTTATTGTCGCTCAGAACGTTGCCGTCCGAATCGACTACCCTTGTGCGGGTGAAAAAGATAAAAAACCTAAGTATGAAGATTGCCGAAGTCAGTGAAAGCAACAGACCGATTACCGTGATCACAAGTCCGGGATAAAATAGCTTTGTCAGGTTTTCGGGCAGCATTGCGCCGAAGCTTCCGCTGAAGAAAATGATTCCCAGAAGCGCGCAAAATGCAATTGTGCCGCATATGACCAGCAGGCTTTTTAAAAGCTTGTTGAGCATTCCGTTTCCAAATCCTTTCAAATGTGGCTAATCGTTCATCAAGCAACGAATTATAGTTAATTTGTTGACAATGTTCCCACCGCAACAGCACCACATTACAATTTATATTAACATATTATTAACGCTTTGTCAACAATATTTTTATTTTTTTAGAAAAAAATGACCGATGCAGTGGCTCATTTCGCAGCGGGCATTTCGTACAAAATGCACTTGATATTGGAAGTATTATATGCTATTATTGTATAGAAATGTGTTTTTCCCGTCAGGAGGATATGTGAAAATGAACATCGAATTGCTCGATATGAGCCGGATGACGATTCTGGCAAAATACTACATCAGAAACGGACAGTTTGCTCCGTCACTTGCGGAAAGCTCCGATATAGAAATTCGTCGCTTCAGGTTTGCGCCTATGAAGGCTGGGCAAGCAGCCATGGATGTCGGGTCGTGTGAGGAATGGCTCAGGGAATTGTCCCGCAGAGGAGCCGACGACTTCAAGCTGATTATTCCGCTTGAACTGGATTCCCTTGCAAGACTGGACAGGGCGAACGGTGTGCAGTGCTGTATGATCTGTTTCTACGGGGAAAGGGCGACCTCGTGGAACAAACTGTGGACATACGATTCTGTCAAAAATCAATGGATCGTGCAGTATTTGGAGATTCCGGTAGAAAAAACGCACGAGAAGCCTGTTTTCAAAGACGTCACCGACAACATGACAGAACTTCTGAAACGCCTTCGGGACTTGGCACGTACGCTCAGGCTGAGCGAATTCTCGTTCCGTTTTTCCGCAGCGCTGAAAGCGCTGCAATCAGATTATGTCGCTTCGGAATTCACTCTTCCGGCGGGCAGCAGGCTTATGAAGGCTGCTGCCGAGGCCTATGTGTTCGGCGGAAAGGATTCATGGACCGACAGTGCGAAATTCATCGCCGCCGGAAAAGGAATGTCAGACGAATATGAGACGCTGACCAGGGACCTCTACCGGGGAATTGCCCTATCCATTATGTACGCGGTGAATGAATGGTGATATTGTTATTTGCGCCAAAAAAATATGACCGGCTCCTTCCTTTTGGTTCAATCGGCAGAATTTGCCGGATTTGTGATGAACCGATTGACAGGACGGCTTGGGTGTGGTAAAATCAAAGCATGCTTTGGAGAACAATGGCGTTCGGGAAAGTTGTTTTTCCGCGACGCCTTTTTCTCATTTTTAAAGCGAACATTTGGAGGTTGATTTGTTTATGGCAAAGTACACCAGAGAGGATATTGTCAGGATTGTCAAGGAAGAGGATGTAAAATTCATACGTCTTCAGTTCACCGACACCTTCGGTCACATGAAGAACGTCGCCATCACGGTGAGCCAGTTGGAAAAGTGCCTGGATAATCAGTGCATGTTTGATGGCTCGTCCATCGAGGGCTTTGTGCGTATCGAGGAATCCGACATGTACTTGAGACCCGATATAGATTCCTTCGTCATTTTCCCCTGGAGACCCCAGAACGGCAAGGTCGCCAGATTCATCTGCGACGTTTACAAGCCGGACGGAACTCCTTTTGAGGGCGATCCGAGATATGTTCTCAAGCGTGTTCTCAAGGAAGCCGAGGCAATGGGCTATACTGTCAATATCGGACCGGAAGCGGAATTCTTCCTCTTTGATACCGACGAGCACGGTCACGCCACAACCAACAGCTACGATGAAGCAAGCTACTTCGATCTCGCTCCCACCGACATGGGCGAGGACTGCCGCCGCGACATCTGCACGACGCTCGGTCAGATGGGCTTTGAAATAGAGGCCTCTCACCACGAAGTCGCCGAGGCGCAGCACGAGGTCGATTTCAAATATGACGACGCGCTCACCACGGCCGACAACATCATGACATTCAAGCTGACGGTTAAGGCTGTCGCTTACCGTCACGGTCTTTACGCTACCTTTATGCCCAAGCCGCGTTACGGCGTCTGCGGTTCGGGTATGCACACCAATATTTCGCTCTGCACGCTCGACGGCAAGAACGCATTCTGTGACGCCAACGATCCGAACGGTCTGGGTCTTTCCCATGTCGCCTACAACTTTATCGCAGGTCTGATGAAGCACGTCAAGGGCATGGCCGCCATCACTAATCCCCTTGTCAACTCCTACAAGCGCCTTGTTCCCGGTTATGAAGCGCCCTGCTACATCGCGTGGTCGGCAAGCAACCGCTCGGCACTCATCAGAATTCCCGCATCCAGAGGCGCAGGCACCCGTGTGGAGCTGCGCAATCCCGATCCGGCATGTAATCCTTATCTCGAACTTGCGGTCTGCATTGCAGCAGGTCTTGACGGCATCAAGAACGACATGACGCCTGTGGAGCAGATCAGCGATGACATTTACGCCATGACCAAACAGGACAGAAAGGCCGTCGGCATCGACAGTCTTCCGGGCAACCTCAAGGAAGCGCTGGACGCTCTGGAGGCTGACGAATATATCAAGAACGTTCTCGGTGAGCATGTCTACAAGAGCTACGTCGCCGGCAAGAAGGCGGAGTGGAACAGCTTCCGCACAGCCGTCACCGAATGGGAGATAGACAGATACCTTTCAATTTATTAATACAAAAGCGATACCTCAAATTTATTAAAGCAAGGAGATAAAAAATCATGGAGAAAAAAGAACAGCTTTACGAAGGCAAGGCCAAGAAGGTCTTCGCCACAGAAGATCCCGATTACTGCATTGTATCCTACAAGGACGACGCGACCGCATTCAACGGCGAAAAGAAGGGCACCATTGCAGGCAAGGGCGTTGTGAACAACAGAATGTCCAATATGCTCTGCAAGCTGCTCGAACAGAAGGGCGTTCCCAACCATTATGTTGAAGAGCTTAATGACAGAGAAACCCTCGTGAAAAAGGTGCAGATCGTCCCGCTGGAAGTTATCATCAGAAACACCGCCGCCGGCAGCTTTTCCAAGCGCTTTGGCGTAGAAGAAGGCACCAAGCTCAACAATCCGACGCTCGAATACTGCCTGAAGGATGACGCTCTGGGCGATCCCATGATCAATGATTCCCAGATTCTCGCCATCGGCGCGGCCACCAAGGAAGAGCTTGACAAGATCGCTGCCATGGCTTAC
>ONID01000156.1 GCA_900317765.1 uncultured Eubacteriales bacterium | reverse complement strand
GCAGCGATTTGCATTTTCTATAAAAATATTCGCCCGCGGTGGTGAGGTGAAAGCTTCTGTTTTTTCTCTCGATCAGCTTTACGCCCAAGTCTGTCTCCAACGCGTTCATCGCCTGGGATATGGCTGATTGTGATACAAAATTCTTCTCCGCTGCTTGGGTGAAGCTGTTCTCATCAACGATTGAAACAAAAAACTGAATCTGTCTTAAAAGCACGGCTCCTTCGCTCCTTTTTCCTATCCTGTTTCTATGCATTTAATTATATAACAAGTGGCTGATTTTTTCAATATTTTTATGTTGAGTTAATCATATTCCGTTTCATCTGTATCATTGACAAATCACTATCCACAACTTAAGCACTCCCTCAGTCAGCTTCGCTGACAGCTCCCTCAAAGAGGGTCCCTCAAAGAGGGAGCCGGATATTGCCTCCCTCTTTGAGGGAGGTGGCTCGCCGTAGGCGAGACGGAGGGAGTTAATTTCACTAAGTTGTGGATAGTGATTGACAAATCGCTGCTCATTATGATATAATCATACTAATTCTATATGTAAAGGTGGTTTTTAAATGATAACACGAGAAAACGCGTATGCTCTGCTGAAAAAATACAACCAGGATCCATTCCACATTCAACACGGACTGACCGTGGAAGCGGTTATGAAATGGTACGCAAATGAGCTGGGGTATGCGGAAGAAGCCGAACACTGGGGCATTGTAGGACTGCTTCATGACATCGACTTTGAACTCTACCCGGAGGAGCATTGCCTGAAGGCTCCGGAACTGCTGAGAGAAGGCGGTGTCGACGATGACATCATTCATTCGGTCTGCTCACACGGCTACGGAATCACTGTCGGATGCGGCGTAACAATTGATGTAGAGCCGACTCATCAAATGGAAAAGGTCTTGTTTGCGGGGAACTGAAATCTCTGAAAAAGAAGTATAAAAGCAAGGGTTTTGCGGCAGGATGTTCAAGGGAGGTCATTGAGCGTGGCGCCAATCAGCTCGGCTGGGAACTGGATAAACTGCTGGAAATGACATTGCAGGCCATGGCGGCAAGTGAAGACACGATCAACGCAGAGATGGCTTAAAGTATATTCCCCTAAAAATAAGGAGATGGAGAAATGATGAAATCTATTTTGATCAAGGATACCACCCGTGAAGAACGGGAACAGATCATCAGAGAGTCACTGGACTGTGGCGGGGGATGTGAAAACTGTTCGTCCTGCTGGCTGGGAGGCGGAAATCCGCTTGACATCTATCAGGATTATATTGACGGAAAACGGGAAATCAGCGAGATCAATCAGACGTATATGGAGCAATACCGCCAGAATCGGAAAATCACATGAGGTGAAAGTGTATGGATACGGAAATAGAAAAGATGGATCATTCATGATAATTGCATTAGCGCAAATGAAAATGGATTCCAGTATGAAGTCCAACTATCGGAAATCCGTACAGATGATAATGGAAGCCGCAAACCGTGGTGCGGATATTGTATGTTTTCCTGAAGTACAGCTGACGCCCTTTTTTCCACAATATCAAAACATCAATGCCACTCCGTTTGTTTCAAGACTTGATGACGCCTATGTGTCAGGGATTTGCGCAGCATGTCAGAAAAACAACATTCACGCAGCAGTGAATTTTTATTTGCATGAAAACGGAAAATATTATGATATGAGTCTGTTGATCGATGACAACGGAAATCTCATCGGCAAGCAGAAAATGGTTCATGTAGCGCAGTGTGAACATTTTTATGAACAGGATTACTATACACCGTCTGAAGAAGGGTTTCATGTCTTTGAAACGAAGTACGGGAAGATCGGCATTGTCGTCTGCTTTGACAGACATTACCCTGAGAGTATAAGGACAGAGGTAATTCGCGGAGCTGACCTGGTAATTATTCCTACAGCCAATACATCTGACGAGCCTTCTGAGTTGTTCCAATGGGAGATAAAGGTTCAGGCTTTTCAGAACAGCGTCAACATCGCAATGTGCAACCGCTGCGGCACAGAAGACCATATGAATTTTTCAGGAGAATCTATTGTGGTGGATTATCAGGGAGATACCAAAGTAATTGGCGGACACGATGAATCTTTATTGATCGCAGATGTCAATTTGGCAGAGGCATCCATAGTGCGGTCACAAAAACCGTATATTCATTTGCGAAGGTCTGGGTTATATGAATAAAACATCGGTGATAAGCAATGCTTTGCATAGTAAACAGTAACGCCTGCGGTCGCATTCTGTGATGGAGAATGTCTTCCGCAGGCGTTATTTTATCGGCTCAACATTTTTTCAAGGGACTACACTTCATTTTTCTTGTTCTCCGTCAGCATGTCATTACTTTATTGTATAGGTTCATACCAACGAGTCTGATACCTGTCGATTTCTTCCCAAGCAACAGTCTGTCCAATCTGTGGCGTTATAATCGGAATGCCAGAGCCATCCAATGACAGTATCAATTTATTATTACAAACACATCTTATAGATATTGAGCACATCTTCCTTTGTCAACTGAGTGTATCCTTGGATCGGACCCCAGGCAGTTACTCTATCAGCCATCGTTTCAAAATCCTTGTCAGTGATGCCAAGGTCGGTAAGTGTGGATTTAAGTTCAAGTGTTTCAAAGAAAAATTTCTCAAGTGCTTCTATAGATGCGAGAGCTCCTTCCTTTTCTTCCATTTCCTTGGATACGCCCATAACATTTATGCCGAAACGATAGATATCTTTTGCGGTTTCATCATTCAAAATATACCGCAGCCATCTGGGCGTTACGATCGCAAGTCCGTGACCATGAGTAATATCATAAAAAGCAGAAAGCTCATGCTCTAACATATGGCAGACTGTCATATGGCGAATACCACAGGTCAGAAAGCTGTTCAACGCCCAGCTGGATGCCCACATCAGATTCGCACGAGCCTCATAGTTTTCCGGTTCATGAAATGCGATAGGCGCAAACTTAACGACTGTACGGAGAAGTTCTTCTTCCATTCCCTTGATCATGCTCATTTCTTCCTGTGCAGAGAAATAAGATACATCAAACAGATGCGACATGATATCAACGCTTCCGCAAGCAGTCTGATATTTCGGAACAGAAAATGTAAATTCCGGTACTTCAAAGGTTACTTTCGGGCGGAGAATGTCATTCATTATCCCGCTCTTGATGTTTTTATCCATATTACTGATCACCGCGCCTGTATCCATCTCGGAACCCGTTGCTGCGATCGTGACGATAGTGATCAAAGGAAGTGCCTTATCATATGGAACTTTACGTTCTACCAGATCCCATACATCATCCGTATCCGACAGTGCTGTTGCACATATTCCCTTGCTGCAATCAATCGTGCTTCCTCCTCCTACGGCAAGGACAACATCTACGTTATTCTCACGGCAGATCTTCGCACCTTTATTTACTGTGGTATGGCGTGGGTTCGGCTCTACACCGCTAAGTTCAAAGATTTCCATGCCTGCATCACTAAGTTGGGCAACAACCTTATCATAAACACCTGTTCTTTTGATGGAGCCACCGCCGTATACCAGCAAAACTTTCTTTCCGAAACTCCTGCAGGCATCCTTCAAATGTTCAAAATTATCCATTCCAAAATATACTTTTGTAGTGTTTTCAAACTGAAAATTGTACATATTTTTTTCCTCCATAATGTATTGTTCTTCTTAATATGATTATGATACCTGTGCCTTCGTCAGTTTCCACTCAGGAAACACTGATTTGCCTTGTCTGATATAATTATAAACCATTCAGGCAGATCAATCAATTCGAAATAGGAGGTTTTCGAATAAGTATGAGTAATGCGAAATCAATACATACCTTTTAAGATTTCTGCTAATTCCTCATCTGTCAACAAAAACATAGCCGTCTAGGAGATTTATCAGAAGTTCAACATCATCTCACAGACGGCTATAAATAATTCACTTCAATCCCTTTGCAAGGCTGATCATGCACAGAGCTGATCGCAGCTCATACTCTGGAAGCCTTTTATTCCTGTGTTGACAAAATGATAAAGTGGCTCTTTCTTACGGATATAATGCCTTCCTTCTGCATACGTCCCAGTTCCTTGGAAAGAGCGGTGCGCTCAATGTTCAGATAGTCTGCCAGCTGTTGTCGGTCAAAAGGAATATCAAAAGTCCGGCTTCCTTTTTGAAGTGAGACAGAATTCAGATATGACATGACGCGGCCACGAATTGATTTTGGTGAGATGTGAAAGCTCCGTCCTGACAAAGCCAGATTTTTGTGCGCTGATATTGTGAGCAGATTGTTGAGAATCCGCACTCGCCATTCATCATTTCCGGGAGCGGTATTTGTCAGCCTGTTAATCTCCAGAAAGAGTATCCCGCAATCTTCGTTGGCGGTTGCATCCACGAGCATTGGCTCATCGGTCAGCAGGGCATACGTTTCCGCAAAGAACTGGCCTTTTCCGACATGACTTAATATGGTGCGGTTTCCCCATATATCGTTGCTTTCTATCGTAACGCTGCCAAAAAGAACGATTCCCATACGATCGGTAGTTCTTCCGGCATGAAGGATCACGCTGCCTTTCTTGTATCGCTTTTCTGCTGCGTTGAGTTCCTTTAATGCCGTTTCTATATCGTCCTCTTTTATCCTACTGAAGAGAACCGTGTTTTGCAGTAATCCGGTATCCATGCAAGCATCTCCAAAAATAATTTCAGAATGTGGTTGTAACCACATACATATACTTCAGATTATACTATAATGTTGACAGAAAATCAAGGAGGCAGATAGCCATGATAAGAAAGATCATTCACATAGACGAAGAAAAATGCAACGGCTGCGGATTATGTGCCGATGCCTGCCATGAAGGCGCCATTGAAATGGTGGACGGCAAGGCGAAACTTGTGAGGGAAAACTTCTGTGACGGATTTGGCGATTGCCTGCCGGGATGTCCCACAGGAGCCATCACATTTGAGGA
>ONID01000192.1 GCA_900317765.1 uncultured Eubacteriales bacterium | reverse complement strand
ATTGTATCGTGAATATGTACCGATACAGGAGAATCTTTCGGTTATGCGAGGCAAGCTTAGTATCTCTGAAACCGTTAGGCTTAAAGCACAGTATAGTGATAAGCTTGCCTGTGAATACGATAATTTCTCCGAAAACAATCTCTATAATCAAATACTGAAAACAACGATATACCGACTTGTACACACATCTGATGTTGATAAAAAACAAAAGCAGGAACTAAAAAGGGTTTTGTTGTTTTTCGGGAATGTTGATCTGATACAAACTGATCATATCAAATGGAATAAGTTAATCTACCAGAAAAGCAACCAAAACTATGAGTTTCTACTCAATATCTGCTATCTGACCCTGACAGGACTGCTACAAACAACAGACGAGGGCAAATTTAAGCTGCTGTCATTCTCTGACGAACACATGGAAATGCTTTTTCAGCGTTTTGTTATGGAATACTACAAGCAGCATCACAAGGAACTCCACCCCAAAGCACAGCAGATAGAATGGGATATTACCGATGGACAGGAAAACTCGATGATACACTTCCTGCCAAAAATGAGAACAGATATATCACTTCATAAAGCCGATAAGACGCTTATTATTGATACCAAATACTACACTAAGATAATGGCAGAAAACTATAAAAGCACCTATCGTTCTGCACATCTATATCAGATATTTTCCTATGTCAAAAATCTGGATAGAAATAATACGGGGAATGTTTCGGGACTTCTTCTTTATGCTAAAACTGACGAGGAAGGCTTATCGCAGGGCAATAGTGTTAGAATTGGTAGTAATACTATTGGTGTCGAAGTAATTGAGCTGAACAGTGATTTCAAGGAAATTGCAGGACAGTTGGAAAAAATACTGATTCAATACCTCTAATACATAATGAACAAAATGCCGCTTGCTGTTCCGAAAGGAATAACAAGCGGCTTATGCGTTATTGGTAAGCGTCAAAAGTAAAGCGTATTGAAAAACACGGAGTCAGGATATAATAATCTGACTCCGTGTTTGAATTTACAAGGAATTGAATATAGTAGAATTATGTTTTGCGTTCATGTAGATTTCCTTGAATTCCGTTGAATAGCCTTTGCCGAAATATACAGGAGTGAGTGCGACCAATCCGTCGGATATGATAACATCTTTCCATGGAAGCAGAGTCGCATTCAGCAAAATAGGCCGAGGCATACCATCAAGCATTTCACTCCAGGTGGAATTCAGCCCTTTTACAAGATATACTTTCTCGTCATCTAAACGGATGAATATTGAGCCTTTTTTCAAATGTCTTTCAAGTATAAATTTGCCTGAGATATGCTTTTTCCAACTGCTGACAATTTCTCTGTTTTCATCGGAAAGCTGTGCCTGTGCAAGATAGTTGTCTATCAGTGTATCGTCCGACCAGAGTTTATTGGCAGTTTTCAAAGCACTCTGTATGTTAATACCCTGAGAAAGAGTCCATTTTTCCATGAATTTTTCGTCATTTTCAAGCACATGGCACTTTAAATTCACATAGTCCAATATCGGCAGAAACAACTTAAAGAATAATTTGGCATTTTCCGTATCAAGTGTCATCGGAATTTTTCTCCTTCCAGGGCAGAATAATTGTTCCGGCAGGCTGTCTGAACAGCTCTGTCAGATATTTTTCCGCATCAAGTCCGTTTGCCTGTGCCGTCGATACGATGGAATACAGTGCCGCACTGCAGTCTGCTCCCCCGGGAGTATTGCTGAAAAGCCAGTTTTTTCTGCCTACTGCAAACGGACGTATCGCATTTTCGGCACGGTTATTGTCAAGCGGAACATTTCCGTTTTCAAGAAATGTGTACAGATACTCCTTTTCATTAAGGGCATAGCCGATGGCTCCCGCAAGCTTGCTTTTACCGCTTACAGGCAATTTTTCTACCCATGAAAAGAACTCATCTATCAATGGCTTTATTTTCTCCAGCCGTTCTTCGTATCGGTTCTCAGATGTGCAGTTTTTCAGCAGGCTTTCCTCATGGTATATCTTGTCGATCCGTTCTACCGCCTGCACTGCCACGGATGTCTTGTGCAGTTTCTTGTCACACGGTATGACCTCAACGAAATTTCTTCTCATGTGAGTCCAGCAAGCACAGTGTTTCACATCTTTCAAAACGTGATAGCCGCTGAACTGGTCACGAACAAGATAGCCGTGCCAGCCTTTCAGGAATTCCTGTGCATTCGCCCCCTTGCGTGTCGGCTTGTAATCGAAAATGACAATGCTTTTGTCATTGATTTTTCCATTACAATATACCCACATTCTCGATTCGCTTGATGCCTTTCTGCCTTCTTCACGCAACACCTGTATCACCGTTTCATCAGCGTGGATGACTTCACTCAGCAGGAGAATTTCAATCATTTTCCGCACAATCGGCAGACACCATTGTTCTGCACCCGTCATTACCCAATTTGACATGGTTGCTTTCAGCAAGGGTATCCTTTTTGAAGAAAAATCCTTTTCCTGTCTGTGCAGGGGCACAGCTTTCCCATATTTTTCATAAATGATATGAGCAAGCAGGTCCGGTGAACAGTAACTGCCGGGTATCATTGCTTTCGGGCAGTCGGCTTTCCTGAAATGACACGGCTCGATATCTTCTAATTCTGCATCTTTTTCGGGATCACTGCCGCATTTTGTGCATTTGTAAACTTTCACGATATGGCGGCGGACATGAAATTTTGCAGGCGTATACACCAACTCATCACGCTTTTCCACACCTATCT
>ONID01000181.1 GCA_900317765.1 uncultured Eubacteriales bacterium | reverse complement strand
GTTTCAAAAAATGTGTCGTCAGTATGACAAAATCTTGAATTTTATATTAATTTCGTGCCCCTGGTTTTCGTGTCTTTCCTTAAGTGATTGACATTGACTGTAATAGAGGAAAATGTTCAGGACTATCAAATTGATCCTAAAATCGGTGCCGTTAAACTCATAGAGGCGTTGCTGGAAATGGGAAAGATCAATCAAGCCACATATACAAATATCATGAAACACATTGATTCGCACATTTCACAAGCGGCTTGAAACCATTTATAATGAGGTCATCTAATTTACGGAGGTATGCCTTATGAACACGGCAACAGATTTTAATTATCGCTTTAAGCTCACGGATTATGCGCTTTTTGACAGAAACAGACCGAGAAAAGTAGCAATTTATGGACGTGTCTCAACAGAACATGAAGCACAGCTCTCTGCGTTGGAAAACCAGTTGCAGTGGTATGATGATCAGGTCAGGTATCATCCCAACTGGACAGTCATTGACCGATATATCGATGAGGGAATAACCGGTACGCAGGCAAAAAAACGTCCTTCTTTTCTTCGTATGATTGCGGATGCCAAAGCAGGGAACTTCGACCTGATTGTTACCAGAGAGGTTTGCCGCTTTGCCAGAAATGTTGTTGACACGCTCGTGATGACCAGAGAATTGAAGAATTACGGCGTGGAAGTTTATTTCATTGACGATAATATCTGGACAATGGACGGCGATGGAGAACTCAGACTATCCATTATGGCAACGCTCGCACAGGAAGAAAGCCGCAAGACGTCCGAACGTGTAAAGGCCGGTCAGAAAATCTGTCGTGATAATGGCGTCCTTTTTGGAAACGGCAATATTCTCGGATATGACCGTGTGGGTGATACTTATGTCATTAATGAAGATCAGGCTGAAACTGTGAGAATGATCTTTGACCTTTATTTGCAGGGAAATGGCTCCATGAAGATTGCACGGATTTTAACGGAAAGAAAGCGCAAAAACGCTTCCGGCATTGTCAGATGGACAGTTTCCAATACCATGCGCACCATCAAAAACGCAACCTACATGGGATTGATCGGTTACAACAAGTCCCGAAGCAACAATTTCCTTGAACAAAAGCGCGTCAATAATCTCGATATGTCCACCTATGAATACGTTCAGGGCGATTTTCCGGCAATTGTTTCCAGAGAGGTATGGGAAAGGGCACAAGCCATCCGTGAAAAGCGCACGAAGGAAGTATTCGTGACGGAAAACCAAGTAACCCGCAGCAAGCGGGATTCCAAAGATATTTGGGTAAACAAACTCCGCTGCTCTTGTGGCTGTGCTTTTCGTCGGAATAAATGGCACACAAAGCTCGACGGTAAAATCTCATACGGCTATCAATGCTACAATCAAATCCGCTATGGTAAAGCGGCTAAGCGCAGAAATCTTGATCTTGATGCGGAAAGCTACTGTGACATCAGGATGATTTGCGACTGGAAGCTTGATTTTATGGCAAAGGTATTGATGGAATATTTGTGGGTAAAGAAAAAAGAATCAGTTTTGCTTGCATTGGAGCTGATAAAGTGCTATTATAAAGAAGAACAAGTCACCAATGATTCTGATGTTGTGGGAATTAAGACACGCATCGCAAAAGCAAACAGCCGCCTGCTCAATCTGACAACAATGCGAGCCGATGGAGAAATCAGCAAGGACGAGTATCTGGTGATGAGAAAGCCTGTTGATGAAGAAATCGCGGAGCTTCAGAAGCTGCTGGAAATTACCCCTGACGAACAGACTGCTCCCAAGGGGATAGACTTGGACGGCATTCGTGACACCCTTAATACGATGATTGATTTTTCAGGAACCAGCCTTTGTCATGAAGTAATTGATCAGTTTGTCTACATGGTGCGTCCCACTTCCGACATCAGCTTTGAATGGTACTTGAACCTTAACGGCAAAGCTGATGTCAAAGCCACCTTTACAGTGGGAGGACGGAAGAAAAATTGTGTCGTCAAGCTGGAGGAAATCGAAGAGATTTCCTCGTTACATAGAAAAGACGGAGAGAATATGGCAAACCTGATCAAAAACCCCTCTGTCTTTTCCTGTCTGCACAGGCAGCTATCGCTGACAAGAAGTAATTCTTTTCCGAAAGCGAAATCTTTTATCCACACGAGAGATGAATTCTGAAAGAATTGTATTCCAAGAACGAATCAGTTTTAAAGAAATAATCGCTCCTATATAAAATTTCAAAGGCATATCGGCTGAAAAAAGGTCGGTATGCCTTTGTTGCATTCTACGATCTTATATAATGACTTGAATCGAATTATTAAATAGAGCAGATAACTAACCGTAGATGAACATTTTTGTGGATTACAGAACATATTATTTTGCTAAAACACTTGATTTTTATACATTAATTATTTATACTATTGTTACAGTAATCAATCGTTTTTTATGATGATTTTCGTATAAAATCTAAAAGCAATTTGTGATGAGGTGTATCATGTTCAAATTATCTAACTTATTGAATATCTCAGACATACAAAAACGTCTCAATTCATTTCAGATCATTATTCTCGGTTTTATGGCTATGATCCTGTTAGGCACACTGCTACTGATGCTTCCCATTTCATCACAGGAGCGGGTCGTTACTCCTTTCTCCGATTGTCTCTTCACGGCGGTATCAGCCACCTGCGTTACGGGGCTTGTGGTAAAGGACACGGCTACCTACTGGTCGTTATTCGGTCAGATCGTCATATTGTCTTTGATACAGATTGGTGGCATGGGCGTTATCACCATCGGACTTGCCATCATACGGGCTTCCGGAAAAAAAATCGGCTTATGGCACAGAAGCACGATGCAGGAATCCATTTCTGCTCCGCAGGTGGGTGGCATTGTCCGATTGACGGGATTTATTCTGAAAACATCGGCGATGATCGAGCTTGTCGGCGCCCTGCTGCTCGCACCTGTTTTTTGCAGAGATTTCGGTTTTTTCAAAGGCCTGTGGTATTCCTTATGGCATTCCGTATCGGCATTCTGTAACGCCGGATTTGATCTCATGGGAACAAGAGAGAAGTTTTCATCTTTTTGGTGTGGCATGACGTGAAAACGCAAAAGCTTCAATTGAAAAAATACACCCTGCAAAGCAAGATCGTTTTGCTGACATCACTTCTGCTGATTGTGCTTCCCTTCATCTATTTTTTTCTTTATGAATATAACGGTCTGCCATTCTCAGACAGAACCATCAGTTCGCTGTTTCAATCGGTTACGACAAGAACGGCAGGCTTCAACACGCAGGATCTCTCTGCAATGGACGAATCAGGCACCTTAATCATGATACTGCTCATGCTGATCGGCGGTTCTCCCGGATCAACCGCAGGCGGAATGAAAACAGCTACATTTGCCGTGCTGTTTCTGTCAGCCATTACCGTATTCAGCCGTCGCAACGATGTGCAGTGTTTCAGGAGAAGACTGCCGGAAACCGCCGTCAGAAACGCGGGCGCTATCCTCTTTATGTATCTTGTGCTGTTCCTGACAAGCGGAATCATCATCAGCCGGGTAGAAAATCTCCCCCTGCTGACATGCATTTTTGAAACCGGCTCTGCCATCGGAACGGTGGGGTTGACGCTGGGCATAACAAGCAAGCTCTCTTTGATTTCCAGAATCATCCTGATGCTGCTGATGTTCTTTGGCAGAGTGGGAGGACTCACGCTGATTTATGCGGCTGTGCCCTCCTATGAAAGCAACAATTCACGTTTACCGCTTGAAAAAATAACGGTAGGATAAGGAGAATATGCTATGAAAACCATTTTAATTATCGGATTGGGGCAGTTCGGCACCCATATCGCCAAAAGAATGAGCGACCTTCGCTGTGAGGTCATGGCAGTGGACATTGACGAGGAACGCGTTAACGCTATACTGCCGTATGTCACTAACGCCAGAATCGGCGACAGCACAAACGAGGAATTTCTCCGCTCTCTCGGAGTTGCCAACTACGATATCTGCATCGTTGCACTGGGCAGTCTGTTCCAATCGTCGCTGGAAACCACCTCATTGCTGAAGGAACTTGGCGCGCCGAAGGTTATTTCCAGAGCCACCAACGATGTGCAGATGAAATTCCTTCTGAAAAACGGAGCGGATGAAGTGGTCTATCCCGAAAAGCAGATGGCTCTTCGGATTGCCACGAAATATGCGTCGGACAGCATTCTTGATTTTATCCAGCTCGACAACAACTATTCCATCTACGAGTTGAAGATCCCGAAGGATTGGTTCGGGAAAACGCTTTCCCAGATCGATATCCGAAAGAAGTATAAGATCAACATTCTGACCATCAACCGGAGAGGAACCGTATTTGTTCCGTCACCTGACACCCAGATGGCAGCGGGAGACGTTGCCTTTGTGATCGGTGAAAGCAAGGAAATCCAGAAATGCTTCAAATTATAATTTCAAAAAATCAGGGGCTGTCGCACAAGGGAAATCATCCCTGTGCGACAGCCCCCCTTTTTTATTCAGATCCTGGCGTCGTTACGCAGCTGTACTTTCTGTTTCACTCTCCGCCGCAGGCATGCGTATGTTAATCGCATCGACGAGAGATGTGTCCTCTAAAAACGTGTTGAGATTGTAAAGAAAAAGGATGTGTGTGAAGCTATAGTCCTGGATAACATCTGACAGATCATCGTTGAGATAGCGCGGATCAATCACGACTATCTTTGAAAAATAAGGCACCAGCATGGGTATCATGCAATTGGCGTATGAATCCTTGATCAGAAGCAGGTTTTTCTTTCGGGTGGTGTCGGAACTGATGATGATTTTTCCGTAGTTGCCGCCCATAAAAACCTCGTACTGATTTCCGCCTGACAGCTTTTCAGACACAAAAAAGCTTGTGCGCTTCGTCTGCTCTGCTTCGTATTCGATCACATACTTTCCGGAAAAATCCTTCGGCCAGCATATTTCGACGGAATCGTTGATGTGATGCAGTCCGGACGATGAGGCAAGCGTCCCCTGAAAGCTGTCGGTTACCTCCATAAATTCATAATTCACCGCAGAGGTATCGAGCGAAAACGCCGAGGCGATCTCCTTGAATACTTCATACGCCGAGCGTGTCGTCCAATGGTGATCCGTGCGGTAATATTTCTGAAAATCCAGTTGCTTAGTAAGCGGAGAAACACAATCAATCGCTTTGATTTCACCTTCGCCGCCTGTTTTGGCAGTCTTTAACCTGTCGTTTATTTCCTTGATACAGTTTCCCTGATCTTCAAAATGAGCACCGTATGGCAGATTATCGGCAAGGACATAAGTGGCATTCGGAACAATGGCCACACCGCATTGGGCGTTTTCCTCATATGTACAGAATTTCTGTATTGAGCTCAGTTTAGTGTCGAGGTCATCTTTGTCCGCCTTAGACTGACTGTCGAAGAGATAGGAATCGCTGCCGAGATAAACGCCGTTTATCTTCTGCTTGCCGTTCATCATATCGATGAAGGTCTTTTCGGAAACGATCTTGTCTCTGTAAGGAAACTGATCCGTGAGATAGGTCTCCAGATCCCTCATATAGCTGCCGTCCGTAATCGCTCCCCACGATATCGAAGGCATCT
>ONID01000149.1 GCA_900317765.1 uncultured Eubacteriales bacterium | reverse complement strand
CACCGTGATCGTCTCCGACTGAACGGAATTCCCGTATTTGTCGGTCACTATGCAAAAGAGCTGAATACCGTTCCAGCTGTCCGGCGGAATCACTGTCTCGGTCGGTCTGATCCGGCTTGGCCACTCGCTGAATTGGCTCTGACCTTCCTTCTTATAATACCATTGGTATTGCAGTCCCATGCCCTGCGCCTTGGCAGATAAGGTCAGGGATTCGCCTAAGGCTATCGCACAGCTCCTCGGCTGCCCGGTGATCGCCAGTTTTGGCTCCACTGTCACCGTGATTGTCTTCGACTGAACGGAATTCCCGTATTTGTCGGTCAGCCTGCAATACACCTGCATCCCATTCCAGCTCTCGGTCGTAACGGCGGTTTCTGTCGGTCGAACCCGATTGCGCCATAGATTGAATTCGCTCTGTCCTTCCTTTCTGTAATACCATTGGTACTTTATGAAATCTCCGCTCGCTTTGACAGAGACGGTAATCGGTTCACCTGACGTTGCGTTTTGGTTATGCGGCTGCTCGGTGATCACAAGCTGCTTTTTGGGCTGCTTGATGGTAATATGGTCAAGTATAATGGGGACATAATATTCCAGATATCCCCTTTCCAGAGGATGTACGCCGTCATTGTTTACATAATCCGTCTCGTTGCTCCTTGCGTTTTCCAAAGTCGGATCTGTATCCTTGTTATAATCAAAGGAAGACAGAAAAGAGGAATCGCTTGTATCGAGAGAGCTTTCTTCAAATATATCAATCACGCCTATGTGATAAACCCCACAGCAGGCGACAAACGCGTCATGCAGATCCTTCTGCGTATATCCCGCTTGGTTGGGGGTGGTGACATAATACACTCCGTCTCTGAACACCTTATGATTGATGAGAAAATAATGCTGCGCCGAAGGATATTTTTCCCTCATAATCAGAAATGCCCTTTGCAGTCCTCCCATCACAGTGGAGATATCAAGGGATTCCGCATTGACCGCAGGTTTCGTGGGAATTTCACCGATGGGTGTGCTTTGGCACAGATCGTTGAGCCCTCCCTCCGCGATAATAATATCCGGCTGAAGATCCGTCGCATTTGCCAATTGATCCGGAACGGTGGTCACATCTGACCTTTCCGTTGACAGCGACGCCCCGGACGCTGCGAGATTCAGATAGGGTATGCCGAGATGACCAACATACCCCCGCAAACAGTTCCTTGTCCCTCGGCAAATACTGTCGCCCACCGCAAGCACTGTCATTGTGTCATCGTTGCATACGGTAATGGTATCGGATTTTACCTTGTTTCCGTTTGCGTCGGTTACTTCGCAGTAGAGTTCTATTCCGTCCCACGATTGATTGGGAACAACCGATTCGTTGGCATGCGTCCGTCCGCTCCATTCGCTGAACCCTGTCTGTCCTAACTTTTTATAATACCACTGGTAGGATAACCCTTTTCCCTCCGCTTTAATCGACAGGGTGATAAAGAATCCCGGAACAAATCTCTGGTCTACCGGCTGACGGACGATGGAGAGCGCTTTCTCCTGCGTTCCGGTCTGTTCGGTCGGCAGACTTGTTTCACCGCTTATCTGTTCCGTTGTTTTAGCGGCATCCACTGTCATCCGTCTGGGTTCCGACGGAATGACTTCGCTGATCTGTTCCGTTCCGGATGGTGGGTCAGCAATGATTTCCTCCTGTTCCGGCGGAATGACTTCACTGATCTGTTCCGGTGCGGACGGTGCATCGGCAATGATTTCCTCCTGTTCCGGCGGAATGACTTCACTGATCTGTTCCGGTGCGGACGGTGCGTCTGACAGAACGTCCGGGCTATTGCGTTCCGGCTCCGAAACAAGTGCCTGCGGTTGCCGGTCTGACGGTTGATGCATTTCCCCGACGATTTCTTCCTGCATTGGCACCGTCACAGCGGGATCGGCATCGCCTTCCCCGATTGAAACACTTTCTGCGAATGCAATCCTTCCCGCGGACAGAAAAGCGATTGAAAGCACGCCCATTGCCAACAGTTTCTTTATACGCATTTCGAATCACATCCTTCATTTAGTCCTGTCAATCGAGAAATACCGTCATGGTGTCCGAAATGACCGAATGACCGAATTTGTCGGTGACAACGCAGTACAGCTGAATACCGTCCCACGAGGAATTGGGGAATACCACTTCGGATTCGAATGTGTGATCCTTCCAGATATTGAATGAATCCTGTTCCTCCTTCTTGTAATACCACTGGTATTGCAGACCGATACCCTGCGCTTCAATGGAAAGCGTAAAGTAATCCCCCGGGATCACCGTGACGTCCTGCGGCTGATGGGTGATCTCCGGCATTTTCATCTCCGTATGGATGTGCTTCTGTATGATGGGAACATAATACTCCAGATAGCCCCGATTCAGAGGATGTACGCCGTCGCCGTTGACATAATCGGTTTCATTGCTTCTCGATTCCTCCCATTCGGGATCGGTGTCACTGGTATAATTGAATACGCACAGCAAAGAGAAGTCCCTCGTATCCATCGGGCTTTCCTTAAAAATATCAATGACCTCAATGTCGTACACCTTGCAGCAGGCGACAAAGGCGTCGTGCAGATCACGCTGCGTATATCCCGCTTCATTGGGCGTGGTGACCAGATACACACCGTTCCGGAATATCCTGTGAGTGATGAGAAAGCAATGCTGTGCATCCGGGTATTTTTCCTTCATGATCAGAAAGAGCTTCTGCATTCCGCCCATAATGGTGGAAGGGTCAAGGGAATCTATGCTGTCTGCCTGTTGTGTGGGAATTTCGCCCATCGGAGCGTTTCTGTACAGATCGTTGAGTCCTCCCTCGGCGATAATAATGTCGGGATCGAAATCCGTCACCTGCAGGAGCTGATCGGGAATATTGGTGACGTCTGTCCTCACCGTGGACAGCGACGACCCGGAAACACCCGCGTTGAGATACGGCAGTCCAAGATCGCCCACAAAGCCCTTGCTTCCGTTTCTGCGGCCGCTGCAGATGCTGTCCCCCACTCCCAGCACCGTCAGCGTCTTTCCCTTGGATACGGTAATGATGTCAGAGTCGATCGAATGATTCTCGCCGTCGGTCACGGTGCAATAAAGCTCAATGCCGTCCCATGAATCGACCGGTGCAACCAATTCACTGGAATGGGTGCGCCCGTTCCAAAGGCTGAATTCTGTCTGTCCCGGTTTTCTGTAATACCACTGGTATTGAAGACCGGTTCCCTGTGCCTTGAGCGACAGGGTGATACAGCTTCCCGGCACAAACAGCATGTTCTCGGGCTGCCGGATGATGGCAAAGGATGGCTCTGTTGACGCAGTGCTTTCCGTTGATTCCACCGGCGTTTTTTCTTCCGGAACGGCGGTTGTTTCTCTGGATAAAACCGATATTGTCACAACGAAAAGCAGAATCACCAGGGATATTGTCAGGAATATCACAAGCTGCTTTTTTCTTTGCATTCTGTTATGCTCCCTTCTTTGATTCCGAAAATAAGAAAAGGGTTTGTTTGCTTTTGAAATTGTGTCTAAAGATATATTTTATCATAATGTACATGTAATTGCAATACAGAAGTGAACGCGAAAACAAAAAACGTCCGAAACGGAGTCTTTTAAACACAAACAGCCGTTTCGGACGCAGATTTAAATTGTCAGGAGCGTTTTGTCCTTTTGAATAACAGGCGGAATATCGCCCTGATTCATTTGAACATGGAGTAATTGTTGGCTCTGAGAATAATGCAGCTCATGGGCGGAATGGTGACGACTCCCTTGTAGACGGAAGCCCTGCCGAGCACCGTGCGGGCGCCGTTGAAGCCTTCCGGCAGGTCGATGTGGTGAGTGTTGCAGTCGGAGCTGTTCACCGCCACAAAGAGCGAATCCTTCTTGCCCCGGCGGACGAAGGACATAACCGCGTCAAGGCATTTGGCGACCTCGAATTCGCCGTCGGTCAGGCAGTCCACGTCCTTGCGGAGCTTGCCGAGACGCTTGTACCAGTCAATAAGTCCTCTGTTTTCGTTGCCCCACGGGTAAGTTGAGCGGTTGAAAGGATCCTTGTAGCCCTCCACGCCCGCTTCATCGCCGTAATAGATACAGGGAACGCCGGGAAGGGTGTATTGCAGCACGGTAGCGAGCTTCATCTTGCGTATGCCCTTTTCACGCTGCTCAGGGGACATTTTGGCGTAGGCCTGCCAGTCCCTGCCGCGGTTGTGGGCAGGTTCTCCCGCAAGAATTGTGATGGCTCTCTCGGTGTCGTGTGTGCCGAGAGAATTCATCAGAAGGCGTGTGACCTGCGGCGGGTAATTTTCCATGATGTTGTTGACAACCTCGATGGCTTCATCTCCCGACCAGCCGGTCAGGAAGCCGAGGATGACGTCCTTGAAGGGGTAATTCATCACGGAATCGAGCTGCTTGCCGAGCAGATAACGTCTGCGCTGTCCGTAGGCAACCTTGTTGCTTGCGTCCTCCCAGACCTCGCCGATGATGACCGCCTCGGGATCCACCTTCTTGGCGAGCTCGTCGGCGACGTCGAGACGCCATCCGCTGGCGCCCTTATCCAGCCATGTGCCCACGGTTCCGCCTTCGCCGGTGTGGTACTCGATGACGTCCGGCTCCTCTTCCTTGACTTCCGGAAGAGTGCTGATGCCCCACCATGAATGGTAGTTGTCCGGCCACTGGTAGAACTTGAACCACGAATAATAGGGCGATTCCTTGGAATTGTACGCGCCGAGGGTGTCGTAGCGGTTATGCTTGTTGAAGTAGACCGAGTCGTCGCCCGTGTGGGAGAAAACGCCGTCTATGATAATTCTGATGCCGCGCTTTCCGGCTTCTTCGCACAGCTCGATATAATCCGCTTCGGTGCCGAGCATGGGGTCTATCTTGCGGTAATCGGCTGTGTTGTAGCGGTGGTTCTCGTGTGCTTCAAAAATGGGGTTGACGTAAATACAGCTTACTCCCAGAGAACTGATGTAATCGAGCTTTTGGGTAATGCCCTTGAGATCGCCGCCGAAATAGTCGGAGTTGGTGATCATGCCGTATTCATTCGGCGCCCAGTCGGGCTGATCGCCCCAGTTTTCGTGAATCTTCCTGCCGTAGGGAATATCCGGGTGTTCCACACCGGATTTGCAGAAGCGGTCGGGGAAAATCTGGTACATAATGCCGCCGGCAAGCCAGTCGGGTGTCTTGAAGGTGCTTTCATAGACCGTGAGCTGCCACGCGACGGGCTGCATTTGCAATTCGCCTAATCCCGAACGCGTGCGTCCGAGGTATTTGGTACCGGACGAGGTGGAAAGCTCGAAGTAGTAATAATTGAGGGAAGCCTCTTCGGGAGTGTAGTCTACCTCCCAGTATTCAAAATCGGCACCATCCATGCCGCACCAGAAGAGATTGCCTCTGTCCACCCTGTTTTCATGTTCGTTATGAATGATGAGTGTAGCTGCCGTGCAGCAGAGATAGCGCGGCAGACATACCTTGAAGTGAACCGGCGTGCCGTTTGCCACGGCTCCCGTGGGCTTGCGGTAAAAAGGATCGCGCGAATCAAAAAGTGTCTTTTTCATACCGTTCCTCCTGAGATAAGTGTGGAGTTTGGAGTGTGGAGTTTGGAGTGTGGAGTTGAGGAAGGCGCGTTCGCGCCTTGAATATATATTCCAGCGCGCAGCGCTCCTTCACTATTATCTATTATCTATTCTTTATTCTTTATTCTCTAAAGCGAACGCATGTGAGCGCCTATTTCTTGAGTCCCCAGATATTTTTGGCGTAGTCCTCGATGGAGCGGTCGGCGGCGAAGATGCCGGACTGAGCGATGTTGACAAGGCTCATGGAATTCCATCTGTATTTGTCGAGATAGAGAGCGGACGCGTCGTTCTGTGCTCTGCAATAGTCGTTGAAGTCGGCGAGAACCATGTATCTGTCCACGTCAAGCAGAGAGTTGACAACGTCGTGGAACTGCTTGCCGCCGAAGCCCGCGCTCATGAAGTCGATCGCCTTGTGGAGCTGCTGATTGTTGTTGTAGCAATCGCGGGGAGAATAGATGTTCTTGAGTCGCTCGGCTTCAGGTGTGGACATACCGAAGATAATGATGTTGTTGTCGCCCACTGCCTGATGAATCTCGACGTTTGCACCGTCCTCTGTGCCGAGGGTAATAGCGCCGTTCATCATGAACTTCATGTTGCTGGTGCCGCTTGCCTCGGTGCCTGCGAGGGAAATCTGTTCGCTGATTTCAGCCGAGGGAATGAGCTTCTCGGCGACGGTCACGCGGTAATTCTCGAGGTAAACCACCTTGAGCTTATCGGATACGCGCTTGTCGTTGTTGATGAGATCGGCAAGGGTGCAGATGAACTGGATGATCTGCTTGGCGAGGAAGTAGCCGGGAGCCGCCTTTGCACCGAAGATGTAGGTCTTGGGAGTGAAGGGAGCGTTGGGATTTTCCAGCAGCCACTGATACTGGGCGAGAATGTGCAGCGCGTTGAGGTGCTGTCTCTTGTACTCGTGCAGACCGATCTTGTTGCGGTGCTTGATGGCAGCTAACTTGTCGAGCACAGCCTTGTCGTCCTTGTACTTCATCAGGTTCTCGAGCTTGGAGGCGTCCTTGACGAAGCCGTCGCCGATGAGGTCGGTGACAAGCGAAGCCAGTCCGGGATTGCTCTGGTTGAGCCAGCGGCGATGCGCAATGCCGTTGGTGACATTAGTGAACTTCTCAGGCATAACGCTGTAGAAATCCTTGAAGACGCTGTCCTTGATGATCTGGCTGTGCAGCGCCGAAACGCCGTTGACATGGTGGCAGGTGGCGACGCAGAGGTTTGCCATCTTGACCCAGCCGTCGCGGATAATGCTCATGCGGGCGACCTTGTTGTAGTCGTAGCCGGTGCGCTG
>ONID01000098.1 GCA_900317765.1 uncultured Eubacteriales bacterium | reverse complement strand
CAGAGCCCCACGAGGGAGCCTAGCTTAACTTGTTAAGCGGTGCGACCGAGCAAGACCAGTGTCGACACGCAAAAGGTTTGGGCGAATACAGAAATAGTCCAATACAACGATTTTCTTGCCCACGACCGGAGAAAAACTTCGTTTTGAACAATGCATGACCCCGCCAATTTCCGGCATTTTCCAAGTTTTACAATTACCTAATTTTACCTAAAAAGGAGCATATCAATGAGTGTCAGGGAAGAAGTATTAAAAATATTCGAAAACGGCAGGGGAGAATTCTATTCCGGAGAGGAACTTGCCAGTAGGCTGAACGTCAGCCGCACAGCGGTCTGGAAGGCGGTCAGACAGCTGGAATCGGAGGGATACGAATTCGACGCGGTCAGCGGCAGGGGATATTCCCTCAGAATGACAAACGACGTGCTGTCGCAAAGCGGAATCGAGAAATACCTCGGAAAAAACGCGGATCAATTCGACATCAGCGTCTATAAGACGGTGACCTCGACCAACACGGTACTGAAGGAAATGGCAGCGTCAGGCGCGGCGGAGGGCAGGGTGATTGTCGCCGCGGGACAGACCGCCGGCAAGGGACGGATGTCGCGGCGTTTCGTTTCGCCGTCGGGAACGGGACTGTATCTCAGCATCCTGCTGCGTCCGGCAATCAACGCGGATGAAGCGCTCTTCATCACAACGGCGGCGGCGGTCGCGGTAGCCCGGACGGTGGAAGAGGTTTCGGGGAAAAGCGCCGGCATCAAGTGGGTCAACGACGTGTTCATGGACGGCAGAAAGATATGCGGCATACTCACGGAAGCGTCCTTCGACATGGAGAGCGGCAGACTGGAATACGCCATCTGCGGCATCGGCGTGAATGTCACCGAGCCTGAGGGCGGATTCCCGGAGGAAATCAGGGACATAGCCGGCGCAGTCTTTGACGAACCGCCGACGGGCGACGTCAAGAACCGCATCGCCGCGGGAATCATTGAAAAATTCATGGAATACTACAAATGTCTTCCTGCGCACGCGTTTTTCGAGGAATACAAAAATCGCTCGGTGACAGTAGGGGAGAGAATCACGGTACTCGGGCGAGGCGAGGCGCGAAAAGCGACTGCGATTGCCATCGACCAAAGCTGCCGGCTGGTGGTCCGGTACGAAGACGGCAGCGAGGAAGCGCTGAATTCTGGTGAAGTCAGCATAAGAAAATCATAATTACCTCTTCACAATCGCAAAAAAGTATGATATAATTGTTCATAACCTTGTGAATGAATTCTGAATTCTCAAAAGATAGGGATGATACAGATGGATGAAAAATCCGGAAACCGAAGCAAATTAGTACCGATTTTGGCAATCATTCTGGTAGTTGCGCTTGCGGTCTGGGGGACGTTTTATTATTTCGGAAAGGGAAAAAGCGCCGGAGGCAATTCGCCCGTGATTAATGAGGTGCTTTGTTCCAACAGTGCCAGCTTCAAGGCGTATGACGGCAGGTTCTATGACTGGATAGAGCTGTACAATCCCACGTCGTCCGATCTGTCCCTGAACGGATACTATCTCTCGGACGATCCCGAATCCCTCACCAAGAATTCCCTCAGCGGACAAAGCATTCCCGCCAAGGGGTATTTGGTGATATACTGTTCGGGGCTGAGCATGACCGATGAACGCGGGTTCCTGCACACCGGCTTCAAGCTGTCGGCTGCCGACGGCGAAACGGTGTATCTGTCCGACAGCAATTCCGTGGTATCGGTGACCGTACCGCCTTCAAAGGAGAACATCTCCTACGGTCTCAACGACGAAGGAAAATACGTATGGTTTGACGTTCCGACGCCCGGCGATAAAAACGGAGAAGCGCAGTCGATACAGAATTCCGACGTCAGGATCAACGAATATATGATCTCCAACACCTTTACGATCTACGACTGTGAAGGCGACTTCGGCGACTGGGTGGAACTCTGCAACACATCCGACCGCGACATAGACATTTCCGGCTACGGTCTGACAGACGAAGAGGGCATCCCGGACAAATATCTCTTCCCCAAGGGAACGAAGATCAAGGGCGGAGAATACCTGCTGGTATTCTGCGACGGCAAGAACAAGACCGACAAAAACGGAATGCTTCACACAGGATTCTCACTCAGCGCGAAGGACGGAGCGATCTCGCTCTTTTCCAAAAACAAGGCGCTGATCGGCAGGGTGTCGGTGATGGATCTGCCGGCGAATGTCTCCTGCGGCTGGGACGAAAGCAGCGGCGAATACCGGTTCTTTGCCCGTTCGACTCCCGGCAGGGCGAACACCACCACCGCCTTCAGGAAGCTGTCGGAGAACTTTGAGCAGTCTCAGGGAGGAGATGTGATCATCAGCGAAGTGCTGGCGGCTTCCTCCAATTCCTCCAAGACTGCCAAAACCGACTTTGTGGAGATATTCAATACCACCCCCGAGACCATCTCGCTCAAGGGGTACACTCTCTCCAAGAAGCCGGGGGAAAAGACCTATACCTTTCCCGATGTGAAGATAGGCGGAGGGGCATATCTGGTGATCTATTGCGACGGCAAGTCCCGTGTCGCAGGCAATCGCCTGTATTCCTCCGTCAAGATCGGCACAGGCGGTGAAACCCTTTATCTCGCAGACGCTTACGGGGCAGTCTGCGATGTTTTTTCCACAGGCAAGGGACGTCTCGGCATATCGAGCGGCAGACCGACCGGCGACAAGACGACGCGCTGCTTTTTCACCTCACCGTCCCCCGGAAAAGCCAACAGCGGCAAAAAATATTCCGCCTATGCCCCTGTGCCGACATTCAGCACGGAAGGCGGCGTAGTGAGCAGCGGAACGACGGTCAGCCTTTCGGTGCCGGGAGATTACACGATTGTCTACACCACCGACGGCACCGAGCCGAACAAATCGTCCGGCGTCTACCGGACGCCCTTTAAAATCAATAAAAATACCGTCATCCGAGCCGCGGCATTCAGCAGCGACACGATCATCAGCGACAGTGTGACGCAGACCTATCTCACGTCCAATCCCCATACCATACCGATTTTCTGTATCAGCGGCAATCCCTCGCAGCTGACGCAGGGCAAGGGAATATTTGTCGATAAAGCCGACGGCTCCGAGAAGAAAATCTACGCCGAATATTTTTCCAAGGACGGCGTCAAAGAGGTGCAGTTCCCCTGCGGGGCGAAGCTCTTCGGGCACAGCTCCCGCGAAATGCCGCAGAAAGGCGTGAAGCTGAGTCTGCGCGAGATCTATGGCGTCAATGAGATCACCTATCCGTTCTTCAGCGAGAACGAAAAGGCGGTGACCACCTTCTCGTCGATGCTGCTGCGTCCCAGCGGCGAGGACCAGATATACACCAAACTGCGGGATGAACTGATCCCGGCGCTGGTGAGGGGCAAAATGGATCTGGACTTCGAGGAGGAACAGCCCTGCGCCCTCTACATCAACGGCAAATACTGGGGCTTCTACTACATCCGCGAAGCGCTCAACGCGGATTATCTCAAAAACTATTACGGCTACGAAAAAGGCACGTTTGACATTATCAAAGGGGAGAGAAGCGCGCAGGAAGGCACCACAGCCGCCTACAGGAAGCTGACGCAGTTCTGCAAGACACACGATCTGCGCGATGAGAAAAACTATGAATATGTCAAGAGCCAGGTGGATTTCGATTCGCTGATCAATTACTGGATTGTGGAAACCTTCTTCGGCAATACCGACACGGTCAACATCCGCTGCTACAAGCACAAAGACGGCAAATGGCGGTGGATGGTCTACGACATGGACTGGTCAATGCAGACCGCGAAATATATCCGCGAAAAGAACTTCATCGAGTGGCATCTGCTCAATCCCAAGGGACACGGCATCGGTCATTTCGACAATTCCATCATCCGCAAGCTGCTGGAGAATAAGGAGTTCCGCGATCATTTCCTGACGGTCTACGCCTATCAGATCACCAACACCCTTGCGCCGGAACGTTCGGTGCCGATATTCGACGCGTTGGCGAGCAGTGTCGAGGGAGAGATCAAGCTGAATGAACCAATCTGGAAAAGACCGTCCTACAGCAAATGGAAGGAATTCCAGGTGCCGCATCTGCGCAATTATCTCAAGGTCCGACCGGGCGAGATCAAGAACAATCTCAAAACCAGCTTTCATCTGAGCGAAAAGGACTGGGAACACTACGTGGAGCTTTCCAAGAGCTACCAGCCCGAGCGGACGAAGTGATAAGCGGTCAGTGTTCAGTGGTTAGCCGATAGCCTTCCTCTTTGAGGAAGGTGTCGCGCAGCGACGGAAGGAGTGCAAAACGAACGTCATCCATCATGCTAACGGCAAACGGCTAACCACTGTCCTCTAAAGTAAAAAAAGCGCGGATAATATATCCACAAAAAAATTCAAAAAAACACTTGACAAATCCCAACCCGTGTGTTAATATAATAAAGCTGTGTACCGTACGGGCTATGCCCGTGTGGAATACCAAAGACAGCAGGTGCATTACTGCCCAACGGATTTTATTGTTTCTGAAGAAACAAGTAAGAAACCGCCTGCCGAGGGAAACAGAGCTTTTTCATGGTGAATATAGAGCGGCAAGTCCTTGCCCTTTTTTCTGATGAATTTGTCTGTCCGTCCTCGGTGGATCATCGAGGACGGGCGTTTTTTGTTTCCTGCGAAATTATCCTGAATTTCAGAGGTGAAACTATCATGCCAAGTAAAGCAATTCTGGAACAGAAGCAGGCTCTGGTGAACGATCTCTCCGACAGACTGAAGTCTTCCGTCGCAGGCGTTATCGTCAACTACAGCGGTATTTCTGTTGCCGACGACACCAAGCTCCGCAAGCAGCTTCGTGAGGCAGGCGTTGTCTACACCGTCGCCAAGAACACCCTCATCAAGCGCGCAGCCGCCGATGCGGGCGTTGAGATTGACGATGCCGTTCTCAACGGCACCACAGCCATCGCAACCTGCGACAGCGATTACATCGCAGCCGCAAAGATCCTCAACGAGTACGCAGAGGGCAACAAAAAGGGCTTTGAGATCAAGGCAGGCTTCATTGACGGCAAAAAGATGACCGTTGACGAGGTCAAGACACTTGCAAAGACTCCTTCGAGAGAGACCCTTCTCACTCAGCTCGCTTTCGGACTCAACGCAACCATTCAGGGTCTTGCGATCGCAATCAAGGCGATTGTCGACAAGCAGACCGAAGGTGCCGAAGAAGCACCCGCAGCAGAGTAACTTTTTTATTCCCGCTGCTTATTCTTTCATTCACTCAAATATAATTTTTGGAGGTAAAATACCATGTCTGAGAAAATCGCAAACATTATCGATCAAGTAAAGGCTATGACTGTTCTCGAGCTTTCCGAGCTTGTCAAGGCTATTGAAGAAGAATTCGGCGTTTCCGCCGCTGCTGCTGTTGCTGTTGCAGCTCCTGCTGCAGGCGCTGCTGCCGCTGTTGAAGAGAAGACTGAGTTTGACGTTATCCTCGCTGCTGCCGGCGCTGAGAAGATCAAGGTCATCAAGGTTGTCCGCGAGCTCACAGGTCTTGGCCTGAAGGAAGCAAAGGCTCTGGTTGACGGCGCTCCCGCTCCTCTCAAGGAAGCTGTATCCAAGGACGAGGCTGAGGCAATCGAGGCTAAGCTCAAGGAAGTCGGCGCAACCGTCGAAATCAAATAATTGCCTTACGGCTTGATTCATCACTGAATTTTAAACAAAACAAACCGCCTGTTTCTGCGGCTCAAATGCAGAGACAGGCGGTTTTTTGCGCGTGTCATTCGCGTGATGTGTGTAATGTGAGAAACCCGCATTACTTAAAACTGGTGATATGTGCAGAAATAATTAATACATTTTAACCCGTCAGAAAGACGAAGGATACTATGCTTTTCGGCAACAAACGACGGATTAAATTCTGCACAGTTCCTAAGTTATACTGCAAAAGAGCATACTGTGAGCCGCCGGTATAGACAACGGCTATTCCTTTGTGAATGATTTCATTTTTATTGCCGGCAACTCTTGCCTTTACATCAAAGGTAACAGATAAAATGTCTTCCTTAACCTGATAAACCTTGTCAATATTGTATTGGGCAGTAATCTTCTTCCGTCGTTTATGCGTCTGAAATAATACGCTCCGTTCTTATAGGCGGCAAATTGGTTGTATTTCAGGGTGTTTTTGTCGCGGGAGGGCTTTATGTGATACATATCGTAGAGTGCCTTGTCCATTTTTTCCGCGTCATTGTATTCATTGTCAACGTAACCCCATTTTCCCTCGTATTTCAAAGGAATAATGCCGTCGGAGAAATTCCCTGCGTCTTCATAAATTCTGTCGGTGACCATTTTTCCGTTGTTGAGCAGAACCATCTGATCATTCGTGATTGCGACAAACTCGTTTTGACCTGCTTCTTCGTATCGATTCAACTGAGTCCGAAAAAAAGATCATTGGGCCGCGGAAATGCATTGACAAGGAATGCGAGCTGTGATAGACTAAAAGCATCCAATCCCGATAATATCATAACAGAGCAGGAGGAATATCAAGATGAAAAGAAAGAAAAATGCGAGAGCGATTGTAGCGGTGGGCGTGTCGGTACTGATGATGGTAACGACGCTTGTCGGCTGCACAGGAAAGGACACTTCAGCCGGGTCATCCGAACCGTCCGCGGTGGAGTCGGTGACCGGAAGGCAGGACGGCGAACGATTCGAAGCGGTCATCCAGATGGAGGGCATGGATGAAACCGTCAGATACGAACACGTCAGGAATGAAACCGTCGGTTACGAACTGGACTATGATTACGAACTGCTTGAACGGCGGGGCACACCGGATCACGAACAATTCGTTTCCCGCCTTGATGATCCGGAAAAACCGGACAATTACATCGAATTGACCTTCCGGAAGGGAGACGAGGAGACCGTCACCGCCTCCGTGAAAACGGAGCTTTCCAAAAAATACAAACAGGTAGAGGCGGAACAGCAGTTCCGGCTTGACAGCGCAGGCGAATGCACGCGGATCGTCACCTCAGGCGCACGGAAAAACAAAGCGCTTCCCGATTCGTTGATGACGGTCTATATCATCCCTGCCGCCGGCGGTTGTCTTGTCGCCTCGGTACACTGCACCGTCGAGAGTGCAGAGGGCTTCGGCGTGAGATTGAACTGTATCGCCAATACCATCTTTGTGCCTGGCAAATAGCCGCGGTTATTATTCTGACACCAAAAAACACCTGACAGATTGATCAGTCTGAAATCTGATATTCTGTCAGGTGTTTTGATATTCGTTCGGATTCCCTGCGACATTGGCGGAAATAGGGGAGAGGACTGACGGAAATCAATCCTGTTGATCATCTATCTGAAGAAAATACATATCCGCTCCGGCGTTTTCCTTGTCGTCAGTCCAGCGGAGCGTGCCGTTCTTGATGACAAACGAGCCCGAGCCGTCTTTGTAAACGGTCTTTGTCTTCTCTTTTCCGCCGGAACTGGTCAATTCCACGCGGGCAGCGCCCTTCTTGCAGATCATAGAGGAAGAATCCTTGTCATAGGAGCAGCTGTAAGTCCACTGGGTGCTTTCGGATGCGCTGCTGGACCAGTCGACGGTGGCGACATAACCCTTTCCCTTCTTTTCGAAGGTAATGTAGCATCTGCTGCAGCTCCAGGTATGCAGATAACTGTCGGCGGTGAGATGTTCGTCGATGCCGTCGCGCATGAAGTGCCAGTTTCCGTCCTGACCCGACCACAGGTCATTCTGCACTTCGTTTTCCTCATCCTTGGCAAAGGAAGTCCATACTTCGCCGTCGTCGTCGGTGAAGGTGAACCAGACGGACTTGGTGCCGTCGGGATGTTCTTCGTAATCGACCTTGACGCTGCCGTATTCCTCGTCAAGGGTGTAGGTGGCGTCCTCGTTGACCGTCAGCACTCTGGGAGCGATCGCAACTTCGTTCCAGGTGCCGACAATGCCCTTGATTTCGGCGTTGACGTCGTCAGAGCTGCTTGCCGCGTTTGAATCGCCGCAGGCAGTCAGAGCGGTCAGCATCCCGAGCAGGAGCAGACAAGAGAGGATTCTTTTGGCAAAGAAGGATGATACTGATTGGTTCATTTGAGTTCCTCCTGAGAATGAATGGTTGATTTGCCTGAGATTGTATGTCCGGATATACTTTCGGACACGCCGGATATATACAAGTATTCCGCGTGCCCGAAAAAACTGATTATTCGCCTTCGGATGTCTGTTCAAACCTGTTGAGTGTCCAGTAATCCTTGCCGTCGATGGTCTTCTTCTGGACTTCAGCGGTGTAGGAACCCCTCGGAGTGGTTTCCTCGCCGTTGTCGAATTTGGAGCTGTAATTCACATAGCACACTTTTCCGTCGGTCTTGGCGGATTCAAACGTGTAGGAGGTCATGGGATCGCCTACGCCGCCGATGTTTTTGTAATACTTGTCGCCGTCGAGATAGAACCACTTGTTTTCCTCCGCCTGAGCGCGCATTTCCTCGAGGTCTTCGTCGGTCACGTTGAAGATGTTGACAGCGACCCAGTCAACGCCCTTGCTGTCGAAAATCATATAGGCGCCGCCGGTTTCCTTGGCCCACTTCTTGGGATCGAGCTTTTTTTTGTTGTATACGTCCTTGGGCTTCTTCAGAGAGTATTTTTCCCAGTCTACGAATCCGCCTTCACAGACAATGCTGCGAAGGATATTCGTCTCGCCTTCGCCAGCTTTCTGGCAGTCGTAGACGGGATTTTTGCCTTCATCCGTTATGTACCAGTCGGCAAAGCGGATGAGAAGGTCGGTCATATCCTTGTCCAGCTCATCGATTTTCAGTTCGGTGAGGGCGTCTTCACTGCTGACTTCGTCGGCTTCCTGGCTGCATGCCGCTGCGGAAAACAGCATGGCAGCGGCAAAGACAAATGCCGCAATGCGCAGAAATACGTTTTTCTTGCTGATGAATGCATTCTTTTTCATGGTTTGAAGTCTCCTTTGTAAAAAAGATATGTTATTGTACGCCCATCCGGGCATTTCGCGTGCGAGCGGCTTAAACAGCTGCAAGATGTTCCAACAGAACAGTTTTGACTTTGTCGCTTTCGGTGTCCATATAGAAGACAAGGTGATAGAAATCGCCCGTAAAGCTGCTTCCGTCATCGCTCCACTGGAGAGGATTGTAATAATTGTAAATGATCATATAGTAGTTGTCCGTTTCGGCGTCCAGATCCTGGATGTAGGCGCATTCAATCGTACCGGTCGGTTTTTTCTCGATAAAATCATCGTTTGTCATATCGCCGTAAATGAAGGTGCCGTATTTCTGATCGGCAAGAATCAGATCAGGGGCGTTTTCCTCCTGTGTGAACGCAGCGAGTACCTCCTCTTTCGTGCTTCCCACGTGCAGACCTCCGGCAAAGATCACATCGGGCGAGTCGGCGGAAATGCTGCTGAGGGTGATGTTGTCGCCTTCCTTGATGTCGTAGAAGGAAAGGAACATTTTGCCGTATTGCATGGTGAGATTACTGCCGTAGATGAACTGACCCTCGGTGAGACGCTCCTGTTTGTCCGGCTCGCCGAGCTTTTCCTTGACTTCGTCGGGTGTCATGCCGAGCTTCACGTCGTTGGCTGTCAGATCCTCCAGACCGAACTTGTGCGTCGTCAGCGGTGCGGAAGACGGGGTGTCCGTCTGGTCGCCGCATGCGGTCATGGTGAAAACCGCCATGGCGGCAGCCATCATGAAGCAGACGATTTTTTTTCTGATGTTGATTTTCATATTGTCAGACCTCCTGAAAAAATAGTTCTCCGCAGAGATATAATGAATTTTACCATTCGTATTATAACACGCTCCCTGCAAAAAAACAGTGTCCTTCAGGGACACTCTTACGGGATATTGATTGATTTTTGATTACAGATTTGTTATGATTATGATGTCATAGAAAGAGGTGAACATATGAAAGGATCAATGATGGCAGATAAAATCCGGAAGAGCATGCGAAGCATTAAGGAATTCCTGATTCATCCCGACAACATACGCATTTCCATATTCAATATAATGGCTTTTGTGGGCTGCATGGTCAGTCTGGCAGCGTTCGGCATCTCGCACTTCAACGGTTCAGACCTGCTCAATCTGTCCGCACTGCTGAGCTGCGCCGTCATTTCCTCCTCACTTCTGGCGTTTGCCAAAAAGACAGGGCATTACCGGACGAGTTATCTGATCACTATCGTCATCATTTTTATGGTGTTGTTTCCGCTGATGTTCTTTACCGCGGGCGGTCTTTTCAGCGGCATGCCGGTATATTTTGCGCTGGCGGTATCCTTTACGGTATTCATGCTGGAAAACAGACTCGGGCTGATCATCTCCCTGGCGGAAATTGTGGAATATGTGCTCTGCAGCGTCGCGGCGATGTACTTCCCGGATGCCGTCATTCCGTTCGACAGCGAAAAGGCGGCGGGGCTGGACGTGATTTCCGGCGTGGTGGTGTGTTCCATGGCGCTTGCGGTGACGCTCTACTTTCAGACGGCGCTCTACCATTCCCAGCAGAAGAAAACGGAAGACGCCCTCGACGAAGTCAGCCGTCAGAGCAAGGCCAAGGACGTGTTCCTCGCCAACATGAGCCATGAGATACGCACACCGATAGGAATGATTCTGGGAATGAGCGAGATGATCGACCGCACGGCGACCGACAGGGAAACGCGGGAATACAACGCGAAGATCACGCTCTTCGGCAGAAAGCTGCTTTCCATGATCAAGGATATTCTGGACATCACGCGGATCCGTACGGGACAGACAGAGCTTGCAATTGCTCCCTACAGTCTGGAGGAAGTCGTCACGGAGCTGTCCCTTCTCGGAGGGGAGCTTGCGGCACAGAAGCATCTGACCTTTGCGGTGGAACGGGATTATCCGGAGGACCTCACATTGACGGGGGATAAGGAGCATCTCCTGCAGATCGTCAGCAATTTAGTGACCAACGCCGTGAAATACACCGAAAAAGGCGGCGTGACGCTGCGCGTGCAAACGGTTCCGCAGGAGGACGGGAAACGCTATTCACTCACCGTCCGGACCGAGGACACGGGCATCGGCATTCCCGACGAAGCGCTCTCGCATATATTTGAGCTGTTCTACCGGGTGGGCAGTACGCCCAGCCATTCGGTTGAGGGGACGGGACTGGGACTTGCGATTGTCAAGGAACTGACCGAGCGCATGGGAGGCAGCATCACCGTCGAAAGCATGGTAGGCGTGGGGACGACCTTCACACTTCATCTGGAACAGGACGTCTCGGAACAGACGGTCACGGCGCAGACGCGCACGGACACCCACTTCATTGCACCCGAATGCCGGATACTGGTGGTGGACGACAACACCGAAAATCTGGAACTGCTCAAGACGCTGCTCGGACGGACCATGATTCGGATTGACACGGCGGACAACGGCATAGACGGCATCCGGCTGGCTGTCAGGCGGACATACGACGTGATTGTGCTGGATTACATGATGCCGGAGCCTGACGGCATCGAAACGCTGTCCCGCATGAAGCGCAAGGGCGTGAAAGCCGCCTTTATCGCGCTGACAGCGGATGCGATCGCGGGAACGGGAGCGAAACTGGCGGCGGCGGGATTCGACGAATACGTGACCAAGCCGGTGGACTGGAAGAAATTCGAGCAGCTGCTGCTGCGGTACATTCCCAGGGAAAAAGTGGCGTTTGAGAGTTTCCGTCAGTCCTCGCTCACGCCGGAACAGCTGGCGGAACTGACCGCCCGCACGGAACAAAGCGAACTGGACATACTCTACGGGTTCAGACGGGTGGACAACAGTCTCGACATCTACCGCAAAATCCTGATCCTGTTTTGCAGCCATTACAAACAGAATCACGTGTCCGCGGAAAAACACTTCTCACAAAGCGACTGGAAAGGGCTGCGGCTCATCGTGCATTCCCTGAAAGCGCAGGCGCGAGGCATCGGGGGCAATCTGCTGTTTCAAATGGCGGAGACGATGGAGCAGAAGCTCATCCGGGAAGACATTGACTACGTGACGGCGGCATTTCCCCTGCTGTGTTTGCAATGGGAACGCACGCAGCGGGATGCGTCGCTTTTGGTGGAAATGCTGCCGGAGGACGAAAAGGAACCTGACACGGAAAGCGTGAATTCCCTCACGGAAAAAGCGGTGTACGCACTGAAAAACAATCTCTGGCTCAATGCGAGGGAAGCGGTGGAGGCATTGCAGCGGACCGACAAGCGGCGGAATAATTATGATGAAATCCTGCAATTAATAGAACGTTTTGCCTTTAAAGAAGCGCTAAAAAAGCTGCAAAACAGAACGGAGACAATATGAACGAACCCAAAATCATGGCAATCGACGACGACATCGAGATGCTCAAACAGCTTGCCATCATGCTGAAGGACCAATATGCCGTCAGTGTAATGACCAGTGCGGCGCAGGCGCTGGAGGCACTTTCGGAAGGGGAACATCCCGACCTGATACTGCTGGATGTGATGATGCCCGAAACCGACGGATTTTCGCTGATGGAACATCTGAAAAGCGACGATGATCTGAGAAGAATTCCCGTCATATTCCTCACGGGAATGACCGATACAGACGACGAAATACGCGGGCTGACGCTTGGAGGAGCGGATTATATCCGGAAGCCGTTTCACCGCGAGGTGCTGCTGGCGAGGATTGCCGTGCAGCTGTCGGCACGTTCCCATCAACCGGCGGAGCACATTTCCGAAGGGATCGCAAGCCGGCTCACGGAAAACGAGTGCAAGGTAGCGGAGCTGCTCTATCAGGGATATTCCGGCAAGGAGATAGGGGAGAAGCTCTTTTTTTCCTACAGCTATATCAAAAGAATCGTCGCCTCCGTCAAGGTAAAGCTGGATGTAGACAGCACGACGGAACTCATCCGCAAGCTGCGGGAGAGTCACTGAGTCTGCAAGGATCCGGATCTGCCATCCGACGGGCGGCTTATCAAACGGATCAACCGACAGACGCACACGTTGCCAAAGCTTACAAAAAAGCCGGGGCGGCGCGTGCGTTTGTTATTCTTTTAACAATCAATGACATTTTTGTGTGTTTGCTATATAATTTAACTGTGAGGAAAATTCTGGTGTCTGTCGATTTTCCGAAACAAAATATATTTAAAGTGAGGTAATGCACATGAAAACCATGAGCAAATCATTACGAATCATGTCGCTGGTATTTGTTTTTTCAATGCTGGCGATCATCGTACCCATGCTCTCGTCGGGCGGCAAGACGGTAAGTGCCGCAGGTGATTTCGTTATCTCCAACGGCGTGCTTACAAAGTACACCGGCGCCGGAGGCGAGGTTGATATTCCGGAAGAAGTCATCACGATCGGAGCCAGTGTATTTAAGGACAACACCTCCATCACGGCTGTCTACATTCCGATTACGACCAAAACAATCGGTTCCCAGGCGTTTTACGGCTGTACAAACCTGACGGACGTATTGATAGGCAGCAGTGTTGAAACCATCGGAGCTGCCGCCTTCAACGGCTGCACCAGTCTCGAATGGCTGTCTCTCAGCTATGTCAAGACCATCCAGCAGAGCGCTTTTCTGCGCTGTCCGAACCTTCAGAGTCTGACCATTCCCACAGAGACCACGTCCATTGAAATGCCCGCTTTTGACTGCCCGATTTATGTCAGCTCCTACAATCAGACCTTCTCATCGGATGACAACGGCAATATGTACAACAAAGCAGGCACCAAGCTGTTATACGTGTATCCGGGCAATGAAGGCAGCTTCTACAGCGTACCGACCAAGGTCACGTCCATCGGCACATATGCATTTTTACAAGTGCGCCAAGATAAAGGCCATTTCGATTCCGAAAACTGTGACATCGCTTGATGAGAAAATCTTCGGTAATTCCGTCAGCAGCAATACCGTTGCCATCAAGGATATCTATTATGGCGGCACGCAGGCACAATGGAACAGGATATCTATTATGGCGGCACGCAGGCACAATGGAACAGTCTGACCGCCAACAAATCGATACTGATCAACGGAATGACCGTTCATTGCGGCTATGAGATTGAGGACAACGTGCTTGTAGCCTTCACCGGCACCGATACGGATATTGTCATTCCCGAAGGCGTCACAGCCTTGGGCGACAATGCTTTCAAGGACAAGACCGGCATCAAGACGGTCAAGATTCCGTCCACCGTCAAGACAGTCGGCAAGAATCTTTTCTCGGGCTGCCGCTCTCTGACGGAGGTCACGCTTCCCAATTCCATCAAAGTGCTCAGCGACTACATGTTTATCAACTGCAGAAGCCTGACAACCGTCAATATTCCCAGCAGCGTCACCAGCATCGGCAGAAACGTATTCCATTACTGCACCAGTCTCAAGAGCGTCACCATTCCGAACTCGGCTAAAACCATCGGCGTGGAGCTGTTTGACAGCTGCTCCTCTCTGGAGAGTGCCGTTATTCCCGACTCGGTAACATCTCTCGGCGGTTTAGCCTTCTACGGATGCACAAATCTGAAGACCGTCAAGCTTTCAAAAGAAATCACGTCCATCGGCAACAGTACATTCTACAACTGCACCAGCCTGACAAGCGTTACCATTCCGACCAAGGTCAAGACCATCGGCACCAACGCGTTCAAGGGCTGCACGGGACTGACTTCAATCACCCTTCCGTCCTCCGTCACAACGGTATCGGACAACGCCTTTGCGGGAGACACGCTTCTGAAAACCGTCACTATTGACGCGGTATCCCCGAGCATCAAAAATAAATCAGCAGGCGAACGCCTGCTCCCGCGCTTGGCGGCAGGCGGGGTTGTTTCCTGCTTACCGCCTCGGCGGGAATGATTGAAGTTCTGGAAGGAAATCAATAAACCCGCGTATAACAAAAACCCTATTCCGGCTTTGTGGCTGAACCGGAATAGGGTTGTTTTTTTGATTGACAGGGAAGTAAATCATAGAGGAAAAACTCACCGAAGAAGGCACTGTTTGTATGCAGGAACGCATTGCAACTGCATACAATGGGAAGTTTTTTGACCGAAAAGATTGAAATTATCGGATGATTCTGATACAATAAGGTGGTTAAACCGGTCGAATGTGAAATCATACCGTTCAAAGCCGAAAGAACTCATACAGGTGGGAAAAAAGTGAACAGTATTTTTCAAAGCAAACGCTATCAATCCATTCTGGCCATCATTTGTGCAACAGGATGGTCGATGGCTTATCCGCTGATCAAAGTGGGCTATCGCATATTCCGGATTTCATCCGATGATCTGGGGGGAAAGCTGTTGTTTGCAGGCATCCGGTTTCTATTGGCGGGATTGCTTGTCACGGTTTTCTGTCTTGGCAGAAAAGAATCGCTCGCCGTCAGAAAGAAAAAGGACCTGGCGTGGCTTGCGCTTCTCGCGCTGGTCAATACCACGCTTCATTACATGTTCGCATACATCGGACTGAGCAATAATCCAAGCTCCCGATCAACCATTCTGGACTCCATGGGCGGCTTTTTCCTCATCGTATTATCCGCCCTTCTTTTTGAGGATGACAGGCTGAATAAGCGCAAAGTCATCGGCTGTCTGATGGGACTGGCGGGCATTGTGCTGATCAATATCGAACCGGGCGGAGGTTTGTTTGAACGCATAACCTTCACGGGGGACGGTATGATACTGCTGAATGCGCTGTGCGGCGCATTTGGAGGAATCATCACAAGAATCGTGTCCAAAAAGATGAATATGATCTCCGCGACAGGGCAAAGCATGACGCTCGGAGGCGCCCTCTTAATCCTGACAGGAGTGTTCATCGGAAGCAAAAGTTCATGGAATTTTCCCATTCGTGGCGTGATGGTACTGACCGTGCTGGTCTTGATTTCAGCGGTTTGCTTTGTGATCTATAATGAATTGCTTTCTTATCACCCTATCAGTGAGATTGCGATCTATAACGCGCTGATTCCTGTGTTGGGGGTCATGTTTGCTGCCATGCTGCTCAGGGAGCCTTTGAAGTGGCAATATTTCGCCTCGGTTTTTCTGGTGGCGATCGGGATTCGTGTTGTCAATGCAAGGGACTGTCAGGAGAAACGACAGCATCAAAAGCAACAGCCGGATGACAGCGGATCGAGATGAAAACACCGCGATGATGCAACCAACTGCCGCATGAATAACCTCGCAATAAAACCGCTCTGCCGATCGACAGGGCGGTTTTGCACATCAAAAGAGTAGATATTTCAGCCGGAAACGCATTATCGTTTCACATTATTGAAGCGCTTTTCCAGTTCTTTACGCAAAAGCTCCTCAAACTCTTCCGTGGGAAGAGGACGGGAGAAATAATATCCCTGCACGAGGCTGCATCCCATTTCCTTGAGCATCATCAGTTCAATCTTATCCTCAACGCCCTCGGCAATGACAGGAATCTTCATCTCCCTGGCGAGGTCGAGAATCAGCCTGACCATCTGGACCGGGGTTTCACCGTCGTGCATATTGAGGATAAATGATCTGTATCAGTCCGTCCAGAGTCTTTTCGAGATTGGGATCGAAGATATCCACTCTGGAGAGATTGACCGACACGGGAAGCACCTTGCCGAATATGCTCTTCCATTTGGCAACCTGTTTAGCAGCCTTCTTCCAGACGCATTTGTCGACCTCACCGATCAGACCGTGCTTTTCAAAGAGCGGAATGAAGTCTCCCGGCATAATCATGCCGAGTTCGGGATGACGCCAGCGGAGAAGCGCCTCTGCACTCTTCAGCACCGGCGGGTCGCACTGAATATCATACTGCGGCTGATAGTAAACTTCAAATTCCTCATTCTTGACGGCGTTTTTGAGATCGTTGATCAGGCGCTGTTCGTAATGCCTCTTTTCACGGACGGAATCGTCATAGACGACAAGCTGCTGTTTGTTGTACTGACCGCGGGAGAGGTTGCAGGTGACACGCGCTCTGTCGTACATCTTTTCCGGCTCCATTTTGGTTTTGTTGGGAAGCACGCTCATTCTCAGATGAATCTTGACATTGGGGAACTGTTCGTCCATTCTGCTTTGCGGGGCGTTCAGGTTATCTTTGAAGTCGTCATTCTTGTGCCAGCGGAAAACGCAGAAATGGTCGTTTTCCACACGACCGGCAATGGTTCCGGGTTCGTTGAAGACTTCTTTGATCAGCCCGCCGAGAGTGCTGAGCGCTTTGTCCCCGAAGTCGGTGCCGTTGAGCACGTTGATGGAGTGGAAGCGATCGATGTCTATCATCACGGCGTCCATCGGCTTGTGGGTGTGCTTGTACTGTGCGCGTTTGGCGTATTCAAAGAGGAAGTTCTTGCTGTAGACGCCGGTGAGCTTATCGGTTTCGTCGGAAGCGATAAGCCGTTCGCTTTTGCTCGCCTTTTCTCTGTTCATAAAGATGCGGACGACAAGCAGGAGAATGAGTGCCAACACGCCGGCGACGATGCCTAAAACAGTGGCAAGATGCTGCCGGATAAAATCGGCAAAGGTAACTTCCTCCTCCTTTTCGGAGATGTATTTCGTCAGAACGGCATTGACCTTGGCGGAAGGCACCATTCCCACCGTCTTGTTGAGAAGCGAGAGCAGGTCCTTGTCGCCTTTGACCGAAGCGAAATGATAATCCATGCTCTTGCCGGTGGCAATGGGCGTGAGACCCATCTTATCGCAGCGTCTGAAGATATTGTTGTCATGGAAGTTGCTGAGAATGGCGGCGTCTGCCTTTCCGTCTTCGACGGCATGCAGACAGGCGTCCAGATCAGCCAGCCTTATCGTCTCCCACTGCGGAAATCTCTCCTCCAGAATCTTCTGATATGAAGTAGCGGTTTTCATCGTTGATTGTCTGGAGCGCCTGTTCCAGTTCCTCGAGGATATCCGGACGCTGATTGGAAACGGCGAAAAAATAGTCCGAGTAGCCCACCTTGAAGACCGGAACGGCTTTTTCGGGGTCGCCGAAACCGTCAACGGTGACCAGGGCGTCCAGTTCGCCGCTTTTCATCATCTCATAAGCCTGGGCTTCGGAAACCGTCAATTCGACAATCTCCGCTTGGACTTCGTTTTTCTGTTCCCAATCGAGCAGGAAATCTTCCTGCACCCTGGGTATAGGACACGTCTCCTAACATGTCTATTTCCCCGTTTTTGAGCTTTTCAAGGAGTTCAGGCCAGCTGCACTCCATGTATTCATACGTCCAGCCGGTATAGGAAGCGAGCTTCTGTTCATACACATAGTCGTAGACCGTGCGCCGACCGTTTTCATCGGTGTAACTGAAGGGGGATTCGTACCAGCCGATGCGAATCACTTTGCCTTTGTCGCCCGAAGCATGGGCTGTCAGCGGCAGTGTTCACACTGCCGTAAAAACGAAACACAGAAGGATGGCTGCAAGCCGTTTGCCAAAGACTGATAACCTGAGTCTTTTCAACTTAATTCGCTCACTTTCTTCAAAAGGCGATGGAAAACTATTTTTATTTCTTCTTTTCCTGCGCACGCTTATCGTTGATGATCTTCATATGTTCCGCCGTGATCAGCTCGACATGATTCTCCTTTGCCCATGCGACGCAGCCCTTGAGCACCACGGACAAAAACACTCTCGGCACACCGAGTATGGTTTCCAGCGCGTCATCTTTACACCATTATCAATAAAAAAGCAACACATCAAGCGGCTGATTTAGAATATTTCTACATCAAATTTAAAAAAACAATTGATTATTCCGATCGCTTGTGATATAATAATATTTAATAGTTCGATTTTTTCGATGAAGACAAGGAGTGTAATCAAATGAGTCAGCTCAACCTCAATTTCCCCATGGATGCAGGCATTAAAAACCTCCGCCAGTATCTTGCAACAGGAAGCCTCCCGACACTGCACCAAAAAAACCGTACGAAAGGAATAGTGTGTGCGGCAGCAGGTGCGCTTGGCGTTGCTGCGGAAGTGTTTTTGTTCATCATGTTCTACAAATACCCGGGAATGACCAACGCCCGCTTTCCCGGGTCACAGATAGTAGGAACGATCCTGTTTGGGCTGCTCTGCTTATACGGGATCAGGAATCTGGTCAATCCCGAGTCACACGGCGATTACCAGGTTCATTATCTCGGACTGCAGGAGACCGTCACCCGCAACACAGGCTATCCGCAGAAACCGTATATTCCGGAGCAATGGGAGATTCCCCTCACCGTGTACAGTCAGGAAGCGCTGGCAAACATCCTGAAGCTCGTCGGCGGCTGGGGGGAGGACAATATATGCTTTATCTGCAACAAGGAAAGTCATGGTTACCACTCAAGAAACATCTCTTACGCCTACATTTTCAACCAGTGTGAAAAAGGGATTTTTCTGGTTCCCATCGGGGCGGACAACGGAGCTTATAAAGCCTTTGCGGATCTGACGATCTATCTGCCTCTCGATAACATAGAAAAAATATATACCACAAAAGAAAAATATCCGCGCAAAAACAGCATTGGCTTATCCATCTACACAAAGGACAAATTCTGGGATCCCCACGTAAAGTTCAGCCGGACAGGGGGATTTATCT
>ONID01000121.1 GCA_900317765.1 uncultured Eubacteriales bacterium | reverse complement strand
CCACCGCCGTCGCCCATTCTCTGACATTCTCCAATCCGTCACCTTCCTTCTGTTTCATGCGGAATACTGCATGACCACGATGATTCCCCCCAGCGTCAGCAGGAAAAGCGAAAACAGCAGCACGCCAAGCAGCAGCGAGAGTGTCGCGGAGAGGGATTTCATCAGCTTTTGAATGTCGCTGAGATGCATGGATTCGCAAACCGCTTCGCCTGTTCCCACCACAAAGCTCCACAGCAGCGTGCGTATGATCACCGGAAGAAAGATGTACGCCGTGGCTATGATGCCGAATGCGCCGGTTGAATTGCGCAGCAGCGTCATGCCGCTCTTGATGGAAAGATACGCGTCGCTCATCGCGCCGCCTACCACGGGAACCGATCCCGAAATCACGAATTTTGCCGCACGCGCTCCCACGCTGTCCGCCGAGGCGGCAATGACCCCGCTGATGCCAAGCACGGTCGAAATCATCATCGCCATGAAGCCCAGCAGCCATTTGGCATACTTCTCGAAAAAACGTATCACCGCGTCGATCCGCACGTTCTCCGAAACGGCTGACACACAGGACAGGGCTAAAAAGATCCTCAGCATGGGCAGAACAACCTCGCTGGCGCAAATCGAGGATGCTTCGATCGCTCCCGTCAGAAACGCGCTGTAGCCTGCCGCCGAGGCGGTCTGTCCGTTGGCGATGAGAATTCCCGCAAAGACCGCGCCGAAGGCTTCCGTGAAGCTGCAGGCGGTTGCTGCCGCTTCGTCCGCCGCGTCCATCAGCGACGCTGTCGGGAGAATCAGAGCCGTTCCCACGGCGAGCGACGTGACGGCATTCAGCGACGGCGAAAGGGGCGACTCCGCGGCGCTCTCCCCGCCCCTGCACACCGACGCGAAGAGCAGCAGCGCGATCATCAGTCCCAATGCGCCAAGCGGCGCGTTTACCTCGTCCCCCGTCATGCGGACGACGGAATTCAGCACCCCCGCGGGCTGCAGCGTCTGTGCCGTGGTGATGTCGCCCGCGTCAATGCCGGCGCTGTCAAGCTCCTCCCGCACGGATTCCGGCAGTCGGTCAAACGCGTCCTCCGCGCCGCTGGCTTCGTACTGCGACTGAATGTCGAATTCCTCCGAGGCGTACACCCGCCGTTGACCCCCAAACAGCGCCAGCAGCAGGCAGGAAAACAGGGTGACGGATGCTTTGATTAGTTTACGGTTCCTACTGTTTTTCATTTTCCTATTATCTCCACGGCAAGATCAAAGAGCTTGCGGAACAGCGGCAGGGCGACGATCAGAAGCGCCAGCCTGCCGCCGAGTTCCAGCTTTCCCGCTAATGCGGTCTGTCCGGCATCCCGGCAGACGTCGGCGGCGGTCTGCACCGCCACGCAGATTCCGAAGGATTTCAGCACAATGCCGAGCAGCTCACTGTCGATGCCGCCCGCCGCGGCAAGCGAGGATATTTCATCAATCAGCGGCGAAACAAAGCCAAGCAGAAACATTGTCAGCACCACGCCGCAGGCTATCGTGAGCAACAGCGACAGTTCCGGTCTGAGCTGTCCAACGGTGATGATCATGACGCACATGACCAGAGCCGCCCCCACAAACGAAAAGATATTCATAGCCCGAATGTGTCCTTGACCGTGTCGAACAAGGTGCTGATGCGGGAAATCATCATCATCAGCACGACAATGATGCCCGCGAGCGTGGTCATCATCGCCTGTTCTTCCCTGCCCGCCCGGATGAGGACCTGGTTCAGCACCGCGACAATGATGCCGATGGCGGCTATTTTGAAGATGAAATCGACGTCTGTCATGGATAACATGTCCTTTCCGATAAATTAAAGAAGCAGCAGCGCAGCGACCGCGCCGCCTGACAAAGCCAGCACGACACGCAGCTTTCCCTCGGTTTCACATTGTTCCTTTGCGCCGGCGATCCGCTCGCTGAGCTGTTCGTCGGCGGCTTGCAGCACTTCCAGAGCGCCGTCTGTGTCCGCGCCGCCGATTCTGTTGACGACCGCACACAGCGCGGCACGGTCTTCTTCCGTGAGGCCAAGGGATGTCTGCATGACCCTCAGCGCATCCGCAAAGGCGGATGCAAAAGGCTGCTGTTGTATATTTTCTCTTAAAATGGCTGTGAATCCGGGGAGTTGTTCTCCTGGTTTGTGCTCTTTGGCGATATCCTCCAAGCTCATGCCGTAGTGGGAAATATTTGACCTGACAAATCGGAAATACTCCCTGAAATATTGCAGGCTGCGCAGTCTGACAAACAGCCGTCGGCGCAGTTCCAGTCCGGTCAGCGCCGCGCAGCAGAACACCACCGCACAGCAAAGAACCCTAATTCCCATTCTTTTCAGCCTCGGAGAGATCGATGATCTGCTCCGCTTCGCAGCGTGCGTTTCCCCCTCGGAGCAGCACAATTTTTTCAAAAACACCCGATTGCAGGAGTTTTTTGATCGGCTCTCGCCTGTAAAGCTCACCGACATTACAGGCGTGGACGGTGGCAATCATCACAATTCCGGTGTTGATGACGTCGCAGACCGCTTCCGCGTCCTCCCTGTTCCCTATCTCGTCGACGATGATGACGTCCGGTGAGAGGGTCCTCACGGCGTTGATGATTCCTTCCCCCTTCGGGTAGCCGCTGAGCACGTCGCAGAACGCCCCGAGCGTGTTGCAGGGTGTTCCTCTGTACATCGCCGCAAGCTCCTCACGCTCGTCCACCAGCACGGTTTTTTTGTAGTAAGGAGCAGAAGAGAGTTTCAATGCGAAATCTTTTAGAAGCGACGTCTTTCCGCTGCACGGCTGTCCCGCCACCAGCACGCCGGATATTCTCTCCGGAAAAAGACGGCTGAATATCCCCTCCGAACAGCCGATGTGCTCCGCTGCAATGCGGATATTGAGCGAGGTGATGTAATGCACTGTCCTTTTGCCCGACTTGTCCAGACAGGCACTGCCGCAGATTCCCACTCGATGTCCGCCCGGAAGTGTGACAAATCCCTGTTCCAGTTCCTTCTGATGGCTATAGACCGAATAGCCGCACACCTTCTCGAAGCAGCTTTGTATTTCTTCCGCACTCACCGGCTTTTCGCTCCGCATGAATTCATGCCCATCGGTCAGCATGGCGACAGCCGGTCTGCCTACCCGCAGGCGGATCTCATTGACCTTTTCTCCGTAATCCTTCAGAAGCCTTGCCGCCTCCGGCATCAGTCCTTCGGGCAGGCAGGCCGTCACCGGATGATAATCCCGTGTGTTTGACATATCTTTTTCCCACTTCCTTCACTTGTCTAATGTGTATTCGGTCGGTCACGGATTTATGACTTAGTTGATAAAATTTCACATGTTTGGTTTCACATGAAACAATCTCTTTTTGATACTTATTTATTAGTTTTTGCATTGGATATTTTCGAATAGGTTATTGTAACAGTATATTCATATTCATGTGTTACAATACACCCATCAAAATATGAAAATGAGGTTTTTCCCTTGAAACAGATTGTCATCAACAAAAACGACGCGGGACAGCGGCTGAATAAGTTCATTGAAAAGACCTTTCCCGCCATTCCGCCCTCTCTGATGTACAAGAGCATCCGCACCAAAAACATCAAAATCAACCGAAAACGCTGCACACCTGACCAGAAATTGTGTGAAGGCGATTTACTTGACATATGGCTGAAGGACGAATTCTTCGTCCAGCCGCCCCACAAATACGAATTTACCAACGCATCCGAACGGCTCGACGTTGTATTTGAGGACGAAAACATCCTGATCGCCAACAAACCGCAGGGATTGATCGTGCATCCCGATGAAAACTACGAGCCGGACACCCTTATCTTCCGGATTCAGAAATATTTGTACAACAAAGGCGAATACGACCCTGAAAAGGAGAATTCCTTTACTCCTGCTCTGGTCAACCGCATTGACCGGAATACTTCCGGTCTGGTGATCGCCGCCAAGAATGCCGCCTCCCTGCGCATTCTCAACGCCAAAATGAAGTCCCGCGAGATACACAAGAAGTACCTCTGCATTGTCTGCGGCAGACCTGTTCCCGCCGAAGCCACGCTTGAGGGTTACCTCGAGAAAAACGAACAGCAGAACCGCGTCTACATAGAAAAAAAGCGCTCGGAGAACGGCAAAACCATCCGCACGCATTACAGGGTGCTCGACACGGTCAACGATTTCAGCCTCGTGGAGATCGACCTGCTCACCGGAAGAACCCATCAGATACGAGCGCACATGGCTTCCATCGGTCATCCGCTGCTCGGGGACGGCAAGTACGGCACCAACAGGGTCAACCGTTCCGCCGGTTATTTCAGACAGGCGCTTTGTTCCTACAGGCTGACCTTTGATTTCACGTCCGACGCGGAGGAACTGGCGTATCTCAACGGCAGGAGCTTTGAGGTCGAAAACGTGCCTTTCCTCGCCGATTTTTACGCCGGGAAGATCGGATAACGGTTTTTCCCGGCATAGAAAAAACACACCCGTCCCGGTATCATTCCGGAATGGGTGTGTTTTGCTTTTTGGGGGCTTATTTTGGGGAAAGTCTTTCGGCAAGGGCTTCGTCCGGGTGCACATACAGCGTGCTCTGGTGCGTATAAATCACCATTCCCGGCTTTGCGCCGCGGGGCTTGCTGACGTATTTGATCAGGGTGTAGTCCACCGCCACCAGTCCCGACTGACGCGCGCCGCTGTGGTACGCCGCTAACTGCGCCGCCTGCTCGATCGTCCTGTTGGGCGGCTGCTGTCCGTCGCATACGATCACCGTGTGCGACCCGGGAACATTCAGCGTGTGCAGCCAGATGTCGTAATTGCGGCTTTCCCTGAGCGTCAGGGAGTCGTTCTGCCGGTTGTTGCGTCCCACGAGGATGGTAAACCCGTCGTCCGAAACAAACCGCAGCGGCGGAAGCTTGGGCGGCTGCTTCCCGGGGGCGGTTTTGCGCCGCTTGATGATGCCCTCGTCGGTCAGCTCCTGCCGTATTTCCGCAAGCTCCCGTTCGCTCTCGGCGCGGGAAAGCAGGTCGAGCACCGAGTCGATATAGCTCAGTTCCGCCTTTCCCTGCTCGATGAGCCCGGTTAAATGCTGCTCCGCTGCCTGCAGCTTGCGGTATTCTCTGTAGTATTTCTGCGCGTTCTGGGCGGGCGTGAGCAGCGGGTCGAGCTTTATCTTCACGGCGGAGCAGTCCTCCGAGTAGTAATCCACCACTTCCGCCAGCATATCGCCCTTTTGCAGCAGGTGAAGGTTGGCGTTGATCAGATCGCCGTTGCGTCGGCACTGTTCCCTCTCCGCGCACTTCTTCAGCTCGGAGCTCTGGATGTCGAGCTTCTTGGCGATGCGTGCGGAGGAATTGGCAAGCAGCTTCAGGATATCCTGCGCCTTGGATTTCATACGGTCGTTCAGGTCGCGCCTGTAGTAGTAATCGTCCAGCATGGAGGAGTAGTCGCCGTAGGCCGTGGAAACCGCCGAAGCGCCGTATTGCCGGGGATAAATGAATGTAAAGTCGGTCGGCTTGCCATTTGCTGAGATGAGATTCGGCTCACCTTTTCCTTTCAAGGCTTCCTGCAGGGCGGCAAGGTTGTATGCCAGCTTTTCCTTCTGCGAATCCGACAGACCGTCTGCCGAAAAATCCGTAAATCCGGTGCTCCGGTAGGCGATTTCCCTCGCTACCACCGGAGAAATGCCCTGAATGACGCTCATCAGAGCCTTGTCAAGCCGTTGTGCTTTACATGAAAGTACCTGTTGCGAAGCGTCTTTGGCGCTGCCTTCCATGAGATTGAATTTGTCCTGCGCCGGCGGCAGCTCATATTGGATGCCGGGAAGAATCAGCCGCATGGAGCTTAGCTCGCTGTCAATGCGTTTGACCGAGTCGATCACGAGTCCGCGTTCATCTACGAGGATGATATTGGAATGCCGTCCCATGATTTCCACGGCGAGTGTGAGCGTTATCTCGTCGCCAAGCTCGTTGTGCGCGTCGAACCGAAGCAGCAGCACGCGTTCCAGTCCCGGCTGTTCTATCGCCGAAAGCCTCGCTCCGCAGAGGCGTTTTCTCAGCAGCATGCACAGCATGGGCGGCTGTGCCGGATTTTCAACGGGGTATTCCGTGAAATGAATCCTCGCCGAATTCGCCGAGGCGGAGAGAAGCAGCTTTTTGTTCATATTCTTCCCCCGCATGGCGAGAATCAGCATTTCCCGCGACGGCTGGAACACTTTGTCCACCTTCGCTCCCAAAATCCCTTCTTCCAGCTCCTTCCGGATGAGATGGAGCATTGCTCCGTCAAGAGCCATTATTGATCATCTCCTAATTTGTTGCTATATCTATATGATTGTAAAACTTGGAAATTTCCGGAAATGGGTGGGGGTCATGCATTGCTCCAAACGAAGTTTTTCTCCGGTCGGAGCAACAAAATCGTTGTATTTGACTATTTCTGTATTCGCCTGAACCTTTTGCGTATCGACACTGGTCTTGCTCGGTCGCACCGCTTAACAAGTTAAGCTAGGCTCCCTCGTGGGGCTCTGCCCCACTCCCCGCAAAGGCGCTGCCCTTGACCTGCCAAGGAGCCTTGCCCCCTGGATCCCAATGTCATCAACTTAAGAAGAAACCTGCGCCGGGGGCGCTCCTACCGGCACTTCGTGCCACCTTCCTCAAAGAGGAAGGCAATTTTATCGGCTCCC
>ONID01000147.1 GCA_900317765.1 uncultured Eubacteriales bacterium | reverse complement strand
GGACGCGTTCATCATTGCCGACATCGGCGTCATGCGTCTGGCGCAGAAGTACGCGCCGGATGTTCACATTCATATATCCACACAGGCGGGTGTTGCCAACTACGCCACTGCCAATGAATTCTACAATATGGGAGCTTCCCGCGTGGTGCTTGCCCGGGAACTCTGCTTTGACGAAATAGCGGCGCTTCGGGCGAAAACGCCTTCCGCGCTGGAAATAGAGGCATTTGTCCATGGCTCCATGTGCGTTTCATTCTCCGGACGTTGTTTGCTGTCGAGCTACATGACCGGACGCGACGCCAACCGCGGCGACTGCGCACAGCCCTGCCGGTGGAAGTATTATCTCACCGAGGAAAAGCGGGAAGGGCAGAAATTTGAGATATTTGAGGATCACGGCACACACATTCTCAATTCCCGCGACATGTGCATGATCGAATACATACCGCGACTGGTGGAATGCGGCATTACTTCCTTCAAGATAGAGGGAAGGGCGAAGTCCGCCTATTACACGGCGGCTGTCACCAATGCCTACCGGCAGGCGATAGACGGGTATTATGCCGCACCGTCGCCCGATTACATGCCTGACCCGATGATTCTCGACGAGCTTCGCAAGGTGAGCCACCGGGAATATTCCACCGGTTTCTACCTGGGAACGGAACCCGGGCAGGTGCTTGCCAACGGCGGCTACGTCCGTGAGTACAAGGTCGCCGGCATGGTGGAGGACTGCGGCGACGGTGTGCTGACGCTCAGCCAGCGCAACAAATTCCGTGTCGGTGATACGCTTGACATCATGCAGCCTCACGCAAAGCCTTTTCTGCTGCCTGTTACAGAGATGTACGACGGCGACGGAAACGCCATCGAAGCCGCACCTCATGCGACGATGACGGTAAAGATTCCCTACGGCGGCGAGGATGTTCCGAAGGGTACATTTGTGAGAATAAGGGAGTGAGACCATGCGGATAGAGCATATCGCGGTCTATGTCAGCGATCTGGAAGGGGCGAAGGCATTCTTTGAAAAGTACTTTTCCGCCAGTGCCGGTCAGCTGTATCACAATCCCAAGACTGACTTCCGCTCCTACTTCCTGACCTTTGAAGACGGAGCAAGGCTTGAAATCATGCAGAAACCCGGCGTTGACATGATTGACAATTCCTCAGCGCATACGGGTTACATACACACGGCGTTCAGCGTCGGCAGCCGTGAAGCAGTAGACGCTCTGACGGAGCGTCTGAGAGCCGACGGTTTTAAAGTGGCAAGCGGTCCGAGAACGACGGGCGACGGATATTACGAAAGCGCCGTTGTCGGATGTGAAAATATACTCATCGAAATTACGGTCTGAAATGACAATAAGAAAGGAACATATTATGTATCAGTTCATAGAAAACAGCGACAAATTCATCAGCCTGCACGACTGCCGCGCTACCGGCATGACAGTGGGTGACAGAGTGATTTCCTTCACCTTTGCCGACGGCATATGCATCGGCAAGAAGCACCCCCGCAATACATACGGCAAGACGCTGCGCACCGACGCGGCGCAGGTGGACTTCAATCTCCCGGTAGGCACACCGGATGAGAATGTGACCTGCTATGTGTTCTTTGAAAAGAAGAACGGCAAGGCTACACGCAAGAAATTCAGCATGGAAAAGCTCATGCGCAAGATCAACGAGAAGGGCAGACCGCTTGAATTCCTCTACGCCTACAAGGGCGGCGACACAGTGGTCTACAAATGTGCTCTCTGGAGAAAGAAGAAGCCGGGCAGCCGCGAATGCGTTCTTGTCATCCGCACCGACGGCACTTCCTACCGCTGGAATGAGCTTTGTCCGCAGAAAAAGGTCTGATTTTTGATGGAAAGGTTTTGATTAACATAAGCAACAACATACTCATGGCTGCTCCCTGTCAGTTTGGCGTGGAAGGGCTTGTCGCGGGTGAACTGCGGCGCATGGGAGCGGAAAACGTCGCCGCCGAAAACGGAAGGGTTCTTTTCGAGGGCGACGAGAACATTCTTGTCCGTGCGAATTTAGGCAGCCGTTATTCCGAGCGGATTTGCATAGTGATGGGACGTTTTAAGGCGACGACCTTCGACGAGCTGTTTGAGGGAACCAAAGCGCTTCCGTGGGAGCGCTGGATCGGCAAGTCCGACGCGTTCCCCGTCAAGGGAAGCTGTCTGAGTTCCAAGCTGCATTCCGTGCCGGATTGTCAGAAGATCATCAAGAAAGCCGTCGTAGACCGACTTTCGAACAGGTATTCTCTCGGTTGGTTCGAGGAAACGGGAGCGCTGCACAGAATCAATTTCATCATCATGAAGGACGTCGCTCTGCTGATGATCGACACTTCCGGCGCCAGCCTGCACAAAAGAGGCTACCGCCGCAACGGAGCGATTGCACCTATCCGCGAGACATTGGCGGCGGCGATGGCGGATGTTGCCTTTGTGCGCAGCTATTCTCACGTGATCGACCCCTGCTGCGGTTCGGGAACCATCCTCATCGAGTCGGCGCTCAAAGCGCTGAACGTCGCCCCGGGCCTTCGCAGGTCGTTTGTCGCGGAGGAATGGAGCACCGTCGCGCCCGAAATCTGGCGGAGCGAAAGGAACCGCGCCAAGGACTTGATCAAGCGCGACGCGGAGTTTTCCGCCTGCGGTTACGACATCAATCCCGAGGTAATAGAGCTGGCCCGTGAAAATGCCTACAAGGCGGGTATGTCCAAGCGCATTGTCTTTGAACAGCGCGACATTGCCGACTTCGAGCCGGACAGCGAGAAGGGCGTGGTGGTGTGCAATCCGCCCTACGGCGAGCGTCTGATGGACGTGGAGAGCGCCAGGAAAATCTACAAGACAATGGGTGAAAAATTCCTCCGCAGAGAGGGCTGGAGCTACGCCGTCATCACACCGGATGAACAGTTCGAGCAGTATTTCGGACGCAAATGCGACAAACAGCGCAAGCTCTACAACGGCACACTGCAATGCCGCCTGTATATGTTTTTTAAATAATTCGCCTCCTTAACGAAAATTTTAATATTTTTTTGAGCGAAAATTATTTGAAATTGTTGTAATTGCGAATAAACAAGTGTATAATATCAGATAAATACACCGTTAATGAAATAATCTGTAATTCTTTTGTTAGGGAGATTAAGACGAAATGAACATCAGAGAATCCGCCGAGAATTACCTTGAAACGATACTCATTATTCAGGAACGAAACGGCTCCGTGCGGTCTATCGATATTGCAAACGAACTGGGTTTTTCCAAGCCGAGTGTGAGCGTTGCGATGAAAAATCTGCGGGAAAACGGATACATCATCGTAGATGACAACGGTTTTATCACGCTGACCGAAAGCGGCTTTGAGATTGCCGACAGAATGTACGAAAGACACCGCATTATTTCCAAATACTTTATGCTGCTGGGTGTCGATCCGATAACAGCGGTCAAGGACGCCTGCAGGATCGAGCATATTATCAGCGCAGACAGCTTTGAAGCGATCAGGGGACAGTATGAAAAGCTGAAAAACGAACAGCAATGAATCTATCGGCGGTCTGTAACATGGCATCATGTCGGACTGCCGATTTTTATAGGAGAGATGAAAAATGCGCGCAGTCATTCAGCGTGTCAAATATGCCTCGGTGACGATTGACGGAGCCGTGAAGGGCAAAATAGGGCAGGGCTTCCTCGTGCTGTTCGGCGCGGGGGAAGGAGATACCCCTGCGCAGGTGGAGCTTTTGGCCAAAAAGACCGCCGGCATGAGGGTATTCTGTGATGAAAACGGCAAGATGAACCTGTCGCTGTCTGACATTGGGGGTTCGGTGCTGGTGATTTCCCAATTCACCCTGTATGCCGACTGCCGCAGGGGAAACCGCCCGAGTTTCACGGGCGCGGCACAGCCGGACATTGCAAACGGGCTGTATGAGTATTATGTCAGGCTCCTGCGTGAGGAGCATGGCATTCCGGATGTGCAGACGGGTGAATTCGGCGCGGACATGAAGGTGGAGCTGCTCAACGACGGCCCCGTGACGATACTTTTAGACAGCGCAGAGCTGGAGCGCTCGCGTTCGAATGCAAAATAAGCATGAATACTGAAAAGGGAGTCTGATGGAAAATGAGCGTTAAAAGAATTTCGGTGGGAGAGCTTGGAACCAATTGCTATATTTACTGTGACGATGCAACAGGGCGCTGTGCGATCATTGACCCGGGCGATTTTGACGACTATCTGCGCACAGTCATTGAAAAATTCGGCTGCGACAAATTCGACTATATTCTGCTTACCCACTGTCACTTTGACCATGTGGGCGGCGTGCAAAAGGTAAAGGAACTGACCGGCGCGAAGATTGCCGTTTTCCTGACAGACGCGCCGGGACTCCGGGATATGTTTGTCAATCTCTCCGCGCCGTTCACCGGCAGGGGAGAGGTCTATCCCAAGCCGGATGTTGAATTGGTGGACCGGGAAACAATCAAGGTCGGAGAGACTGAATTCACCGTGATGCACACGCCGGGGCACACGGTGGGAAGCTGCTGCTTACCGACTTCCCCGGCGGCAGCGTGAGCGAGCTTCGCCGTTCGCTGCGGCGGCTTGCGGAATTGGAAGGAGATTACCAGGTGTACCCCGGACACGAGGACATGACTACGCTTGCCTTTGAGCGGAAATACAATATGTATATGTGACGAATATTGAATGATAAAGGTTTGAATTGAGTATGTACATTCTCATTGACGGCATTGCGTCGAGATATGAATATGAAAAGCTGGCGCGGGTGTTCTTTCCCGACCAGAAGATGAACGAATCCGAGAGCAGCGACCCGGACGCGCTGCGAATTGAAGTGCGCTGGCAGGACAGAGAGCTTTCGTCAAGGCTGAAACTCGGCGAAAGCGAATTCTACGACGAGGTGATCGCGCCGGAAGACAAGGCGGACGATAAGAATTACTGTGAGCTGACGATCGCGCAGCTGCTCTGCAAACAGCTGATTGCGCTGACGGGATTCAATCCGCCGTGGGGGCTGCTCACCGGCATCCGCCCCATGAAGCTGCTGCGCATGCTCACACGCGAATACGGCAAGGAGGAAGCCGAACGGCGATTTAAGGACGATTATCTGGTGTCGGACAAAAAAATAGCCCTCAGCCGACGCACGATCATCGGCGAGGACAAAATTCTCTCCCTGTCGCAGGACAATTCATTCAGCCTGTATATTTCTGTGCCCTTCTGCCCCTCGCGGTGCAGCTATTGTTCCTTTGTCTCCCAGTCGGTAGAACACGCCGCCAAGCTGATTCCCGAATACACCGAGCTTCTGGTGAAGGAACTCAAGATCACCGCCGATATTGCCTCCTCGCTGGGGCTGCACCTTGAATCGGTCTATATGGGCGGCGGCACGCCGACAACCCTTTCGGCGGAGCAGCTGGAACGTGTGCTGACGGCGACGGCGGATTATTTCGACATGAGCGATATCAAGGAATTCACCGTGGAAGCAGGACGCCCGGACACCGTGACCTCCGAAAAATTAGCCGCCATCAAGCGCAGCGGCGTGGGCAGAATCAGCATCAATCCCCAGACGCTCAACGACGACATTCTACGCTCCATCGGACGGCGGCATACGGTTGCGCAGGTGTATGAGGCGATGGACATGGCGAAGGCGGCGGGTTTTGACAATATCAACATGGATCTGATCGCGGGATTGCAGGGCGATACGCTGGAATCCTACATGCATACCATTGACGGCGTGATCGCGCTTGCCCCGGCTTCGATCACGGTGCATACCCTTGCCATGAAACGCTCGGCGCGGTTGGTGACGGAACACATGGCCGCCTACAACGCCGAGGGACTTCTTGCCGCGCAGATGCTGGATTACGGCGAGAAGCGGCTCACCGAAAGCGGCTATGACCCGTATTATCTTTACCGTCAGTCGGGAATGGTGGGAAACCTGGAAAACGTCGGCTGGTCAAAGCCAGGATATGAAGGCGTCTACAACGTATTCATCATGGACGAGACACACACCATTCTCGCGGTCGGCGGCGGTGCGGTGACGAAACTCAAGCAGCCGCATGTCAACAACATCGAACGCATTTTCAATTACAAATACCCTTACGAATACATTTCACGCTTTGACGAGATGATTGACAGAAAGAAGGGAATCAAAGAATTCTATGATCAATTTTGTTGATTACTACATTCATTACACCGAACGTCTGCGGCACATCAACAACGCGGTGCTCAATTCGCCCGCCGAGCTGATCCGGCAGATGGAGGAACAGTACGCCAAGCGCATCAATGAAATAGCGGATTTCGTTATGTCCACCGGCAAGGGCAGAAAGCTGATCATGCTGTCAGGCCCTTCCAGTTCGGGCAAGACTACAACAGCCAACATGCTTGTCGGCCGCGCCAAGTCGTCGGGGGTGAACGCGGTCTGTCTTTCGCTCGACGATTTCTTCAAGGGGGAAGGCAAGGCACCGCAGCTTCCCGACGGGAAATACGATTATGAATCAGTCTACGCCCTTGACATTGAGCTGATGCAGCATTGTCTCACCGAGCTTCTGGAAAAGGGAAG
>ONID01000222.1 GCA_900317765.1 uncultured Eubacteriales bacterium | reverse complement strand
AGGCGGTATCGAGCATATGATTGAACGGCACACGGCAATCAAAAAGAAATTTTACCTCGCCACCGCATACGTTTCCTTAAACGGCGAAAACCTGTATTGCATGTACTATCAGAATCCGGATGTACTGGTCATCTCGAAAGGACGCGCGCCTCTGTACGACAACGAAATCGTCATCACGCCTATGATAGCGGAAGAGCTGAACCTGCGTATCGGCGATAAGGTGACGATATCGAAGGACGGCAAGACGGAATGTATCATCACAGGGATATTCCAGTGCGTCAATGATACGGGACGCTGTTTTGCCACCAATCTGGACTGTGTCAGAAAAATCGGCATCAAAAACGTGAATTATGCCGGATTCCATGTGGAAGACAAATCGGATCTGAAAGCCATTCAGAGCGAAATCCTTCGGACATACGGCGCGTATGTGGAATGTGAAATCACTGAGGACGGCTACCTGGACGATACCTTTACCATTGCCATCAACGCGATGAAGGCGTTTAGCGCTGGTGGTCGTGGTCATGGTCTGCAAAAAGACCTTCCTGCAGGAAAAGACCGACATCGGCATTTACAAGGCGGTCGGCTTCCGCGTGCGCCGTCTGCGGCTGCAATTCGCGGTGCGCTTCCTGCTGATTGCCGTCATCGGCGCGGGAATCGGTTCCGCTCTCAGTCTGTGGCTCTCCGGCAGGGTGCTTACCATGATGCTGTGGAACGTCGGCGTGAGCAGCTTCCGTGTTGCCTTCACACCGCTGACGATTGCCGTACCGGTCGCGCTGCTGTGCGCCTGCTTCTTCCTGTTTGCCTACCTGATGGCGGGATGTGTCAGGCGCGTAGACGTGAAGGAATTGATTACGGAATAGCGATGATTTCATAAAGCGCATGGTGCGAATCACAAGATATGATTTCATACACATAAAAAGACTGCATCTTACAGCAATCACTGTAAATTGCAGTCTTTTTTCTCTCAATCGGTTGTATGTGTGGGTGTTTGGTTGGCATCCTTATGGGAAGCTAACTAATTCGGCGTTTGCGGGTTTTTTCTATGCCAAAATCGCCCGAATGGACACGCTCTAAAGATACCGGATTTCCGTGGCAAAATCCTCCAAACGCCCCAATAATCGTGAATATTCCAACGGCTGCCGTCTGGTACATCATCAAAAAAGCATCAGCTAATTTTCGGAAAAGGACGGTCTTGTACCGTGTGCCGAGGATTGGTACTGACGGAGAAAAGAAATGCATCTTTTTTGTTCAACCTTGTTGTGTGTTAAAACAGATGATTTGCTTGACGGTGATTGGCAGGTGTGATAGAATGTTTTTGTTTAAGTGACTATGTAGTTTGAGTAGAGATTTAGCAGAAAGATGATAGAATATGAAAAATGATGAATGGCATAGAATAATAGACAAAAAAGATGTTCGTTTTTGGATAAGAGATGATATTGAGAGGATAATCCAAGAACAGCATATTGATAGAAATCGCTTTCACGAATTTTCAAAGAATAAGTATCCAGAAATAATCAAAAAATTCTTTTTTTGTTTTTCTGATATTAAGAATTATTCCTTTCCATCTGCAATATCTTTAGCATTCAACAGAATGCATTTTCGTTCTGAGCTGAGATCAGAATGTATTGATTGTTTTTTCAGAACATATAGTTGGACTGAATATATGAAAACAATTAAAGAAGCAATTCCCCAAAATGTGCAGAAACTGTTTCTAATACTTTGTGAGGGATGGGTATATGAAGGTGAGATCGATGAAATGTTTACAGTTTTGAATGAAGTAACTTTTATAAAAGACTTTTATATCGTATCATCTAAATTTGATTGGTTTATTGCAGAAAGTGATATGGAGGATACTGCCTCAATATATAGAATATAAAAACGTGATTAATGACATCAATCAAAATAGAACATTTACCATGCCACCAAAATCATAAAAGGCTCAAATCGCCGATTCAAGCCTTTTATGGGGTAGAGAGTGTACTTTTCCGACTGAGCGGATTCAATCGCTCACATCGGCTTACATGGGGTAACAGTGGCGGTTACTCGTCCTTCATGACGTCGATCATCAGCTTCATGCCAAGTCGGAATCCGGCGATGAACATATCCCGTTCTGAGATCGAGGATATGTCGGTCACGGATTCTATGAGTTTTACTAACAGTTCCTTTTGCTCGTTGGAGAGGGTTTCCTTTAACAAATCCTCGTTCCTGTCTGCGAGGGTTTTCAGCTTCTGGTATTCCAGCGCTGTTGAAATGCTCATTTCGTAGGGCGATATGCGTCCGTAGTACAGATCCTGTATGGTATTCATTTGTTTCACCTGTCCTTTCTCGGAACAAACAAATACCACAGAAGTTGTCATAAGTCAAGATAAATATATTTTTAATTCAGAGAAAATTTACAGCAGGGGAATGCTTTCGTGACAATTCACCTGCTATAATTTTTCTATAAGCGAATTTCAGATGTTCAGATGTTGAAGTCGTCGGTGATTCCGCTGAGTCGGGCGGTGTCCTTTTTGACGTAGTACATTTCGGTTATCTGTGACGTGGTGTGTCCGAGGAGATCGGCAACCTGTCGGGGTGTGAGAGCC
>ONID01000143.1 GCA_900317765.1 uncultured Eubacteriales bacterium | reverse complement strand
CATATTGTTCTCACTTCACCTATAAATTGGATAATATCTTCCTCTTTCGTTAAATCCGCTTGAACAAGAGTCATCTTTTCGCTTCCTACTTGCTCTTGCAGCTCAACTAATTTATCATTCATATGAGCGTAATGAGCGATAATCTTTTTATAATTATTCTGGACCCGACGAATAAGACCCATTCCCATATCGGATGACGCACCAATAACCAGTAATGTCATTTTTACTTACCCATCTCCATGATAATATCTACCATTTCTCCGACATTTTTCATAGTCACCGTTTTTCCCATCGGAATCTTGAATCCGAATTCGTCTTCAATGGCAACTACAAGATTGATGTGTTCAAATGAATCCCAATCTTCAATATCATCCGCTGTCGTTTCGTCCTTCACCACAATTGTGTCGTCGTCAAATACTTCACGGAATACATTGTTCAGTCTTTCATAAATGCGTTCTCTTGTCATGGTAATTACCTCCAAAAATGAATAGATGATTTTTTATTTTTGAACCAGCACTTTTATGCCTGCTTTTGAAACAACCTTACCGTTCTGGTTTTTGATTACCGCGTCTACGAGGATCAGCTTCAAACCGTCCTGCTTTTCCCTTACTGTTCCGGTCACAGTAAGAACGTCTCCTGCAAACACGGGCTTTTTAAAATCTAAATGCTCCAGGGAATGAATGAGTGAGTATTTCCCCGGCAAATACATTCCCGCTAAAGTCGAGTAGAAAGACGCTGTAAGCATTCCAAACGAAACATGCGAAGAAAAACGCCCCTGGCTGACCTCACACGCATAGGCATCATCCCTATGCAGGGGATTTTCATCTCCCGTCATACGTCTGAAAGCATCTTCCATCTCGGTTGTCATGGTTACAGTGAATGATTCAATTTGTCCGACTGTGATCTCATCATAAGTATATTCTCTCATTGCAGTTCCTTTCGTATGCACTCTGCTATGGTTGCGGCATCCAATCCGTTTTCACGTCTTACGGTATCCAGTTTGCCATAGCCTTTAGAAAATCGATCATTCAAGCCGATTTTCAAAAGAGAGCGGGATAGTCCGGCTGCAATCAGGCATTCCTCCGCTATGCTCCCCAAGCCGCCGATCACATTATGTTCCTCAACAGTAATCACATGTTTTACCGACGATGCATATTCCAAGAAGGTCTCAGAATCAAAAGGCTTAATCGAAAACGAATTCAGCACTGTGAGATTGATTCCTTCAGACTGGAGTATTTCCGCAGCTGCCATTACTTCCATCAGTACGGATCCAGTGGAAAGAACAACCGCATCTGAACCTTTTCGCATAACGTCAAGGCCTCCCGACGGAATCATGTATCCATCGGCAAAAAACTCTCTCTCTTTATTCATACCAAGCCGGACATACACCGGGCCGGGAATGCTGTATGCTTCTATAACCGATTCGTAAGCCTGCTTTGGAGTTGCGGGTGAAAAAATCGTCAGATTCGGTAGACTTCTCAGAACCGCTATGTCTTCTGTGGTATGATGAGTCGGTCCTAGTGAACTTACCGAAATTCCACTCCCGGAACCGAATATCTTGACAGGAACGTTCTGAAGACAAACATCGTTTCTGATAAACTCAAAAGACCTGTATGCTAGAAAAGGTGCAGCGGTATATACATAAGGCGTTTTTCCGCAAAGAGCTAGGCCTGCTGCCGAAGCGATCATCGTTTCTTCCGCAATGCCAAAGTTGAAGCATCTGTCGGGAAAATTGCGCTGATACATGAGATCAAGTCCGCCTTCACCGCTGTCGGCAGTGAGATAGAAAATGTCACTGTGTTTTTCTGTCATTTCCATTAGGCTCCCCATAAAAGAACTCTGCATCCTCTACACCTCCAGTTCCTTTTCGGAAATACCAAGCTCTTCCATGAAGACCTTTAGCTCCTTTTTATTTGGCAGTTTAAAATGCCACTTAGGAACATTTTCCATAATGGAAACGCCCTTGCCTTTAATGGTATTTGCAATAATGATAGTAGGTTTTCCGATTTGCTCAACAGATGACAATGCGCCATACAAGGCATCTATATCATGCCCGTTTACTTCGATAACATTCCAGCCGAAAGCTTTCCATTTCTGGTTCCACTCAATATATCTCATTGTTTCATTCACTCGATTAGTCTTTTGAAGTTGATTACAATCTAAAATGGCGATCAGGTTATCCAAAGAAAACGAGGATGCTGACATTGCTGCTTCCCACACACTTCCTTCCTGACTCTCACCATCACCTATCAGCGTAAAAGTTCTGGCTCCATTTCCGTCGTATTTTTGTGCCATTGCCATCCCGACAGCTACGGACAGCCCATGCCCCAACGATCCTGTCGAGGCTTCTATACCTTTTGCGTCTCCTATATTAGGTTCTCCTCCGATTGTACCTTTGGACTGTAAGTAGGAAGCAAGCTCTTCATCTGTAACATATCCTGCCATATTCAAAACAGAGTACAACGCAAGACCGGCATGTCCTTTGCTCAATACAAATCGGTCACGATCGACCATTTCCGGATCAGCAGGATTGTGTTTCAATAATCCTTTCATGTACAAGGTATAAATGATTTCTACTGCGGAAAAGCATGATGCCAAATGTGCCATTCCACCCCTATATCCTGTAATAAATATCTTTTTTCGCAATTCTCTGCATCTTTCTTCATCTGAAAAATTCATCTCATCACCTCTATTGTAAGGGTAGTCAGTTCACCTTGATAACATTTTGCTTATTGACATAATTATTTGGAATAACGAATTCCCAGACGCTGTTGCCTTCAGCGTCCTCAGAAATCTTCTCGAATCCCTGGAGTGCATAGAATTCTCTGACCATAGCGTTTTTAGCAGTAGGATAATAGTAACCTATGATCTTAGAAATATTAGCTGCTTTGGCTTGTTCTACAAGCTCATCCATCATGGCGAATTCCATGTGTCTTTTTAATACTCTACAGCTCATGAGCCAGAGTTCCATATGCAGCTCGTCCCTGTTTTCGCCGTCAATTCTTCCGATCACGATGCTGACCACACCGTTATCTCCGAATTTATCCTGCAGCTTTCCGTACAAAGTAATACGGTTCGGGTCGTTTGCTACCTCTTCAATTTCGCTTTGGCTGTATCTTTTTGTAGTAAGATTAAATTGATTGCTCTTGTTGGTCAATTGGGCAATACGTGACATATAGGCGGGAATAAAACCCTGAATTTCACCCTTCATTTCGAGTGATTTCAGATAATCCTCGTAATTACTGAACTTTGACTGCATCTGCTGCCTTTGAGCATTTTGCTGATACATTTCATTTCTCTTGAGATCATCACTTGAAAAGGAAGTTACTTCAAAAAATCCGGATTTATCAATCGTCTGAATATAATGCTCAACCCCGTCAATCTGCGGAATACCTGCTCCTGGGAATTCTCTTTCGATGATTGCTCTTTCCGCCGGATTATCATCCACGAAAACATAACCTTCCGGGAGGAGTGTCATCTCACTGGCAGTCTCAGAGAGGTTCATACTCTTGGGATTCCAATTTGCCTTGAATGATACAAAGTCCTCTCTTTTCAGCACACTGTCAGGTCTTTCAAAACCGCTTAAGGCGTTTTTCTCATCGTTTTTTGAATTAACGGTTAGCAGAACTCCGAGTTGCTTGTGCAGCTTGATATACTCCTGAAATTCACTGTAGGTCTGCGCCAATGACGTTTCCTGCCCGATCTCAATATTCTCAGCGCCGTCATCGCCGATAATGCCGCCCCATAGGGTGTTGTCAAGATCAAGGTTGAATGCTTTTTTATTCTTACCGTAAATGGATTTAATAATATTGGCAACATTAAAAGAAAGATAAGGAATGGCGGGAACGGCAACGGAATATTTATACATATGCCAATAATACGGATCCGCCCATTTTTCAAGACCGTACGATGCGGAAATATAATTCACATCGCAAATATAGAAATTCTCATGTGACTGCGCATAATCATAAAACGCACAGTTGAGCCTCGTTACAAAATTCACTCTGCCATGATAATCACTGGCATCTTTGTTTCCCATAAGCCTGAAAAAAGGATATTCAAAATTATTCTGAATAACAGGACAGTGATATTTTTCTCTTAAGGAATCCCACAGACCTGTAAACTTATCCATAACAGCCTTTTTCTTAAGCTCCACTGAATTTCTGTCGTCAGACATAACAGGAAAATCAACAATATTTCTGATACAGGTACAGACATAAATAATGTCTGGCTTAAATGCTTCCAATTCTTGATTCGGGAACATTCCGTCCTCGTAGTACTGATTATACTCCGACTCATAAAACTCCGGCTTAATCCCCTGATTTAGTAAAAACAGTTCCAAAATAAGCTTAATATTTTGGGTAGTCTGTCCGCCGAGAATTGCTATTTTCTTTTGAATGTATTTTACACTATTATCAGATAACAGTTGCTTTTTATATGTTTTTTTCTTTTTTATCAATTCCTCCGCGTTGAAGGGGTAATTCAGCTCTTTCATTATTAAACACCTGATTACATCTTTTTTACACAATTTAATTGATTTTTGTGATTGAGTATTATTTTAGCATAATTTATTATGTTTTGCAAGTAGTTTTTCGTATTTTATAAAAACCAACATTTTATCGCATTTTGTAAAAACCATCTGTGTTCATCCTACGTAATTGATAAATTTTTGATAACAAAACAGATCAGGAGCTGGGGTAGCGATGCATTGTTGTTACGAGTGATTGTTCGAGTGCAAAATCTACCCCTCATTAATCAAAGAAAAGCCCATTCCCTTACACCGGATTCATCTTCCGCTCGTATTCTTCCAGATCAACGTCCTTGATCTTCCAGATCAACGTCCTTGATGCGCTTTTTCAGAGCTTTGTCGCGCAGCTTTTCCGCTTCAATCACCCAATCTGAGAACGCGTCGCCGGTCATCGTGCCCTTGGTCATGCGGGCATGGTATTTTTTTTAGGCACACTGGTAGATCGACCAGATGGGGTTGTTCTTGATTTTCGACTGAAAACTGACGGTCGCACCGATGTCGCGGCAGGTTTTCTCGGTCTCACCCGGCGCGATGTTGGTGCAATATTCAAAGGTCAGCCCCGGTTCTTGGAGGAAGAATTTCCCGCAGAGCTTGCAGGGCTTGGGCGAGTATTGGTTCATGATCGCCTTGAACAAGTCCACATACCAGAAGTCAATGATTCGTTTGAAAAGCATCTTCTC
>ONID01000039.1 GCA_900317765.1 uncultured Eubacteriales bacterium | reverse complement strand
TATTTTCTCCGGCACGCGGGATGTTTCTTCCAATTACGGCATTGCCCTCGACGGCACCGTCGGGCTTTATGTAGAGGAGAAAAACCGCTCGTGGTGTTCGTCATCGAACGCCAACGACCAGAGAGCGATCACCATCGAGTGCGCTTCCGACCCGAAGCCGCCCTACGCCTTCAAGACGGTGGTTTACAATACCCTCGTGAAGCTATGCATTGACATCTGCAAGCGCAACGGCAAGAAGAAGCTGCTGTGGTTCGGCGACAAGGCAAAATCCTTGAATTATAACCCGAAATCCGACGAGATGGTGCTCACCGTGCACCGTTGGTTCTGCAATAAATCCTGTCCCGGCGACTGGATGTATGCCAGAATGGGCGACCTCGCCGACAAGGTGACGGCGGCGCTTTCCGGTGATGATGCCGCGCCTGCTCCGCAGCCTTCAACAAAATGTCCTTATTCTGAACCGACCAAGGACATTGCCTTCGGTGCAAGGGGGAACAATGTCCGTTGGCTTCAGTGGCAGCTTAACAAGGCGGCGGGAGAAAAGCTCGCGGTTGACGGCATTTTCGGTCCACGCACCAAGGCGGCGGTGCTGCGATTCCAGAAGAAGCAGGGGCTTTTGGTGGATGGGATTGTCGGTCCCAAGACGCGGACTGCACTCCGAAAGGCGGTGGGGTGATATTCATGGAAACCGAAATTGTGGTATCGTTTATTACGCTGCTCGGAAGTGCGCTCGGCACCTTCGCGGGTATTTTTGTCAACAGCAAGTTGACTGCCTACCGTATTGAGCAGCTGGAAAAGAAACAGGACAAACACAACGCCGTCATCGAACGCACCTACAGGCTCGAAGAGGCTGTCAAACTGCATGATGAAAAAATCAAGGTCGCCAATCACAGGATTGACGACCTCGAAAGGAGACGGGAACCATGAGCAGAGATTTAAAGCGCAAGCTTTCCAGCCGCAAATTCTGGGCAGCTGTCGCGGGTTTTGTCACGCCGATACTGCTCGCTTTCGGCGCTGCCGACAGTCTGGCTGCCCGGGTGACAGCCCTGATTATGTCGGGCGGTGCGGTGATTGCCTACATATTGGGCGAAGGCATGGTTGACGCGGAACACACCGTCGGCGATGACGAAAACAAGGTAAAATAACAAAATTGAAAGCACATGACGCTGCGCTGTGCTTTTTTTACTTCACCTTTCGCCCTTCTGCCTGCCCTATCCGTTCGCCGAATTTGACGACCGTTTCGCAGCCTTCGGAATTGTTGCGCAGTATGTCTTCGTCTACCCGCAGCATGCCCGGCTTCACAAGCACGACAATCGTGCTGCCGCCAAAGTCGAAATGCCCCTTTTCCTCTCCCCTGCTGACTCGACGCGCACCGTGGAGATTGGATATCCTGCCCACCAGCGTGGCACCGACCTCCATCATGATCAGATCGCCGAAATTGTCGCTGTGAAGCACGGTGTATTCTCGTGTATTCTCCTTGAATACCGCGTGTTTCCTGAACGCAATGGGATTGACGGTGTAATATTTGCCCTTGATGTGCACGTTTTCTTCTTTGACGCCGCTGTCCGGATAGCAATATCTGTGGTAATCGTCCACCGTCAGACGGAACACCAGCAGAATTCCTCCGGCATACGCCTCCGCAAGCTCCTTGCTGCGAAGCAGCTGCTCCGGGGTGTACCTTCCGCCCTTGATGAAAAAGGCGGAGTCCTTGTTGATCGGATAGACCGTCAGCTTGCAGTCGCACGGTGAGATAAAATGTGTCGACTCGTAATCTACCGGACGGCATTCCGGTCTTATCTTCCGCGTGAAAAAGTCGTTGAATGATCTGAATTTCCTGTTCTCATACTCGCTCATGTCGATATGGTTGTTTTTCAGGAATTTCTTGATCCAGAGGGCTGAGATCCTCCGCTGCATCAGCCAGCCGGAAAAATCCGATACCGGCTTCCTGATGAGCACCTTCAGAAGAACTCCTCCGAATTTCGTCTGGTACAGAAATCGGAGGAATTTGCCCTCTTCGTCTCCGTCGCTGATATGATGTCCCTGGCGGTCTCTCCATTCCATAGTGTTTCTCTCCCATAAATTTATTCAGAGCCAGTTTAGTATTCCGCAAAAATGCTAAACTGGCTCTTTCATAACAGAATGACGCGTAATTATTTAAGCGTTACCTTTATCTCATTTGTCTTGACGGTATTGCCCTTGGAATCCGTAATGCGGCAGTACACCAGCATGCCGTTCCATGTGTCGTTGGAGGCGACGGTGAATGTCGGGGCTATGCGTCCCTTCCATTCGGTCCATGCGGACGAACCCGCTTTCTTGTAGAACCATTTGTAGCTCAGACCTGTGCCGGACGCCTTGACCGTGAAGGTCGCGTCGCTGCCTGTCTTGACGCTCACGTTGGCGGGCTGTGCGGTGATGACCAGAGGTGTGGCTGCAAGCGTGATTCTGCAAGCCGATGAGGTGACCGATTCGCCCGCCGCGTTGGTGATCACGCAGCGAACCAGCATTTTGTCCCATGTGTCGTTGGAGGCGACGGTGTAGGAGGAGGCAATGCGTCCTGCCCATTCCTTCCAGCCCTCATTGTCCGACTTCATGTAGTACCACTTGTACTTCAGTCCGTTGCCTGTAGCCTTGACCGAGAAGGTCACGTCTGTGCCTGCCGATACCTTCACAGCCGCTTCGGGCTGATGTGTGATCACCGGTGAAGAGACGATCTTCACCAATGCCGCTGCAGAATAAACCGACTTGCCGTTTGCGTCGAAGATCTGGCAGCGTACCTTCATGTTGTTCCAGCTCTCGTTGGCGGCGACGGTGAAAGCCGACTCGGTGCGTCCGTTCCACATGGTCCAGGAGGATGCGCCCGCTTTCTTGACATACCACTGGTATTTCAGACCGCTGCCCGACGCCTTGACTGCAAATGTCGCGTCCGCGCCGTTGTTGACCGATACGTCATAGGGCTGGCTGATGATCTTGACGGCAGCCTGTCCCGGCTTTACGATATTCACTGTGGCGGGAAGGCTGTCCTTGCCGAGGTTGAAGTCATAGAGACAGTATTCCTCACAGCCTGTGACCATGATGACCAATTCGGGATATACGCCCTTGGGGGCGTTGAATGTGTATGTCGTCTTGCCGTCCTTGGTCACACCGGCAGCGATATAAGGCTTCTGATCCTTCGATTTGAAGAGCAGGGCATTGCTTTCTCCCTGCACCGTGAGCTTGGTGGTGAGCACGATTTTGCTGGCGGAGATATTCTGCTGCACCACATTGGCAGATCCCTGAAGATTGGCGCCTGTCGTTGTGGTGGTCGCCTTTGTGGTTGTCGTTGTCGTGGTGGTTGTGGTGGATGTCGCCTTGGTGGTGGTAGTGGTTTTCCTGGTGGTCGTGGTTGCCTTGGTAGTGGTTGTCGTCTTGGCGGTGGTGGTGGACTTGGCGGTGGTGGTAGCGGTTGCCTTCTTGAATATGTAACCGCCGTTGGTGGGACAGTGATAGACGCCGTCGCTCTTATTGTTCTTGTAGAATGAGAAGTAGCTTCTGTCCATTTTGCGGTCCCATTCGATGCCGCAGTGATACAGCCAGTTGCAGTCCGCAACGGTGAAATAGGTCTTGTATACGCCGGTGACCGTCACGGTGTGATGACCGCGGTAACGGATCAGGTCGCCGACCTTGACCTTGCTGAGATCATAGTGGCGTTCCCAATTGTAGGGGTGAATGCCGAAAATGTCGAAGCCCAGCTTGATGGAAAAGCCGTGGCACTGGCATGTCCCGTCAAAGTAATTGCAGCGCTTGTCCCTGTGACCATTGGCGCAGGGTGTATCGGTGTAGCCGTCGGGGTTGTTGACATTGGTGGAAGGCTTGTTCCAGTATCTGCCCGCGGGGAATTTCTTGCGGAGCATCTTGAGCCTCGCCTGAACGTCCACGGTATTCTTTGAATTGTATGCGTAGCCGAGATTGACCCAGCCTGTCTTGCCGCTGTAGGTGGTCTTGCCGAACACGCCCTTGACGGTCGTGACATTGAAGTTGGCGTTGAGCGGAATGGTCTTTCCTGTGGATTTCTTTCCGTCGGAGGCTGTCCAGATGGTCAGCTTTCCGAGCGCAACGTAACTGCCCGTCTTATAGACGATCGGGGTGAGCGCGCTCGCATTGCTCATCGCCTTGGCCGATACTTCCGGCAGCGATGCCGAAGGAATGACACATACGATCATCGCAATGATAAATACAATCGAGATCAATCTTTTTTTCATATCGTTGATTCCTCCAAAGATTACGAAATGTTTACAACCAACATTTCAATTATAACACAATTGTAATTATATTGTCAAATAATTCAGAGTAGAATATTACACAATTAGCAAGTAAGTTTTTAGTGCAAAATAACAATAAACGCTTTGAATCCAAATAATCCCGAAAAAAATCAATATATTTTATAATACACTTGAAATATTTCAAATAGTTTGATAAAATATAAATTATTGTTTATTAAGGTGTAAATGACTACAGTTTTTTCTGTTTTTTTTCATCGGGAGGTTCATAATATATTATGGTATGGCACAGTGCAGACAAAGAAGATGTCGCAAAGGAGCTTGACTCACAGCCCAGAAGAGGTCTCACCGACCTCAATGCCGGTGTGCGAAGAGCTGCTTTCGGAATCAATACGACTTATACTACCCGCAAAAGATCCGGGTTTATCGTCTTTATGGGCAAGCTGCTCTCCCCCCTCAGCGTCATCCTGATCCTGATTTCGGGGCTTTCGGCAGCCGTCAACATTGCCAATTATTACGCCGGCGCAGCCGACAGGGTTTCGCTGATCTTCAATCTCGTTTATGCGGGCGCTCTCATGCTTTCCGCCTTCATCCTGGACATCGTCCGCTCCGCAAGGGAACTTGCCGCCAACTCCACCATCGTGGATATCAAGCGCAGCGCTCTCACATACGTCCGGGTCAGACGCAACGGCATTATCAAGGAAATCCTCACCGAGGAACTGGTTCCCGGTGACATCATCCAGCTGGAAGTGGGCGACATCATCCCCGCCGACGGAAGGCTGCTCATCACCCGCTCCTTCATGTGCGACGAACGCACCATCACAGGCGACGACACCCCTGCCCTCAAGGACGCAGGCGCTGTGCTTCCGGAGGAAACGCCGGTCGGTCAGCGCTGCAATATGGCTTACGCCGGAACGGTCGCCGTCACCGGACGTGCCCTGATGCTCGTGACCGAAACCGGTTCCCGCACACTGCTGGCGCTGGCACACGGCAAACGCCCCAAGCTCATCAGCAACCGTACGCCGCTTGTGTCCAACGCCATGAGCATCCGTTCCTTCGGCGTCTGGCTGGTGCTCTGCACCATTATTTCGGTGCTTTCCATCTACGCCACAGGGCTTGATCTCAAAAATCTCTCCATCGGTTTTGAACAGATCCGGGCGTTCGTCATCTCCAATTTCGAAATCATCCCCGACTATCTCAAAGCCGCAAGGGCGCATACGGGAGCCGACGCGCTGTTCGACGGCATACTCTTCTTCCTCACGCTGGTGGTCTGCACCGTCCCGGTGGGACTTCCCCAGAACGTCATGCGCTCCATTGCCAAGGGCATCGCTGCCCTGCGAAAAGAGGGGATCCTGCTCCACCGCTTCAAAAAGACAGAAGTCATAGGCTGCACCTCCGTGATCTGCACCGACAAGTCGGGAACGCTCACGGTTGACCGACAGAGTCTGGTGCGGGCATGGCCCGCCGGTGATTCTCCCTCGGACGTCACCGAGGGCTTCTGGTCGGACGATATGAAGTATCTCATGCGCTGCTGCATCCTCTGCTGCGACAAAAAGCTGCTCGATGACATTTGCGGCGGCGACGGCGCCATTGCCAACCCTGACCGCACGGAGGAAGCCATCATCAACGCGTTTATGAGCAACGGCGAGGACATTGACCTTCTGCTTGAACAGTTCCCGCGCGTGGCTGAAATCCCCTTTGACTCTTCCCGTCGGCTGATGACGGTCATCTATGAGGTGAACGGCGTCTTTATGACGGTGACCAAGGGCGCTCCCGAGATGCTGCTTGAAAAATGCGCCGAGGTGGATGTGCAGGAAGTCAACCGACAGGCGGGCGCCATGTTTGACGAGGGTCTGAAGGTCATCGCCGTCGCGGTGCAGTCACTCGGCAGACTGCCCGAATCCATCACGCCCGAAACCGTCGAGCACGATCTGACATTCGTCGGTCTGATCGGTCTGGAGGATCCCTGCCGCGAGGAAGTGCGCGAGGCGGTGGACGTCTGTACCCGCGCAGGCATTCGCACGGTCATGATCACGGGCGATCATCCCGAAACCGCGTCCGCTCTCGCACGCCGTCTGCATATTGCCGGCGACAGGGACGAAGCCATGACCGGCGACCGTCTGGCAGCTATGAGCGACAAAAAACTCAAGTCGGTCATCGACAAGTATTCCGTCTTTGCCAGAATCACCCCGGAGGACAAGGTGCGCATCATCAGATGCCTTCAGTCAAAGGGCGAATGCGTCCTGATGACGGCGGGCGGAATGACCGACGCGCCTGCGCTTCACAGGGCGGATATCAGCTGTTCCGCGGAACACACCGCAACCGACGTCGCCGCCGACGCCGCGGATATTACCCTTTCCGACAGCATCTTTGAAAACATCTGCTCCATGATCAGGCGGGGCAGACAGATCAGGAAGAATATGCGGAACCTCACCGAGTTCAGCGTGACCTGTTCCATCACCCAGACGCTCCTGCTGCTTTTCGGAGGCCTGTTCCTCAGGGTCAACCTGCTGGGACTGCTTCCGCTGGTGCTGCTCAATCTGATGATGTTCCTCTTTGTGCAGCCCTGTTTTGCCAACGAGCCCTGCGACAAACATATTATGAAAAGACTTCCGGACGAAAACAGCGGCGTCATTGTGGGTAAGTTTGAAAACCACCGCGCCTGGATCGCCAGTATTTACATAGTCTTCAATTCCGTGATCGCCTACATGACCGGCAGCGGATGCTTCCGCATCAACACACCTGCCGGCGAAAGAGACGGCTTCACCATGGCGTTTGTGACCCTTTCGCTCGGACTGCTGCTCCAGGCCATCCTGCTGCGCTCCGAAAGACCGCTGGCGGCGGCGGGCATCTTCCGCAATTTCAAAATGCTGCTGGGCACGGTCGTCACGGCTGTCGGAGTGGCACTGACCGTTTCCTTCCCGTGGTCGGCGAAGCTCTGCGGATTTTCGCCCCTTCGCCTGCGAGAATGGTGCGCCGTGGGCGTTCTGCTGGTCATACAGTTCGCGGTGTGGGAATACGCCAAGTTCTACGTCGCCGTCAAATCACGCCGCTATTATCAATAGAAATTTCAAAAAATTCCATTCATATATCTGACTTTTGCCGCGCAAAATAATACTGCGGCGCACGGATGAATATCTTTCAGAATATATTAAAGGAGTGCTGTTGTATTATGGCAAACAAATCAAGCAACAGAATAGTTGTCCCTGAGGCAAGAGAAGCCCTTGACCGATTCAAGATGGAAGCCGCCAATGAAGTCGGCGTCAACCTCAAGGAGGGCTACAACGGTCATCTCACATCCCGCGAAGCCGGCAGCATCGGCGGTCAGATGGTCAAAAAGATGATCGAATCCTACGAAAACAGCGTGAAGTAACCATCCTTCTATTTTGCGAATACGAGCCTGTTCCGCATCACATCCCCCACATCGGCAGGATAGCGGCAGGCGCTGAGGCGGAGAGTGAGATCGACTGTGACCTGCTCTCCGCCGTTTTTTACGGCTTTGGCTTTATAATAATTTTACATTATACCGATTGAATAGACAAAAACAATGCTGTATAATGGTTTTAATTGATTAATGGTAACAAATTTATTAAAAATTCGATAAATTTGTGCAACAGTCGTTTTTTTATGATATAATGGTCTGGACAGAAATTTCAGTTCCGAAAACCATCGGGAGGCGATATTTTACATGGGATTTCAGGATTCGCTTGAAAGTATTTCCAATAAAATCAAGGGCGGACTGACCAGAGAACCAGGCAGATCGACGGGCGGTTCATCGGGGCAGCGTCCGCGCGGTTCCTCTTCCGGCGTCAGCCGCAGCAGCAGCGGCGTCAGAAACCGCGAAAGGGTCAGCGGCACACGCACCGACAGAAAGCCGACGTCCGAGAGGAGAAAGGACAGCGATAACTCCGGCAGACCGAAATGGGTCAGCATTCTGCTGCGCTCGGGAAGCTACATCGCCAAAACCTTCGCCACCATGCTTCTGATCATGGTGATCACCACCTGTATTGTCGGCGCGACGGCCATGATCTATGTGCTTGCCTTTCTCGACAAGAGCGTCAGCGACATCGACCTGACGCAGCTCAAGCTCAATTATACCACCACCATTTTTGCCTACGACAGCGATCAGAATATGATCAAGTACGAAACCATGCACGGCACCGAAAACCGCGAATGGGTGGACTACGACGAAATGCCGCAGTACGCCAAGGACGCCGCTGTCGCCGTCGAGGACGAACGATTCTGGAATCATCACGGCGTGGACTGGAAGAGCACTACCTTCGCTTTTGCCAACATGTTCCTCGGTCTGTCCAAGAATGACCGCGGCGGTTCCACCATCACGCAGCAGCTCATCAAGAACGTCACCAAGGAGGACGCGCACAGCGTCAACCGAAAGCTCAAGGAAATTTTCAAGGCCCTCGAGCTGGAAAAGAAATACACCAAGCCGCAGGTTCTGGAGGCGTATCTCAACGTCATTGCCTTAGGCAACGGCTGTAACGGATTGCAGACGGCCTCTCAGACCTATTTCGGCAAACCGGCCAAGGATCTGACCCTGTCCGAATCGGCAGCCATTGTCGGCATTACCAAATATCCCTCCAAATACAACCCCTTCTATCATCCCGACGAGAACCAGAAGCGACAGCGCTATGTGCTCAAGAAGATGTACGAAAACGGGTTCATCACCAAGGAAGAGTACGAGGAAGCGCGTGCCGACGACTATCTCTCCCGTCTCAACGTCGGCGCGAAGAACCAGAACGCCGTCACCAAATACTGGAGCTGGTACACCGAACAGATCTTCACCGACGTGGTCAAGGATCTGCAGAAGCGCAACGGTCTGACCGAGAGCGAAGCCCGTTTCCAGATGTACAACGGCGGTTTCAATATCTACGCCAATGTGGACATTGACCTGCAGAACAAGGCGGAAGCCATCTTCAAGAACAAGACGGGCAACAACACCGCTTACTGGCGCAAATTCCCGCGTTCGGTCCAGCCGCAGTGCGCTATTGCGGTACTTAACTACAACGGCGAGGTCAAAGCCATCGTCGGCGCGCGCGGTGAAAAGAACGCCAACCGCATACAGAACCACGCTTCACAGTCACGCAGACAGCCAGGTTCCTCCATCAAGCCGCTGAGTGCCTACGGTCTCGCAGTCGAGATGGGCGTTCTGGAATATTCCACTCCCGTCACCGACGAACAGATGACCATCAGGGACAACGGACAGACCATCAAATGGCCGAGAAACGACAGCCGTCACTACAGGGGCAATATTCCCGCTGTCAAGGGTCTTGAAATCTCCGCCAACTGCGTCGCGGCGAGAATCGTACGCTATATCACCCCGCAGCAGAGCTACAAATTCCTGACCGAAAGGCTTTCCATCAAGCTCAACGAAAAGGACAACAACCTGGCGCCTATGTCGGTCGGCGCTCTGACAGACGGCGTGACGGTGCTGGAAATGGCTTCCGGCTACGTCATGTTCGGCAGCGGCGGCATCTACTACTCGCCGGCGAGCTATTCGCTGATCACCGACCAGCAGGGCAATACGGTGCTGGAAAACACCACCGCCCGCGGCGTGAGAGTCATGAAGGAAGACTCCGCGTGGATCATGAACCGCATGCTGCTTGCGCCGGTCAACGGCGGCGGCGGTACCGCCCGCAGCGCAAAGATAGCCGGATTTGAAACCTTCGGCAAAACGGGTACGACCAGTGACGTCAAGGACCGTTATTTCTGCGGCGGAACACCCTATTATGTAGGCGCCTGCTGGTACGGCTACGCCGACAACAAGCGTCTGGAATACACCGCCAACTATGCGATGCAGGCGTGGACCTACGTCATGCGGACGGCACACAAGGGACTGCCCGCCAAGCGGTTCAACCTCGGCAAAAACATCGTGGCACGTTCCTACTGTACGGTCTCGGGCGGATTTGCCAGCGCAAACTGCGGTTCCACGGCGACCGGCTATTATTCGAGGAATTCGTCGCTACCAATCTGTCCCGTTCACGGAGGCGGACCAATGACGAAATCCTTCACCGCACTGCTCGCCGATTCCAGTTCCTTCCGCACCACCACGAAGAAGACCGAAACCACCACCACTACCAGTGAGGAAGAAACAACCCAGGCGACCGAAAAGTCAACGCAAAAGACCACCGAGAAGAAGACCGAAAAAACCACCTCCGCCACGCAGGCGCCCGTTGGTTAATCTTCTCACAAAACCGCGTTCATCTGCCGGATAATGTGATTGAAACATTATCCGGCATTTTTTGTTGATTTCATCTACATATTTTTTTAAATTTATGGTTGATAGCAAGAAATATTTATGATATACTTATTATAGTTGTCAATAATACCATTCTTTTCCCGATATTTACAGAAATGAAGGAGTAGATCTCGGCTTGACTGCAAAAATCAAATACAAATTCGGCAGAGCATTGCAGCGATGGTCGGATTTCAGCACGGACGAAAGGATCGTAACGGTCTGTGCCATAGCACTGTTCCTGCCCTATTTTCTTGTTGCCGTTCCGGGACTTTTCGCGGTATTCCGCGCACTGCTCAATTCCGACGTCCGCAAGAGAATGACTGCTGTTTCTTCCTCCGGCTATATTTACGCATGTCTGCCCATCTTCGTCTTTCCGGCAGTAGCGTACCGCAACTGGTTCGGACTGCTGGGCGGCATAGTGCTGTGGCTGATGCTGGTTTTCATGCTGTATCTTTTCACCGTTATGCGGGTGAGGTTTTACAACAACATCATCGATCTCATCCTTATCCTCAGCATTGTGGCAATGCTGGCGGCGCTCGCCAGCAAATTCATCTTCAATTACTTCGGCATTTCGATTTATCACTTTATGTTCGGAGCACACGGTGCCGTGCTTCATTCCGTACCGCAGGGCAGCGGTCATCTGTTCGGCTTTCTGTTCGACACCAACCGTACGGCATCGGTGTTCTGGAATCCCAACTACTACGGGTATCTGCTGGAGCTTTTTGTGATCCTGGCTCTCTACCGGTTTGAAAAGCGGCATTCACCGTGGTATCTTGTGATTCTGTTTACCAATTTAGGCTGCATCCTGCTCTGTGACTGCCGCACCGCGTGGGCGGCGTTAGGCGTAGCGCTGTTCTTTTACGCCGTTCACTACAAGCACAACGTCAAATGGGTGGTCGTCACCATGATCATCACCGTAGCGCTTGTCATCATCATTCTGCTTGTGCCGATGTTTTCCGGAAGGCTTGCCTCCAATATCATCAATTACGACGTGGATAAGCGTTCAAAGATATGGAGCGACGCCATACACTTTATCAGGCGGCAGCCGATTTACGGCTACGGCATGGACTCCTACCGCGAGATATGCATCCGCACCAACGCGCCGCGCATCCGCTGGCATTCACACAACATCATACTCAATGTGCTGCTGGACTTCGGCGTGGCAGGTCTTGCCTATTTCAGCGCCATGATCGGCAGGATCGTAAAGGTGCTCAATAAGCCGCAGTTCTGCGTGGTCTACAGCAAAATACGCAGCCTGATCATGGTGGCGGGACTGGCCACTCTGATTCACGGCGTAACCGACGTTCCCATACTGGGCGTGCAATCGGCTTTGGGACTGATTTTTGTCGTATCCGGCTGCAGCGTCGAGCGCAACGAGCGCATTTCCAAGGAACTGAGCAATCTCTGCGAAATCTACGAAAAATAAATACAACCCACAGCAACCGACTTCGGAACATTCCGGAGCCGGTTTTTTTATGCCATGAAATCCTCATATTTCATCATAACGATGAATACATTTTAACGAAAAGCCTTCTGAAAAGACACCCGCGCACCAGAGACAACCCGTCAGGAAAACAGCCGTCAAAGGCCCCGTGCGCGGATGGCGAAGCCATATTCAGCTCCGCGACGCGGGCATAGCACCAAAAGCCCGGCGGCGGGCAAAGGCATTCATTCCAGAAGTGAAAACCGGTTCGGCATTCCTTCCCCACCTATCCAGCCTTCGCGCCCCTGCGCCGAGCCCAATCATCCATCCAGCCCCAAGCGCAAACAAACGCAGCAAAAACAAAGAACACACCTTTATGCAGAACAAAACCGACAGGGAGTGAACATTCATGAGAATTCATCAGCAGGACGCGGGCGAACGAGCCGTGTATCTGGGAAAATATATCGTTGCCAACCGTGCCACCGTCCGTGCGGCAGCCGCAGCGACAGGCATATCAAAATCCACAGTCCATAAAGAAGTGACGCAGCGTCTCAGAGAAATCAATTCAGGACTGTACGAAGACGTCAGGGACATATTAGAGCTAAACAAGTCGGAGCGTCACATCAGAGGCGGCAATGCCACGCGGGAAAAATACCGCAAACTTGCCGCAGAATCCCAAGAGGATTAAGATCACATAATTTTCACATTTTTAACAATCAATCTCTTGCAAGAAACCTCTGTTCATGCTATAATATACAAAAATGTAGTCTGTAGGCAGTGAGAATCAGGCAAATCCAACCTTCAGATCTGTCCCAAAGGGGGAACCATCAAAACATGCCGGAAATATCGCAGCTTCTCGGGGCAATGATCAGCTATTACAAAGGCGACCCGAAGAGAATCAATCATTTTATCAAGGTGCACGACCTCGCGCGGACGATCGGGAAATTGGAGGGTCTTGACAATGACACGCTCTACACCCTGGAAGCAGCCGCTGCGGTACACGACATCGGCATACGCATCTGCGAGCTGAAATACGGCAGGTGCGACGGCGATCTGCAGGAACAGGAAGGTCCGGAACTGGCAAGGGACATGCTCACCGCGCTGGGATTCGATGATAAGGTGATCATCCGCGTATGCTGGCTGGTGGGACATCACCACACATACCGTGGAATCGACGGATGGGATCACCAGATACTCATCGAAGCCGACACGCTGGTCAATCTCTGTGAGGAAGACGCCTCGCGGGAAGACACAGAGTCTGCTTATGAAAAAATCTTCATCACAGAGACGGGCAAGCTCTTTTGCAAAAAAATATTCGACCTGTAAAATCAGCTATAAAACCGATAAAAAAATTTAAAAAAATCCAAATTTTGTGTTGATTTTTTCAGAAAAATAAGTATAATATAAATTAGCGGATTTTGTGTCAAATCATTAAAATTGGAAAGGAAGCGGTTGTTATTTTAAACGATCTGAAAAAACACATTATTGGCAGAACGCAGGCATTCTGGATTATCGGCATCGTAGTTGTTGTCATTTTCGGTGTAATGGCTTTCAATCGGTGGAAACCGGAGCAGTACATCATCGGTGACGTCACCTGGATCAATTCCGGCGCAGCCCACCTCGAAAACTTCGACAAAAAAGACGGCGCATACACCGGCGATCCCGATAAGCTGTTTATCACCTTCCTTCCCGATTCCTGCGAATTCTTTGACGAGGACGGCAAGGCCATCACAGCTCTCGACATCACCGTCGGCTCCAAGGTCAAGATGACGTCCAGCACGACCCTTAAAACCGACGCGGACGGTTATACCACGATCGAGATCAAAAAGGTCGAAGTTCTGGAAATGGCGCAGACCGCCGAAGAATTCTTCCAGAGCAATCAGTAATTCAACTTAATACTTCTGTCGCCGTATGTTTTCTCTGAAAATATGCGGCGGCTTTTTTGTTATTTGTTTTTTCTTTTTTTACATAACATATAGCAATTTTTTCAAAGCTGTGTTATAATTTATCAATGAACCATCACCGACACGGGAGCTGACTAATTTGGAAAAAAGAAAAACCGTCTATATTGCCATGTCCGCAGACATTATTCACAGCGGACACATCAACGTGATCAACGAAGGTGCTAAGCTCGGCGACGTGATTATCGGCGTGCTGACCGATGAAGCCGTCGCCACCTACAAGCGGCTTCCGCTGCTGGACTACGACACCCGCGCATCCATCCTGGGAAGCATCAAGGGCGTCGTCCGCACGGTGAAGCAGGAAACCCTCTCCTACGCGGACAATATCCGTGCGCTGCATCCCGACTACGTGGTTCACGGGGACGACTGGGCGTCCGGTGTGCAGAGCAACATCCGGCGCGAGGTCATCGAACTGCTGAAGGAATACGGCGGCGAGCTGGTCGAAATTCCCTACACCCAGGGCGTGAGCACGACGCAGTTAGAGCAGAGCCTGAATTCCATTCACAACACGCCCGACGTCCGACGGGCGAAGCTGCGCAGAATGCTCAGGATCAAGCCGTGGGTTCGTGTGATGGAGGCATCCAACGGACTTTCGGGACTCATCGTGGAAAACACCCGCATCGAAGACCCCGAAACAGCCTCCGTCAGGGAATTCGACGCCATGTGGGTGAGCAGCCTTTGTGATTCCACCTTCAAGGGCAAGCCCGACATCGAGCTGGTGGATCTCACCAGCCGCATCAACACCATCAACGAAATAATGGAGGTCACCTCCAAACCCATCATTTTAGACGGCGACACGGGCGGGAAGCTGGAACACTTCTACTTCAACGTGCGCACACTGGAACGCCTCGGCGTATCGGCGGTGATCATCGAGGACAAGACCGGGCTCAAGCAGAATTCCCTCTTCGGCACCGAAGCCAGACAGGTGCTGGACGACCCGCACGAATTCGCCATGAAGCTCCGGGCAGGCAAACAGGCGCAGCAGACCCGCGACTTCATGATCTTCGCACGACTGGAGAGCCTGATCGCCGGTATGGGAATCGACGACGCGATGGAACGCGCCAAAATCTACCTCGAGGAAGGCGGAGCCGACGGCATCATGATCCACAGCCGCGAAAAGGACGGCTCCGAGATATTCGAATTTCTCCGCCGGTTCAGGGAATACTCCCCCGACGTGCCGGTGATTCTCGTTCCCACCTCCTACAACCAGTTCACCGAGGAAGAGCTGCACGCCGCCGGCGCGAACATCATTATCTATGCCAACCACCTGCTGCGCAGCGCCTATCCGGCGATGGCAAGCACCGCCAGGAAGATATTGGAATGTTCCCGCAGCAAGGAAGTGGACGAGGTCTGCCTTTCCATCAAGGAAGTGCTCTCCCTCATACCAAACAAGAATTGAGGTCTTACCGTTATGATTGACACAAAGGAATTTTACGATTATCTGGTATCCCAAAACATGGATTTCTTCACCGGCGTTCCGGACTCGCTGCTGGCAAACATCTGCGCGTGCATCCGGGAAAATTCCCCCTCCGACCGCAACATCATCACCGCGAACGAAGGCAACGCGGTGGGAATCGCATGCGGATATCACATCGCAACGGGGCGTTACGGTGTGGTCTATATGCAGAACAGCGGCGAGGGAAACGCGGTCAATCCGCTGCTTTCCATTGCCGACGAGGATGTGTATTCCATTCCGCTTCTGCTGATGATCGGCTGGCGCGGCGAACCCGGCACCAAGGACGAGCCGCAGCATAAAAAGCAGGGCAAGGTGACGCTGGCGCTGCTGGAGGCGATGGGCATTGCCTATGAAATATTGGAGGACGACTACCGGCCGCAGATCGACCGGGCGGTGACCTACATGCGGGAGAAGAGCAGACCCTTTGCCATCGTCGTGCGCAAGGGGACGTTCAGTCCCTGCAAAACGGCGGTCGAACAGGCGGATTATCCCCTGTCACGCGAGGAAGCGCTGCAATGCGTCCTCGACTGCATTCCGGAGGAGGACTTCATCGTCTCCACCACCGGAAAGACCTCCCGCGAGATATTCGAGATCAGGGAAGCCCGCGGGCAGAGCCACGCGGGTGACTTCCTCACGGTGGGCGGCATGGGGCATACTTCCTCCATTGCTCTCGGCATGTCGCTCGGCACCGACAGAAACGTCTACTGCATCGACGGCGACGGCTCCTTCATCATGCACATGGGGGCATTCGCAGTGAATGCCGATAAAGCCGGCGCCAATTTCAAATACATTCTCAATAATAACGGCGCACACGAATCGGTAGGCGGTCAGCCGACAGTGGGATTCAAGATAGACATTCCCGCCGTGCTGAAGGCGGTAGGCTTTCAGCAGGTGATGACGGCTCAGACGCCCGAGGAGATTGCTGCCGCCATGGAGCAGCTTGCCAAAGTGAAGCTCGGTGCGCTGATACTGTACACGCACCAGGGGTCCCGCGAAGACCTGGGTAGACCTACGGTTTCACCGAGTGAGAATAAGAAGGCCATGATGGAGAGGTTCAGGGCGGAGAAATAAAATAATAAAAGAAAAAATAAAAAAATAGCATAGCGCAGCGAATAATTAGCGAAAGTTTTCTTTTTTCTTGCGTAAATCCTCACTTTTATTTTTTCATAAAGGAGAACAACAATTGAAAGCTGTCATATTCAATTCCGGACTCGGCAAACGCATGGGCGAACTG
>ONID01000115.1 GCA_900317765.1 uncultured Eubacteriales bacterium | reverse complement strand
CTTCACGTCCTCCACCACCACTTTCCCGTCGGGACTGCGCACCGCCATGGCGGTGTTCTTCGGCCCGCGCATCATCACGCCCTCGATGAGCGCCTGTCCTCCTATCGATGTGTACTTTGTCTTTTGCTTTTTACTCATTGGTTATTGATTCTCCTATGGATGATTATTTTTGCTGAATGAAAAACTTGGAAAATGACGGAAATCGGTGGGGGGATGCGTTGTTCAAAACGAAGTTTTTCTCCGGGCGGGGCAAGAAAATCGTTGTATTGGGCTGTTTCTGTATTCGCCTGAGTTTACTGATTATCTGAGTGCGTCTTGCTCGGTCGGCTGAGAGCCTCCCTCTCGAGGGCTCTGCCCTCGACCTCCCGCCAGGGCCCTGCCCTGGACCCGCCAGGGAACCAGTCCCCTGGACCCCACGCTCGCATACGCTCGCTTGTTAGCGCTGCGCTATGCTTTTTTTCTCCCCACTTCTCACTCCCCACTTCTCACTTCCCACTTCCCACTGACCACTCACTCGCCTTCCGTCGGCGCAGCCTGACGCGCAATCGGCAGAATGATGCTGACGTTGGTGCCTTCGCCCTCCACGCTGTCAATGATGAATTCGCCGTTATGCTTGCGGATGATTTCGTCGGCAACGGCAAGTCCTATGCCGAAACCGCCCTTTTCCGTGTTCGCCTTGTAGAATTTCTGCTTGACCTTCGAGAGCTGATCCGCCGGAATCCCGCAGCCGTGGTCGCGCACGCCTATGGTCAGTCGGTCGTTCTCCACCGAGGTATAGACGTAGATCTCCCCGCCCGATTCGCTGTATTTCATGGCGTTGTCAATCGCTATGATGATCACCTGCTTGAGCCTGTCGCGGTCGCCCATCACCGGAATCGCCTGCTCCGGCTCATAGAATGTCAGACGTTTGTCCTCCTTGCGCGCCTTCTCGGCGAACATGAACACCACGTCGTCGATCTCCGCCACGATGTCGAGCAGCTGGATATTCATCACCAGTCTGCCGCTCTGCATGCGGGAGAAGTCAAGCAGCTGTTCCACCAGTCCGCTCAGGCGTTCGGTTTCCTTGATGATAATGCCCATGCCGCGCTTGATCATCGCCTCGTCCTCGGTGCCGCACATCAGCACCGTTTCGCTCCAGCCCTTGATCGCCGTGAGCGGCGTCCGCAGCTCGTGGGACACCGACGAGATGAAATCGTTCTTGGCGTTCTCGCTCAGCGCAAGCTCCGCCGCCATGGCGTTGATGGAGTCCATCAGGTCGCCGATCTCGTCGTCGTGCTGCTTTTCCAGACGGATGGAGAAGTCGCCGCCGGCGATGTTCCCCGCGATGTTGGTGATCTTCTTCACCGGATTGACGATCGAACGGATGAAGTAAGAGCTGGTCAGCGAGATAAAGAGCAGCACCACCAGCATGATCACCGAAATGAGAATGACATTTCCTCTCACCGCCGCGTCGGTGGGTTCGAGCGATACGATCATACGGATGGCACGGTAGCCCTTGTAATTGGGCAGCTCCAGGATATAGGAAACGGCATAGACGTGTTCGTTATTTTCGTTCAGACCGTTCCAGGTGCCGTGGGTGCCGTTTTTGCACGCCTCTTCGTAGTCCGGTTTGGGCTGCCCTTCGGGCGGTTCGAAGCCGGTCGAGGAGACAAGGGTCGAGCCTCTGCCGTTGATGAACTGCACTTCCATCTTGTCCTTGTCGGAAAAGCCCTCCACAAAGGACTGCGCCGAAAGCCGGTAGTCGTTCTCGTTCATGGCAGCGTAGGAATTGAAGGCGGTCTGCGCGAAATATTCGGAGGTCACTTCCGCGCGCTGGTCGATGACCTGTTTGATGTTGTTGTAATAAAAGCTGTTGATCAGCGACACCGATATGACAAAGATCGCTATCAGCATCGTTCCCAGCAGCGAAAAGGTCGTAAACAGCCAGCGGCGGGTGATTCCCTTGCCCTGTATCATCTCACGGTAGGGCAGGAAAATATGCTTGATCATGTTTACGAAGGCGCCGGTGAATTTGCCGGTCTTTTCCCGCAGCTTCGAGTCTTTCTTCCTCTCGCCGGTTTCTTCTTTCTTTTCGGATGTTTCGTTTGTGATTTCAGCCAATTTCTTAATCACACCTTTATTCAGGTAGTAGGTAGTAGATAGAAAGTAGGAGGTAGGAAGTTGAATATTTTTATCTACCCACTACCCACTTCTCACTACCCACTTCTCACTATTCACTAATCACTATTCTCTATTATCTTAGCGGCGCGAATGCGACGCGCTCACGCTTCCCACTTGTAGCCGAGGCCCCAGACGGTGACGATGTGTCGGGGGGAGGAGGGTTTTTCTTCGATTTTCATGCGGAGACGGCGGATGTTGACGTCTACGATCTTTTCTTCGCCGAAGAAGCCGTCTCCCCAGACGTGTTTCAGAATGTCGTCTCGGCTGAGCGCTGTCCGGGGATTGGAAAAGAAGTATTCCATGATCTGGAATTCCACCTGCGTGAGCTCCACTAATTCGCCGTTTTTGCTGAGGGTGTGGTTGCGCAGGTTGAGCACGAAGCTGCCCGAACGCAGCTCCTCCCGGAAGGAACGGTCGCTTGCTTCGCTGAGCGCGACGCGGCGGTGAAGCGCGTCCACTCTCGCCATCAGTTCGCTCGGGCTGAAGGGCTTGGTGATGTAATCGTCCGCGCCGTTCATCAGTCCGTTGACCTTGTCCATCTCCTGCGACTTGGCGGTGAGCATGATGATGCCTAAATTGCTGTTGCGGCGGCGCAGTTCGCGGCAGACCGAGATGCCGTCCATGCCGGGCATCATCACATCCAACAGGGCTATGTCAAAATCGCCGTTCGATTTGTCATACGCCTCCAATGCCGCGCTGCCGTTGTTCACATCAAATACGTCGTACCCTGAACGCTTCAGATTGATCACTACAAATTCTCTGATGGCGTCTTCGTCCTCCGCTACAAGTATCTTTTTCAAAATCAAATCTTCCTTTCCTTCGTTTCGTTGGCTGTTTTTTGTTTCTGTCTTCAATGGGTTGATTGCGTCCGGTGCTGTCAGAACAGCGAAAATGCCGACTCCACCGTCTGCCGGTCGATCAGGTCCTGATGGCTCGATAAAAGCGCCACGCAGACCGTCTCGTCGCCGGTGTTGAGCACAACGGCGTATTTCGGGTCGTGTTTGTCCGACTGCCACTCGCTCTGGGTGAATACCTTGATGCGGAACAGCTCTTCGCTGAAGGCGAACCGTTCCTTCCTGTAGCGGTAGAAGTACAGGATGCGGTTTTTTTCGTCGAGGCGGCATGTCACCTTGTTGTCCCACGCCGACTGCCAGGTGATGCTGTAGCCCTCCGACAGATTGATGATGTTCCGCTTCCGGTTGATAAAGGTGTGTCCCTTCGCTTCGAAATCCACGCTGTACCACAGCGTCAGATACATCGGACTCTCGGATGTGTGGTCGTAACCCGGCAGGTATTCCGTGACGGGAATATCCGTCACACCGTCCGAATCGATGTCCCGCGAGGTGATATTCACATTGCGCACGGTGTTGCTGACGGTCTGTTCCTCCTGGTCGTAAAAGGGCGTTTCCAGATCGCCGCTCTGATTGTTCCAGTAAACGTACTCCGTGACCATGGTCGAATTGTCCTTGTAGCCGTCCAGCACGACGCCGAATATCCTGTCGTCCGACAGCTTCGCCACCTTTGCCTCCGCGTAATACAGCACATGTCCGTCCAGCGGCGCCGTGTCGGTCACGCTCATGGTGTAGGCGTTGTCCACGCCCCGGTGACATTCGATCAGCTTCGCTGTCGCCGTCACTTCCGACAGATTCAGGTAGGAGGCGATGATCTCTTCCGAACCGTCGTTGTCGAAATCGTAGAGCTGCATGTCGGTGTAGGCGACCGAAATATTCGCTCCCTTTGACTCGGAATATTCCTTCACGTCTATCGCCGTGAGGGTGTTGTCCTGTAGGCTGTACGCCGAGACGATATTCAGTCCGCTGCTGTAGATCGTCCAGCCGATGATGATTTCATTGACCCCGTTGCCGTTGATGTCGCCGATCAGCACGCGGTCGATCTCGCCGCCTTCGCCTTCCTTCTTGGAGACAAACTGCCACTTGCCTTTGTCCTGCGAGAGCAGCGCAAAGGAGATGGGCTTGGTCTCGTCCTGCCGGTAGAAGACCAGCGCGTCGTCCCTGCCGTCGCCGGTCAGATCCTTCCTCACAATGGCGGAACGGTAGCTGCCCGTTTTGGGATATTTCAGCGTGAAGCTGCCCAGGCTCTTGGTCAGCTCCTCCTGTATGCTCCTGTCCTCTCCCGCCGGATAGGGCGGTCGCATGAGCTGCCGGTCGCCTCCGAAAAACTGCGTGTCGCAGCTGCAAAGCAGTGCCATCAACAGCAGAGGCGCCATGATCCTGGCTATTACTGATATTCGCACGATTAGCATTCCTCCGATAAACAAGAATTCGATCAGAGATACAGATAATTCAACCCGAAAAAGATGGCGACGGCTATCTCAATGGGTTTGATGGCTTTCAGCTTGAAGATGCACAAATTGATAAGTACGTGAAACAGTATTCCAAGCGCTATACCGTCCACAATGGAAGAAGTGACGGGTATCAGCAGAATGGTGAGCAGTGCCGGAATTCCTTCGCCTATGTCGCCGCAGTCGATCTCCTTCACTGCGCCGAGCATGGTAAAGCCTATGTAGATCATGACGCAGGCGGTCAGCGCGGGCGGTATGTAATTGGCGACGGGAACAAAGAACGACGCCAGCAGGAAGAGAAGTCCCGCGATGACAGCGGTCAGTCCCGACTTGCCCTGCGTGCAGATGCCCGCGACGGATTCCGGTGCAATGGACAGCGTCGGACATCCGAACATCGTTCCCGCAAAGGAAGAAACCGAGCTTGCCCGGAGGGTGTTCTTGAGTCCGCCGAAATTGCCATTGTCGTCGAATTTTCCGTGGTTTTTGGCGATGGCGTAGGTCACGCCGACCGAATCGGTCATATTGAACACCGCGCAGACGAGGGTTGATACCAAAAGGATCAGCACCGCTTTCAGGGTATGGTCCGTATTCCCGATCAGCTTGCCGATTCCGATCGTGAAGTTTTTGAGCAAGCCTTCGCGGTACCATGTGCCGAAATTGGGGTTGAACTCTCCGAGCCGGATCCGGATGGACAGCAGATCGCGCACCTTCGGGATATGTCCGCCCGTGAAAACCAGCAGGCAGGACGCCGCTATTCCGACGAAGGGAGGCGACGGCATGCCTATTCTTTTGCACCAGCCGATCACGATCAGACCCACGAACAGCACAATAAGCGGAAATACGTCGGCTTTCCGGTAGGACATTTCGCCTATCTGCCATATGCCCGTCCGGGATTTCACAAGAATTCCCGCGTTTTGCAGTCCCACCATGGCAATATACAGACCGATACCCGCTGAGATGCCGTTTTTCATACTGCCCGACAGGGTGTTGAAGACGGAGCTTCCGATGCCGGTAAATGTCAGCAGTATCAGGAATAATCCCGAGACGGTGGTGATCACCATCGCCTCATGGTAAGACAGACTCATATCCGTCATCAATGCCGATGAGAAGTAGACGGTCATTCCCACGCTTGGCGCAACGATGAACGGCTGCTTTGACCAGACACCCATGATGACGCAGCCCAAAAAACAGGCTATGCACATTCCTATATAGATCGTCTCGGTGGTTACCCCTCTGCCGCCGATGATGGCGGGGCACACCGTCAGAAGATAGCTGACAGTGAAAAACGATGTGAATCCCGCAAGCACCTCTGTGATAAAATTGGTGTTGTTGCCCTGCAGATCAAAAACCTTCATGATGTTCCCTTCCTTATCGGACTATTATATTGTAATTATACTACATATTGCCGGGAAAATCAACAGATTTTTTGTCCGTAACATAATTGCGCCCGCACAAAAAAAGGTATTGAATTATGCGGAACAGTTATGGTATAATGATTGTTAAAATATTGCCAAAAAAGGAAGATCAAATTACATGCTTGAAATCAAAAATCTCTCTTACGTGACACCGGAGGGCAAGGTCATTCTCGATGACATCAACCTTTCGGTCAGCCATAAATTCGTCGCCATTACAGGCCCGAACGGAAGCGGCAAATCCACCCTTGCCAAGATCATTGCCGGCATCATCACGCCCACCGAGGGCACCATCCTGCTCGACGGCACCGATATTTCCGGCATGTCCGTCACCGAGCGCGCGCGCAGCGGCGTGAGCTTTGCCTTCCAGCAGCCGGTCAGGTTCAAGGGCATCACCGTCCGGGACATCATCTCGATTGCCGCGGGGCGGGAGCTTTCGCTCGACGAGGCATGCGATTATCTCTCGGAGGTGGGACTCTGTGCGCGGGACTACGTCGACCGCGAGATCAACGAGTCGCTCTCCGGCGGCGAACTCAAGCGCATTGAAATTGCCACCGCCTTTGCACGCTCCACCAAGCTCACCATCTTCGACGAACCGGAAGCCGGCATCGACCTGTGGAGCTTCCAGAGCCTCATCAAGGTGTTTGAGAGAATGTACCAGAAGACCCAGGGCAGCATCATGATCATTTCGCATCAGGAGCGGATTCTCTCGTTTGCCGAGCAGATCATCCTGCTCAAAGGCGGCAAAATTGCCGCTGTCGGCAGTCAGAGCGACATTATGCCGCATCTCATGAACGGCGATCTGAAATTCGAGTGTGCAAGGAGGGCATAATTCAATGAACAACGGACTCAATATCAGCAGCGACAAGCTGGACATGCTCAGCAAAATCAGCGTCATGGCGGAAAACCTCACCGGCGCATTCAGCCTGCGTGTGGACGGAAGCCCCTTCGCCAAAGGCTCCAGCCCCAATGTCACCATCTCATCGAAGAAAGACCTTCCCGGCATCGACATCCGCGTCAAGGACGGCACGATCGGCGAGAAGATTCACATTCCCGTCATTCTCACCCAGAGCGGCATCAAGGATTTAGTCTACAACGATTTTTACATCGGCGAAAACTGCGACATTGAGATTGTCGCGGGCTGCGGCATTCACAATCACGGGCACGAGGACTCCGC
>ONID01000141.1 GCA_900317765.1 uncultured Eubacteriales bacterium | reverse complement strand
CAGCCCCCTCAGAGAGGGAGCCGATAAAATTGCCTTCCTCTTTGAGGAAGGTGGCACGAAGTGCCGGTAGGAGCGCCCCCGGCGCAGGTTTCTTCTTAAATTGATGACATTGCCCTGGACCCCACGCTCGCCTGGAAAAAAACGCTCGCTTGTTAGCGCTGCGCTATGCTTTTTTCTATTTTATTTTACAATCGCCTCAGTGCGCGCTGGTGTTGATGAATTCCGCCTTGTCCTTGGAATAGAGGATTTTCTGCCCCATGTAGAGCCCGTAGTAGCCCGAAAGCATGTAGCTGGTGGCAACGGCAACCGCAAAGAAAATCAGTCCCTTTGGCCCGAACATTTCCACTGAAAGGATGATGGATGTGATCGGACAGTTGGTCACCCCGCAGAAGACCGCTATCATTCCCACTGCCGCCGCAAAGGTGCCGCTGATGCCGAGCACCGGTGCAACAAGACAGCCGAAGGTCGCTCCCACCACAAAGGACGGAACGATCTCGCCGCCGCGGAAGCCCGCGCCGAGGGTTATCGCGGTAAACAAAAGCTTCAAAGCAAAGGCCTGCGGCATTGTGCGTCCATCCAGCACCGCGTCATTGATCAGCGCCATTCCCGCGCCGTTGTAATCGCCGCTGCCGACGAAATACGTCAGATTGATCAGCAGCGCCGAACAGACGAGGATTTTAATGAATTGATTGGGGTATGCCTTTTTCAGCAGCTTTCCCGTGCCGTGCATGGCAATGCAGAAGACAATGCTCAGCAGTCCGCACAGCACCGCCAATATTGTCACCCGCACAACCGAGGGAATGTTGATCGCGGGTATGTAGTCCAGCGCAAAAAATGTCTTTTCCACGCCGAAGCGTGTAGCGACGCAGAAGCCCACCAGGGCGGAAATCACGCTCGGCACAAGCGCGGAATAATACATCGCTCCGACGCTGATGACCTCCATCGAAAAGACCGCCGCCGTCACGGGCGTTCCGAACAGCGCCGAGAATGCCGCGCTCATGCCGCACATGATGATCAGTTTCTGATCCTTTTCATCCAGCCGCAGCAGTCTGCCTATCTGATAGCCTATGCCGCCGCCCATCTGAATGGCTGCGCCTTCGCGTCCTGCCGAACCGCCTGCGAGGTGGGTCAGCACGGTGGAAAAGAATATCAGCGGCGCGGTAAAAATCGGAGGCTTTTCCTCGCTGCGCACCGACACCAGAATCATATTGGTGCCCTTGTCGTTATCCATCCCGCAGGTTTTGTAAGCCCCTACAATCGCCACACCCACAAGCGGCAGCAGCCACACCATTTTAAGATTCGACATGGCAAAGGTCTCGGCGGACACTTTGATCAGGTAATGGAACAGCGTTCCCACACACCCCACTACAGCACCGATCAGCACCGCGCAGAGGCACCACTTGAAAAACACCGTAAAATGCGTCACGCCGTGGCTGAATTCTTCCTTTGTTTTTCGCTCGAATTTTCTGATAAACAGAGGCAATTCTATCACCCTCAAACAGAATAGGCAGACTGCGTTTTGCATGCACACAGTCTGCCGGAAATTATATCACAGTTTTTACCAAAGGTCAATCGCTTTTTTGCCGCAATAGCAATTACGCGTACATGGCTGCGAGACGCTTCTCCACTTCCAGCAGGAACTGCTGGGTGGAGACCTTCTTCTTGTTTTCCAGTGAGGAGAGAAGATAGAGATCGCCGGTCATGATGCCTTCTTCGATGGTCTGAATGGTGGCTTTTTCCAGATTCTCAGCGTATTGGCAGAGATCAGGGGTGCCGTCCAGTTCGCCGCGCTTTCTCAGGGCGCCGCTCCAGGCAAAGAGGGTTGCAACCGAGTTGGTGGAGGTTTCCTCCCCCTTGAGGTGCTTGTAGTAATGGCGCTGCACCGTGCCGTGCGCCGCTTCGTATTCGTACACGCCGTCGGGTGAGACAAGCACGCTGGTCATCATGGCAAGCGAACCGAAGGCGGTGGCGATCATATCGCTCATGACGTCGCCGTCGTAATTCTTGCACGCCCAGATGTAGCCGCCTTCACTGCGGATCACTCTCGCAACCGCATCGTCAATCAGGGTGTAGAAGTATTCGATGCCCGCCGCTTCGAATTTCGATTTGTATTCCTTCTCGAAGATTTCATTGAAAATGTCCTTGAAGCGGTGGTCGTACTTCTTGCTGATGGTGTCCTTGGTGGCAAACCAGATGTCCTGCTTCTGGTCGAGCGCGTAATTGAAGCAGGCTCTCGCAAAGGAACTGATCGAGCTGTCGAGGTTGTGGATGCCCTGGATGATTCCGTCGGAACCGGCAAAATCATGTATCAGGCTGCGCTGTTCGCTGCCGTCGGGATTGGTGACGCACAGCTCCGCCTTTGCGCCCTTCTGAACCACCATTTCGGTGTTCTTGTAGACGTCGCCGTAGGCGTGACGGGCGATGCAGATGGGCTTTTTCCATGTAGGAATGTAGGGTGTGATGCCCTTGACCAGAATCGGTGCGCGGAACACGGTGCCGTCCAGAATGGCGCGGATCGTGCCGTTGGGCGACTTCCACATCTCTTTGAGGTCGTATTCGCTCATTCTCGCCGCATTCGGGGTGATAGTAGCGCATTTGACCGCGACGCCGTATTTCTTGGTGGCTTCGGCACTGTCGAATGTCACCTTGTCGTTGGTTTCGTTGCGGTGGACAAGTCCGAGGTCATAATACTCCGTCTTCAGATCGACATAGGGGCAGATCAGTATATCCTTGATCATCTTCCAGATGATACGGGTCATTTCGTCTCCGTCCATCTCGACAAGCGGTGTTTTCATCTGAATTTTTTGCATTTTTTCCTTCATCCTTTCGGTTTTTTCTTTAAGTGAAAAGTGGGAAGTGAGAAGTGAGAAGTGAGAAGTGAGAAGTGAGAAGTGAGAAGTGAGGAATCTAATCACTAACCACTGACCACTAACCACTTCACACTGATTCATCCTTTTCTTACGTCCAGTTCCTTATACGGTCTGTGATGTCCTACGTATTTGTACGCCGGACGGATGATCTTTCCCTTATTGATGACTTCCTCCAGCCTGTGCGCACTCCATCCCGATATTCTCGATATGGCAAATATCGGCGTGAACAGTGACTCCGGAATTCCCAATATGTCATAGACAAGTCCGCTGTAGAAGTCAACGTTGGCGCAGATCGGCTTGAATAGATGCCTGTGGCTTGCAATCGTCGCCTTGGCTATCCGTTCCACTCGGTCGTAAAACGCAAACTCCCGCTCACGTCCCTTGGCGGCTGCTAACTTCTCCGCGTACTGCTTCAGAATCACTTCGCGCGGATCGGAATAGGTGTAAACCGCGTGCCCGATGCCGTAGATCAGTCCGTTTTTGTCAAACGCCTGCTTGTCGAGAATCTTAATGAGATAATCCCGTATCTCCTCTTCGTCCTCCCAGTTCTTGACGTTTGCCATGATTTCCTCCATCATATGCTTGACCTTCAGGTTGGCGCCACCGTGGCGGAAGCCCTTGAGCGAAGCGATGGAAGCCGACAGCGCCGAATAGGTATCGGTGCCGGACGACGTCACTACATGCGCCGTGAAGGTGGAATTGTTTCCGCCTCCGTGCTCCGCGTGCAGCACCAGCGCCACGTCAAGCACCTTCGCTTCCAGCTCGGTGAACTTCCCGTTGGGGCGCAGCATGTACAGCAGGTTTTCGGCTGTGGAATACTCCGGCTTGGGATTCTTGATGACCAGGTTTTCATCAAGCACAATGTGCTGATAGGCGTGATAAAGATAGGTCGCCATCGCAGGCATTTTGGCTATGATCTGAAGCGACTGACGCAGGATATTCGCCGGGGATATGTCCTCCGGGCTGTCGTCATAAGAATAAAGCGTCAGCAGTCCCCGCTGCAGTCCGTTCATGATGTTTTCACTCGGCTTATTCAGAATGACGTCGCGGGTAAATTCGTTGGAAAGCGGACAGAAGTTGGACATCAGCTCCTTGAACTGCTCGAAATGCTCACTGCTCGGCAGGTCGCCGAACAGCAGCAGATAGGTCGTCTCCTCAAAGGCGTAGCGCTTGTCCTTCATGCCCTCGATGAGATCGTAGACATTATAGCCCTGGTAATACAGCGAGCCTTCGTCCGGCAGCTTTCTGCCGTCAACCGACTTGGTCGCCACTACGTCGGATATTTCCGTCAGACCCGTCAGCACGCCTTTGCCGTTGGAATCGCGCAGACCACGCATGACGCCGAATTCCTCATAGAGATTCACGTCGATCATGCCGGACAGCATCGCGTTGTTGCAGAACTCGTCAAACAGATCTGTCTGGTTCTGTTCAAACTGAACCACTTCGTATTTATTCATTTTGTTTCATCTCCCCGTTATTCCGGTTGTCAGTCGGAGTATATCAAAAAAGAGCAAAGACGGGGCATTCTTCCGTAAAGTAAATGTCCGCACCTTTGCTCCAATACTCCGCTTTAATTATTGAATATCATAAACCATAATCCCGCTTTTGTCAAGCAAGAATACCGGCGGGTTAGATAAAAGATTTTGTTCAAATTGTTCAACCGCTGCCGCTAAAGGCTGCAAATAATGCTTTCCAGCAGCTTTCTGCGGCATCCTCCGCTCTGTTTCCGCGGCGTGCAGTTGACCAGAATGCTGTCCTCCCCTATAATCTCTATGTCACACCAGTCGATAATGCAGTCGTCTTCCCTGCCCAGCAGTCCGAACAGCCTCGCTCTGCCGTATATCACGATCGCTACCAGCCGCGCATCACATGTATCCACTTCCACGTCGCTGACATATCCCAGTCTCGCTCCGTTTTTGATGTTGATTACCTCTTTGTTTCTCAGGTCTACTATTCTGCAATTCATGGATATCTACTCCTCTCTGTAAGTGGACAGTATATTAGTGGTCAGTGGTCAGTTATCAAAAATAGACACAATGTATTTGAATTTGCCTTACTGCAATTTAAAATGAATTGCATTTTGCACTCCTTCCGTCTTGCCTTCGGCAAGCCACCTTCCTCAGGGAGGAAGGCAAAGATGGCTCCCACGTATCTGCGATACAGGGGGCTGTCAGCGTAAGCTGACTGGGGAGCACCCC
>ONID01000139.1 GCA_900317765.1 uncultured Eubacteriales bacterium | reverse complement strand
AATCCTGCATACCTTCATCAGCAAAATCGTTGTTCACGAGAGAGAAAAGAAGCGTTCCAAAAATTCACCGCAGCAGATTGACATCTATTTCAGGTACATTGATTTCCCAACCTGCCTTGACAGGCAGCAGAAGCTGAATGAGATAGCCACAGAAACCGACGAGTAAAGAAGAAAGGACAGATGGGCAATTGCCTGAAATGCCCGTCTGTCCGCAAATCCCGCCGAAATAAATTAGTATCCTTATGGGAACCTGACAAAAGGCACTTTTGTAGAAAAAGGCAACCGCAAGGTCTATTACGCCGACAAGGAAGAAATCATCGACGGCATCATGGCAAAGTACCACGCCGATGATTACCAGACCGAGGAAATTCCTCCCGTGGCAATGCCGGCGGACGTACAGCCGACAGAGCAACCGGCAGCAGAACCGACAGAAGCATCTCCCTCCGGAGAATCGGATTCCTCCGAAGAAAAGAAGCCTTTGCCCACCGCCAAGCTGAAGAACAAACCGGCTGATGAGAAAGGCGGTGACACGAATGGAGAAGCATGATATCTATCAGAAAGAGCTTCCGCATCGCGCGGTTACAGTCTATGTTTACCTTGCGGAAAGAACTAACAGGCAGGGCGAGTGCTGGCCGGCCATCAGCACCATTGCCCGTGATCTGAAGCTGTCCCCGTCTACCGTCCGGCGCGCCTTGCGGGATCTGCGTTTTTTACCCAGGGCTGGCGTCATCGAATCCGAACAGCGGTACCGTGACAACGGCGGCAAGAGCAGTCTGCTCTACAAGTTGAATTCGCAGTGACGCGAAAAAAACACCGTCACAAACAAGGGTGTACTATACCCTCTTGCAAGTGACAGGTGGTACCTGTCATGGTGACAGGTGAAGAACTTATTCAACGGAAGTATTATTACCGGCAGAAAGAGAAAATATAAGGGTTAACGTACAAGTTGAAAATATAGAGATATGCGCGGGATTTTGAAATTTTTAAGAGATTATGCACGTTGAAAAGTGGATAACAGAGTTGAAAAATCGGAGTGTGAGTTGTGTTTTTATGTGGAGAGTTCGATGATTCGCCTGTTCTTCTTTTCTGCCAGTTGCTTGAACTTAGCAGCTCCTCCCACGAATGTTGGATGTATGTTATCACGATGTCAGCCGCTTCAATCATGAATTTGTTTCGGTAATTGATGGCAAATCTCGGAGGGATATTTTCAATCCCGTCAGGGAGAATTGTGTGATCGGCGCAGGGGCTTTCTTTTTCTGCCGGTAGAAGTAGAAGCGGAAAGCCCGTATTTCGGACAGTTCTGAGAGAACCTTTGCAACCATACGGTTAAAATTTCCGTGAGTAATTCATTGGCTCCTTCATTGTCAATCAGGTCAAGAATGACCTCCCGCAGTTTCGGTTGAACGCTCCACGGCGCATCGCTGTGTCCGAAGAAACAGACCTTTCTGTTACGCCTTCGCTTGCCTCGGAAGGTTACTATGTATGTAGTAATTACTATGCATATAGTAATATCAGACTATGAGAAGATAGACTTGGATATCCTCGCACGAATCTGTTGTGTGCTGGACTGCATACCGGAGGACATTATCGAATACGCACCTCGCTGATGCGCTGAAACTTACGTTGTGGATTGTTATTTATCATCATTTAGTTAGACCGACATTCAGTCAATATTATAATTATTTTACAAAATAACGCTTGCACTTGTGTAAATATGCGATATAATAAATATAATGTGCATATTGTGACCTATCAGAATCAGATTATCATGGAAAGGGTTGAAACCATGCCTGACGAAAAGAAATATTTGCGGGAAAACAGCCCGTACAGCGCCGTGCTGACGAGGGAACAATTCCTGTTTTATGAAACCAGAACCACGGCAAAGCTGCTTTGCGATGGTTTATCTAAAGAAGAAGTTATCGAGCGTATTGTGCGGGAAAACTTGTTCCAATACCCTACTGAGAAATCGCTCAGGCAAATGGCACACACCTGCATTCACCGATTGGAATCAATGGAGAATGATTCGCTTGTGGCGGCTATCACCAATCAGCCGAGTGATGTGGCAAAGCAGATTTGTCTGTATGCCATGATGCGACAGTACCGTCTGGTATGGGATTTCATGCTGACAGTTGTCGGTGAAAAATATAGAACGCTGGATATGTCCTTTGGAAAAATTGAACTCAATCAGTTTTTCATGCAGTTGCAGGAACAGGACGATTGGGTCGCTACATGGAGCGATGCGACAATTGTGAAATTAAAACAGGTGCTTCGCAAAATACTGGTTGAAAATGAGTATCTCGACGGGATCAAAGCAGACACGCTTAATCCGGTGTTGATCAGTCCACTTCTTGAAAGTGCTATACGCGATGACGGACAGGAGATTGTACTTCCGGCATTTAATTGCTTTATGTAGGAGGAAATTATAATATGAGTGACATTACAGAGCGCCTCGATTCGCTTCGTGGCTTGATTCAAAATCGGGAGTTTCTGGAAGGCAAAGGATTGTCCAATGAGGTCAATATCCGCATTTTCTGTTATGATCCGAAAGACGAAATGGCAGTCAGACATTTTACAGATAAGCTTTTGTCCGACAGTAGTCTGTCCTGCCGATTAATAAACTATAATTTATATGACGTTTTTCTATCTATCTGTGATGACAAGCGTATAACAGACAAAATTCCTGCGCAAGAGGAAAAAAAGGGAACGCAGTTCATTTTAGCTCAGATGATGCGTATGGCCAATAACGTGGCTTTCATAAACAAAATGCAATATGAACCACATGAATTGGGCGATGTGATACTCATTACAGGCGTTGGAGCAGCTTTTCCGTTTATCCGTGTACACTCGCTTCTCGAGGCTATGCAGCCATATTTTATGGATATTCCAATTGTCGTCATGTACCCCGGCACCTTTGACGGGCATTTTGTCAGACTGTTCGACAGGTTGACACCAAATTCTTATTACAGGGCTTTTAATGCTATTTAAAAATCGAAGGAGAATCAACTATGAAAATTCAGACAATGTTTCAAGAGGATATAGACAGAAAAATAAACGGTGTCGTACAGGTTGATCAGGACGCGAGTGAAATACTCGTACAGGAATTAAATGAATATGTTATCACAAGGGAACTGAAAAAGCATTTCATTACTTTTTTTGACAATTACGGAGAATCTTTTCATGAAAGAACAGCAGATATTGGCGTGTGGATTTCTGGCTTCTTCGGAAGCGGTAAGTCTCACTTTCTGAAAATGCTGTCTTACCTTCTGGAAAACAAGGAGGTGCAAGGAGAAAGAACGGTTGAACGTTTTCGTAGAAAATTCGCTGATGATCCAGCCACCTTCATGCTGATTGATAATGCAACTAAAGGCAGAACCGACACGATTCTTTTTAATATTGATATCGAAGGCTCTATAAACAAAGACAAGACTGCCGTGCTGCGTGTCTTTGCCAAGATGTTCTACAATTATCTTGGCTTTTACGGCGAGAATTTAAAAGTTGCCAAGCTGGAACAGTTCATCGCCAGAAAGGGCAAGACCGAGGAATTCCGCCGTGTGTTCGAGGAAGTCAACGGCGGAAGGTGGCTGGAATCCCGCGACGCTTTCGCCTTCTTTGAGGACGATATTGTGGCGACCTTGCAACAGGTTCTCGGCATGAGTGAGAGTGCTGCGCAGAATTGGTTCAACGGCACCGAAACCGTCGAAACATCCATTGCCCAGCTTGTTTCGGAAATCAAGGAATATGTCGATTCCCAGCTTGACGACTTCCGGCTGTTGTTTATGATCGATGAGGTTGGACAATATATCGGCGGCGATACAAGCCTACTACTTAATCTACAGTCATTAATTGAAAAAATTGGCAGCGAATGCGAGGGCAAGGTGTGGGTTATCTGCACCGGTCAAGAAGCTATTGACGAGATAATTAAAGCCCGTGAAAATGAATTTTCCCGCATTCAGGCGCGTTTCAAGACAAGGCTTTCCCTTTCATCTTCCTCAGCCGATGAAGTAATTCAAAAGCGTATTCTCATGAAAACTCCCGAAGCCCAAAACGAGTTGAGACGGATTTACATCGAAAATGATTCTGTGCTTCGTAATCTTTTCACCTTTACAGACGCTATTCTCGACATAAAAGGATATATCGGTGAAGATGATTTCATTAGGAACTTTCCTTTCGTGCCGTATCAGTTTATTCTGATGCAAAAAGTATATTCTGAAATCCGCAAACATGGTAATTCAGGTCAGCACTTTTCACATGGTGAGCGTACCATGTTATCAGGATTCCAAGAAACAGCACAGAGTATCGAGAATAAGGATGAATATGCGTTAGCGCCTTTGTACTTATTTTACAATACGATTCATTCTGCACTTGATGGTACTATCCGACGTGTAATTGAACGCTGCGAACGCGCTGCTTTAGACGGCAATGGCATTGAGCCTCAGGACGTGGATGTGCTGAAACTACTGTATTTAGTGCGTTATATCGATGATGTAAAGGCAACACTCGACAATATTGTAATTCTCATGGCAGACGATATCCGCCTTGATAAGATTATCATGCGTGGAAAGATACAATCTTCACTTGATCGACTCTTCAGTCAGAATTACATCGGTCGCACCGGCGATGTTTACAACTTCCTTACTGATGAAGAGCAAGATATCGCCCGCGAAATCAGAAATACTCCCGTCGATGATAATGCCATCGTTACGAAAATCGGAAATATCATATTCAATGATATCTATCCCTCAAAAAAATTTAACGACGGACTGTATAATGTGTCCTTTGATCAGATGGCAGATGAGATTACATTTGGAACTGTGACTGGCGGAATGCGTCTGCATATATTGACAGATGCGTATGATTCAACTAAAAAGAATAAGCTAACACTTATGGCCGAATCTTCAGGACAGGTTATTGTAGTTCTTTCTGAAGCTCCCTATTATGAACTAATAAGAAACGCTATGAAAATTGACAGATTTGCAAGAAAGCAAAATTTGCCACAGCTCCCGAAATCTATGCAAATCATTATAGATAATTACCGTCATGAGCAGCAGACAATGGAAGCTGCTTCCAAAGAAGCCTTGATAAAAGCCATTTTGTCCGCAGATTTCTATGTAGATGGAGAGTATCTCAGTATTAGGGGAAGCAGTCCAAAGGAGAAGATTGATCAGGCATTGAAAACCCTTGTTTCCCGTGTGTACAGTGAACGGGAACTGATTGAAAGCTACGCCAATTCAGATGCGGACATTCTCGCCATCCTGAGAAGAAACGAAATCCGGATAGACGGTACCGAACCAAACCGCGACGCAGCGGCAAAGGTAGAAAAGTTCCTTGAAATGCAATACGAAATTAAGCACTCGACATTCATGTCTGACATACAGAGCCGCTATCAGGGAATCCCCTACGGCTGGAGGGAAATCGATATCGCGGCGGTAGTCGCGATGCTGATTCACGATCAGAAGGTGACCATTAAATACGGCGGCGCGACGGTGCAACCGTCCGACCCGCGGCTGCCCGATATGCTCCGCAAAAAGAGTGAAATCGGCAAGACCTCCATTTCTATCAAGCAAGCTGTTCC
>ONID01000138.1 GCA_900317765.1 uncultured Eubacteriales bacterium | reverse complement strand
CCGTCATACTCCTTTCTTCAACAACTATCGTCCTCAGTTCTACTTCAGAACCACTGACGTTACCGGCGTTATCGCTCTGCCCGAGGGCACCGAGATGTGCATGCCTGGTGATAATGTTGAGATGGATGTTGAGCTTCTCAAGGAAATCGCTATCGAGCCCGGCCTCCGCTTCGCTATCCGTGAAGGCGGCCGTACTGTCGGTTCAGGTGTTGTTACCGCTGTCAACGAGTAATTTTATTACTCGGAGTAATCTTTTATCAAGATAACTCTTTGGGTGTTTTTTCAAACACTTTCCCCGCCGAAAGGCAACGTAATTCGACGAAATATTCCGACGGAAGAACGTAATAAGCATTTACCTTCGGAACTCGGTTTGATTTTCAGATAATTATTGTTTGATATATTGAATCCGCGCACATTATTGAAGCAAGATAGTGTGTGCGGATTTTTGTTTTTTGATCGTTCAGAATGTGCTTTTTGCAGGAGGATACTCGTTCCACGGTTGACATTTTTAGGAAATTGTATTAAAATGAGTATTGAATGGGGGCTCATCTATGGATAATAAACAAAGGGGTATCATATACTCCGCCATCATTAAGATGTTCATTGTCATTTATCTTGTGGTCTTTGTGATAGGGACCGTCAAACTCTTCCGCGGATACAGTCCGCAGGAATGTCTGCCGGAATTGCTGCTGATTTTTCTCATGCCTGTGATCGGCTATTTCTTCCTGCATAGCCGAAGGAGGGTGTATTTTCCGCCAAGCATTGCAGGACTGAAAGTGACGCCGCAGCAGACTATGAAAGCGCTGATCGGCAGAATAAAAGCATATGTCTTCGACAGTCTGCAATATTCCATTGTCATTGTCATTTTGATCCTCGCCATGGATCTCTGGGACGCTCATTCCGACGGAAGTCTGAGTCGTTATGGGTCAAAAGAATGGATAGACACGGCGATCAGGATGCTCGCACAGTTTATGGGCTTTTGTGCGGCTTATTTTGCCATAGATTTTGTCATCTATGAAACAAAAGCAAAAAAATATATGAAACAGAAGCAGCGCAGGGAGCAGCGGAAAAAGAAATACAGAGAAAAAATGGCGGAAACCGGGGAAGAGAGTTCCCAAAACACGCGGAAGGAAATATCCGAAAATGACGGAGAATAAATTTCTATATGAAACGCTTTGGCGCATTTATGAACCCGATATGCCCCAGTTTATTTCACAGCTGGCTGAAACCAATCCAATGCAGCGCCTGAAACAGGTCGGCATGAACTGCGGGTGCGAATATGTCGCTTTGCACAGCAAAGACATGTGCCGCAGGTACACACGATTCGAACACAGCATTGGAGTTGCCCTGATCATCTGGCACTTCACCCATCATCCACAGCAAGCCGTTGCAGGGCTCTTTCATGACATCAGTACCCCTGCCTTTGCTCATGTAGTGGACTTCCTCAACGGCGATCATCTGACCCAGGAATCGACCGAACAGCCCACATTCGATATGATAGACCAATCTCCAGAAATTCAGACGATCCTTGGAGATCTTGGACTATCCACAGCGGACGTCAGCAACTATCACCTCTTCCCTATCGCGGACAATTCTTCGCCGCAGCTCTCCGCAGACCGTCTCGAATATACCCTCGGCAATTTTATTCAGTATCATGTCTGCGGGACAGAGGACATAGAAAGGTACTTCAATGCGCTTACCGTAGGAACAAATGAGCAGGGACAGCCCGAAATTGTCTTCAGCAATATGGAAACAGCCGAACAATTTGCCATGGCCTCCATGAACTGCTCTTACGTCTATATCTCTGATGCCGACAGATTCACAATGCAATATCTCGCCGAAGCATTGAAAAAAGCCATTCAAGCGGGCGCATTGACCCCAGACGACCTCTACACGACAGAGGAAAACGTCATTGCTAGACTCAGAGAAAATGCCTCCACGAACGCCATCTGGGAGGACTACATCAATATCCGAGGCGTATGTCGCACACAGCAAAAGCGCAGCGACAGGTTTTGCTGTAAGGTCAACGCAAAGCGCCGTTACCTTGACCCATATGTCCCCAAAGTAGGACGAGTCACCGAGTTCAGCGAAAAATACCGTGCCGAGGTTGCGGATTTCCTTTCCATGAGTTTTGAAGAATGGCTGTGCAAGGCATAATTATTTTATTTCCTAATTGAAAAGAATAAGAAGAAAAGCAGTCGTTCCTACTTTGACGTAGAAACGGCTGTTTTGTTGCATACGAATAGTAAAATAATAGTTGGGCAAAAAAATGCCGCAGGTTACACGGAAGATAACCTGCAGCGGATAATTACATATTTCGATGTGCTTTTTGACTGTGCAAAGAACGTAAGATCGTCATCGTTCGATTGAATGCTGTTGATGCTGTCGACATGATTGACCATGCTCACTTCATAGCAGAATTCGCGCCCATACAGATCAATGAATTTCACCGGTGTGCCGATTTCTATTTCATCGACAAAGTCAAACTGTCCGGTCTGACTGCTTCCACCGACGACAAAATCGCGGTTGTAGATATTCCCGCTGTAGGACAAGGGAAATCGAGAAATGTCGGATTCCTGCCAAGTGGCTCCTACAGGCAGCAGGCAATTGTACAGCTCAACTTCGAGCAGTCCGACAAAATTCTCTCCGCCTATCTCTGCGTTAGGCATATTTCCGCCGTAATGCGGCTCTGGAAGCGCTCTTTTCCTCGCCGGAATAATAGCTTCCATCGCCTTCACGACGCTCTGTGCGGACTGTTTTTTGCTAAAATCAGCCTGGGAAATGATTAATCCGACGGCTGCTGCGATGAGCAGAACGCCTATCACAATCACCAGGCTGTTCAGGATTTTTTTCAAATCAAAACTGGGCTTAACGGTCATGTGCTTTTCTTCTCGATACAATTCCGAAGACAACAAGCATCACACCGGAAACAGAAAGCAAAACCACAGCCAACCAGGGGAATTCCTCACCTGTGCGGGGAATAATCGGATCCGGTTGGGGAATCGGATTAAGTTTATATTCAAGAATCCAGCCGTGATCAACGGTTTTGGTCGTCAGGGTGTAATGCGGCACATTTTCGCCAGTTACGTTCCAGACAGTTCCGTCGTCCTTTGTCGTCCATTCATAATGCCAGTTCATAGCGGAGCTGATATTGACGTCCTGCTTGACCGTGGAAGAAGGGACATCCTCTGCCGAAGGCGCAGCATCACCCGTCTCGGAAAGCAATGAAACCAGGGGCGTTGCGCCAAAGAAACCGTAAGCCAGAGCCTTGGGCGAAGAACTTGCAGTGCTGCTGACAGATGTCTTTACAACGTTGGCTTCCGACTCTGTATTGACCGTATGCGTAATATGTGCAACAACACTGTCGGGACGGTATTTGGTGACGCCATTGTCATTCCATACGACGGTAATGAAATAGTTAACGTCCTTGTAGGTAGGCACTACTGTCTCCGATTTCGGCTTGGTTTCAACGGAATAAACCCACTTGCGATCCTGTACGGTCGGGAGCGTAGCAATTACACTCGAAAAAGTACGGATTTCATTCTCGCAGACAATCACTACCTGCGGAATAAAGTACCATCCTGCCGTCAGATTATCAAATTTAGCCGTTGTATTGGTACCGCTAACGGTAAATGTTCCGACAGATGCAACGGAATTACCCTTCACATAGGCATCCAGCGTGTCTGCCACCGTGCTCCATTGGTCGGAAGACTCAAGATTGTTCAAATCGAGTCCGGATGCGGCAAATCCCTCTGTCAGAGTGAACTTGTAATCCGCAGAAAAATCCGCAACACGGTAGAGCTGAATGGCTGTATCCTGGAAAGCATCGTCTCCCGCGTTGTAAACAACGGTCAGCGTGTTTGTTTTGCCGGCGTCAAGCTTTTCGTCTGCCTGATCAGTTGAAGCAGCAGACGCCTTTAACGGCATGGTAAATACCATAGCCATTGCAAGCAGCGAGACCGTCACCAGTGAAAAATACTTTTTCATTCCAGTTCGTCCTCCTCTAAATCAATAAAGTTTTGCAGTTTGAATTTCTTTTTGACGGGTTTGAAAACTACTATTACAATGAGCACAAAGATTATCGGCATGGCAACTATAGGCGTAACGATCAAACGGTCAACCATAAATGCATCCGACGTGATATATATATCTCTGTGCCTTATTGTCTCAATTCGGGTGCCCTGAACGAGCAGTCTGTGAGTGTTGATACCATAAGGCGTGCAAGTGACAAGAGTGCAATAATCTTCATTCTTGATAACCTGAACTGTACTGATATCATCAGGAAGAACAATTTTTATCTGTACAACCTCATAAGTCAGCTTCTGACCAAGGATATTGATTTCAAATGTATCTCCCACCTGCATCTTATCAAGGTTAGTGAATAATTTCGCATGCGGAAGACCCCTGTGAGCCATAATGACAGAATGAGTGCTTTTTCCGCCGACAGGCAGGCTTGTTCCCTCAAAGTGTCCGCACGCCGTATTAAGAACAGCGTCGCTGTCGCCGTGGTAAATTGGAATCTCAAGCTGTAGCTTGTCAATAGAAATATATCCCATTATTCCGTTGCCGCCGACGTTACAGACTGAATTGTATTCCTTGCTTAGCTTTTTATAATCTCTCAAAGGAAATGCTGTTTTGTTGAGTTTTTCGTTGTACTTATACGCTTTTTCCAACTCAACCGAATAATCTTCCTCTGACATACTCTGAATCATTTTCTCATAGTCAGTAACGGCTTTCGACTGAACCTTGGAGTTCCAATACTGACTCAGAGCAGGGTATAACAGCACGGAGAGACCTACGAAAAATACGATCAGCAATATTAAAGTGAATATTTTATTGGTCGTCTGCTTCATTTGTATCTCCCTGATGTCATACATATCATAATTCAATGGAGCGGGAAGGAAAGCGGGAACAAGCTTTCCCTCTCGCCCAATGATTTGTCTTATGAATTATTTACTGAAGAGTATATATTGATTAGAACTCTTCCTTAGCAATTCTCTTGTTGGTGACCATGAATACGCCAGCGCCAAGGATTGCAAGAACGCCAACAACATAGAACATGGTTGTACCGAAAGCACCTGTCTCAGGCAGCTCAACGCCAGCCTTGTTGACAACCTTCACTTCAGTGACATCCTCACCGCTTACGTTAGCAGCTTCTCTCGCAGCCAGCTTGTTGTAACCTGTAGGAGCAACGTCCTCCTGGAAATAATATGCGGTAGCATCAAGACCAACGATGGTAGCTGTGCCGGCTTTGATAACATCGCTGCCTTCAGGATCAACATAGTATACGCCATGTGAACTCAGCGCCGTCAAGAGCAGCATCATTCTCGTCAACCTTCTTTACCTTGACAGCAAAGGTGCTGACGGTAGCGGTTGCTTCCTTGCTGGTGAAATCAGAATACTTGAGGACAACAGTGTTGTCAGCGGAATTGACAGCAGCGGTTGCGTCAGTGATGATGTCAGCGGTAACGGTTGCCTTATAGGTAAGAGTAACTGTCTTGCCTGCGTTCTTAGCAACAGTCTCAGCAGGAATGGTGATCTTGCCGCTTGCGATGGCGGTGCTGGCGAAGCCTTCTGCACCGGCTACGGTAACAGCAGTGTCAAGAGAAAGACCTGCATCAGCGGTATCTTCAATAACGATGTCCTTCTTGTCAGCAGAAGCGGGAATTACAACAGTAACTGTAAATGTAACTTCATCGCCGATTGCAGCAGTTTCAGGATCAACTGTCTTC
>ONID01000137.1 GCA_900317765.1 uncultured Eubacteriales bacterium | reverse complement strand
TCAGCATAAATATCGGCGAGAGTCCAGTCCGGATTCTCGCCGATGTAACTTGTGTAATATTCTACCTGTGCGTCAAAGGAATCTTTTTGGTCTGCTGAATCAGTTGACACTCTGCAATACGCCGCTACACGAATACGTTTTTCTTCTGATTCTTTTTTTGGTATCAGGGTTTTCACTGTAGCCATTGTTTGACCTCCTTGTTTTTGTTTTGTCTTTCGACAACACCAACATACCACATGAGTTCACATTAATCCAGCGAATCACTGCACTATTAAGGATTACAACACACTTTTCTGCCTGCCTTTGCTTCTGCTATTTGCAGAACACCGTGATATTCTTCCTCGTTAATGATTCCCATATCACGCAGCAAGCACAGCAGCTTGATTCCTTGCGGCGTTAGATCTGATCAATTGGCTCGTCCACGTGAGCAGACAACAGAGAGAACGTATCCGGTATGCTGGTATTCGGTTGTCAAAGAACAAGAAGGGTATTTTTCAACCCATCCACTTGTTTCCTCACTTAAAGGCAAAATCTCAACCCTTTTTCAAAAAAATTTTTTGGATTTTTAATATTTTATCTGTTTGACTAATAAATCGCCCCTGATCTTAGTGAAAAATCACAAAAAAACAAGGGCGATTATTATGAGGTTACGCTATTATCTTGCTGTCGCTATGAATCAGCAAATATAGAAGCAAGGGCGGTTCATTTTGGCTGAAAAGTTATGCCGATTATAACACACGCCGCATCTCAGAATTTTTTGTCGAGGTACTTTTTCAGCTTTTTGAGGGAGTTGCAGACTGATTGCTGGACTGCCTGATGGGTGCAATTCTCAATCCTTGCAATCTCTCCATACGTCAGACCGTGGAAGAAATACAGAATAACTCTCCTGCGCTGCTTGGTCGGAAGCTTGTCGACTGCTGCCATAAGAGATTCATTCTCCATCTTGGCTGCAACAATATCGTCCATCGTGATATGCACGATCTCGGCACGTCTTACCAGTTCCTGCTCGCCAAGTTCGGAATGTTCGGAATGACGATCAAATTCATTCATGAGCGCCAGATCTTCCAGTTCAAATGTATTGAACAAAGCATACACATCTTTACTGACCTCAACTGTGACAGATTCATTATCAATATCTCTGAACATAACAAAGAATTTACCGTCTTTCACAATCATCGTGTAAGGGTTATCCTTATCTTTTCTTCTCGACGGTCTTTTTTCATCCATTTGGAAAACCTCCAATCAATTGTTTAGAAAATTTCGAATTTCAAAACGATTGATTGGGGTGGACCGCGGCAGCCTACGCAGAAGACAGACTGTCGGCAGAATGGGATAGCGGTCGCAGTGACAAATGCTTGTCCGCTGCCGCCTTGTATATATAAACAGACAGTGCGGATATGACCACGTTTATTCTTGAGATAATTTTTCCAATATCCGTTTACATGGGCAATGTCTTTCTTGTCTGATTATATCTATTTTATGCCGCCGCTGAATGTGGACGGCATGGCGCATATTCTCTTTTTAAACACAAAAAATCCCTCCAAAAAAACGAACTTGGAGGGATTTTTTTGCTGTAAATATTCACCTCACCTAAAAGGCCGTTTTTTTTAGGTGGGGTGGAATTCTACTATTGAAGTTTACGAGTATATCTATTTCGAGTGATAATAGAGAACGTCAGTTTGCGATAATTTGGTATTTTCTTAGCTCCCAATCTGCAATTGCATGATACAGAAATTACTCAATGGTCAATATATCTGAAAATCCGGTGACTTCAAATATCTCCATAATTGTTTGGTTGACATGGTGAAGCGTCATAGTTCCCTGTTTGGTCATCTGCTTCTGGGCGGACAGCAACACGCGCAGACCCGCAGATGAGATGTAATCCAGCTTTTCAAAGTCGATACGCAGCTCTGTGACGCCGTCCAGTGACGCTTTCAGTTCCTTTTCCAGTTCGGGGGCTGTGACGGTGTCCAGACGCCCCTCCAGCACAAAATCAGCTTCGTTGTTTTTGATTGTTTTGATGATGTTCAGCATAAACAATTCCTCCTGAAAATTGATTCGAATGATAATATAGCAATCCGAAACAGAATCCACTTCGGCAGGCTTTCACTTTTTACAGTGGATACCCGTCCAAAGACCCATACTGTTCAATCCACACATATTTTCTCCAGTCATCCTCGCTTAAAAACAGTCTTGCCGCCACATAAGGATGCCTGCGCCCCACGTCCGCACTCATGACTTTTTCATACATTTGCGCTCCCATACATGTTCTTAAAAAGGCGTTGGCTTCCCTTTTATAATTGCCCGGAAGATACTTTCCCTCATTGGCGATTTCCAATTGTTCGGGGCTAAGATCATAAAGCTCTTCGGAGTTTTTCATTCATTATTTCACTCCTTTTAGCGATTCTTTTATCAAGACACGATTTTTCTCATCTGCCAGGATATTATATACCCTTCTGTCATATTGCCATGAATAGGCGGTCATATAATGCCCACGATAGGAATTGATGGCGTCAAGATTGCCTTCAAAAAACAGATAGGCGTTGCAGGTAAACTGTTCTGGACATATTCTCATGTTATCAAAAGATATTGCCGAGGGAATAATGTTTTTGAAGGCTTCTCTTGCGAATTTCTTTTCAAGCGCTATTTTATTAAAGCTGGTTCAGTCGTTGTAGATCTTTAAGCTGCAGTGTATTGGTGGATTTGATGTGATGCAGCCTCTTTTCCATTCAAATTCTTCAAGCCGTCTGTACTGTCGGGGTACGTCCGTTTTTTCTGAGCAGGAACAGCCCAACGCCAATGACGGCACAGACCGCCAGCAGGCAGACGCTGAGTAACGGGCGATAGCGGAACCACGCAATCAGGATCACCAGCAGCGAATGGACAAGTGACAGCAGGAACAACGTCAGTACAAATACGAAATTGACCGCGTTGCCCAGAATCGGCACATACGAAAGCAGCTGGGTAAGCGGAGAAATCACGGACAGATAACCAATGATACCGGCAAACAAACCGCCGTTTTTACTGTTTTTCATACTGTAAAATCCCCTGCCCTTCAATATGATATATTTACTTCTTTGTCACACCATCACCGTATATAGTCGTCCAGTCGTTTTTCATGGAAATCGGCACCCAGTCGAATTCCTCGCAAAGAGAGAACATCTTGTCCGCCTTTTCCTGACTGCCGTTTTCGCGCTCGGTGTCGTCACAGCAAAGCATGAAAGCAAGGCTCTTGTAGGGGTTGTTGCTTGTCACATATTCCGCCATGCTCGCGTCGCCGGTGCTGTTGCCAAAAGAAAGAACAGGCTGCACGCCGATTTCCTGCGCGATAACCGTCACTTTGTTCATTTTGAGATTTTTGACAACGAAGTCACCGCCGAGAACCAGCTTGTCATCGTCATCATATACATAGGAAAGTCCGTCGGTATCGCCCTGATCGGGAGCGACAAGTGTTTCGTCAGAGCCGATAATCTGTCGGTTGGGAACATTCAAAGGAGAATCGTAAACAATGCCACGCACGATGAATCGGTCGGTGCCGCTCACAATATAGACCGTGAAGTCGTTCGCCTGCAAATAGTCCACGATTTGCAGCATTGGCTTGTACCAGCCCTCGCCGCGCTTCATGCCGTCATAGCTCGGCATAGGAAGCTGTTTGAATTTCTGAATGTAGTCGTTGAATTCGCCGACTGTCATGCCCTTGAACGCCGAAGCGACAGCCTTGCCGTGATCGACTTCCAGACCCTTGGCAGCCTTGCCGGTTTCGTTGAGGGTCACGATTTTTTCCGCGGTTTCCTTCTCAAAATCGCTTGCCTTATCCTTGTAGTTTTTGTCCTCCAGCACACGGTATACCAGCAGGGTATAGTCAAAATAATTCGGGTCGGTTTCGCAGAACAGCGTACCGTCCAGATCAAACACGGCAATGCGGTTTTCCGGCGGAATATAATCTGCGCCGCCTTCTTCCGTGATGGCGTTCATGTAGGAAACCAGCTTATCTTTTGCCTCCGCCTTGTCCGTCCAAAGCGAGAGTGCAGTATCGGGCGATGTGGTATCGGAATTGTCAGTTGTCTTCCAGCCCACGCCAAGCGCATAGCAAGCTGCGACTACTGCCAGAAGGCACGAAACAACAATGGTAGAGGTTTTCCATTTTGTGGTTGCGCTTACTTTCTTACTCATAAAGCAACACTTCTTTCTTTTGTTTTTTTACTCAGATTTTAAATGTTTTTCGGAGCGTCAGAATGATCCAACCTTCCGCATAGTGATAGTTCATTTCGTCCATGATTTTTTTGACAAGTCAGAATGCTATCCATAAAGGTGCAGCGATACACCGCTCTATCTGCATATCATGCGCAGATTGAGCGGTGTGTCATTTGAGACGCTGAATAATCTGTGATAAAATCTCAATTTTTAGTGGAAAGCCACTCGAACAGAATATCACCATATTCAGACCGATCGTCCTTCCATGTAAATGTGCCGTTATCATTGAATACAACGCTGCCGGTGCCGTCAGTATAGATGACATCTTCCTTTTCAATCTCGCCGTTGCCATTGTATGTAATCTCGGACTTAACGCTGTCTGTGTAATTGACGGTCAAAGTCTCGGGGTCAAGCTTACCGGTAATGACCCAGCGGGAGAGTTCTGTAGCGCTGCCGCCCCATTCAATTGTGATTTTTGCCTCATCGTTTCCCTCGGCTTCGACCAAAGCGTGTGCTCTTTCCCACTGATACTCGCCAATGAAGTTCATGACGATGTTCTGCCAGTCAGCCGATTCGTCTTTGTCCGAGACGTTAGATGTCCCGCTTTCCTTGCCGCAAGCGGCGAGCGCAAGAAGCATGATAGCCGCCAGCACGAAGCATACTGACTTAATAATGTTTTTTTTCATAGTAGTTTTTCTCCTTTTTACTGAGACAGTGCGCCTTCAAAGAAAGAACACTGCATCACAAAATTTACGGTTTTATAGTTCTACATATCCTGGAATTCGTTGTCAGAAGAAGGAATGTTAATCCTCATCGGAAAAATACTCAACGCCCCATTTATAACATTTATTGTATTCCTCGGGCATACTCTTCCCTGCTTTGGTACAGGTAGGAGGCTGGATGATTCCTTTATTTTCCGCCGTTCTGGTAAACTCCTCGGCAGTTGCCTTTACAGTAAAGGTCTTTTCGCCCAATGAAGTGTATGTATCTGCTCCTTTAGGACGATATTGAAACTCGGATTTAAGCGAATAAACACCGGGCTTAAATACCTTGATTGCAAAAGAAACAGGTCCTCCGCCGGTTGCTTCTGACATTGCCACGAGATTTTCAGATAACGCTGAACCGTTGGAATATTTTTTCCCTAAATAAGAATAAATATCGTAACTATTCAGTCACCCTAAGAAATCCACAAATTCTGCACAAAGTTGAAAAACGGAAAGGGTCAGAAAAAAATCAGCGAAATGTCAATATACAAGAA
>ONID01000230.1 GCA_900317765.1 uncultured Eubacteriales bacterium | reverse complement strand
CAGCAGAAAGTGAGCGGTAAAAGCCGCCAGCTCCCGCGGCAGGTCTTGCCTTTGCACAAATTCCGCCAAACGGGAGACGGCTTCCGGTATTTCCTCCGGGGGCGAAGTCTCATAGCCCACCGGAACCGGTGCCGACACAAAAGGATTCTTCCCGTGGGCAAAGGGAACGCGCTCGTCGGGTGTGCGAAAATGCGCCGGCAGGTCATCCGCCCAGCGCGGCTCCATCCGGTTTGCGATTTCCCACAGGGATAGAACGCCATCGGCGGAATCCGGAAGCGGCGCGCCGTCCGCCAGATATCCCAGCAGCCGGGTCTGTTCACGGACAAGCCTTCTCACGTCCGCCAGATATCCCAGCAGCCGGGTCTGTTCACGGACAAGCCTTCTCACTCGCCCCTCACGGAAGGAGCCGCGCAGGGTCAGGCAGGCATCAAGGAATAAACTGGTGTTCTCAGCTGTCAGCAGCGCATTTCGCAACGCACTGTTTTCCCCGATAATCAGCTGACAGGCGGCCGCCTCCTGCTGAGATGAGGAGGGAAACCTGCGGCGGATGACCGATTCATGTTCCTCTGCTTCCTGAAGAAGCTCCTTCCACTCTTCCGACGGCACGATGAATCTGCCAAACAGTCCAGTCTCTATGAGGTCTGACCGCTTTTTCTTCCTGCCCAATCCATTCCATCCATATCCGCAGATAGCTTCCATGTGGTCTTCCGTAAGCACGATGCCTTCCTCTTTGATGACGGTTTGCATTTCCGCCAAAGACTGACAATTTCTGAGACGAGCCTGCTGCTTCTCCGTCAGCGAGCGGTATAAGTCCATGACCGCCATGTAGGTTAGCTCCTTTCACCCGAAGATCAGTTCGTGAGTTCTTCCATTTCCTCTTCTGATAACGGAACCAGATTCTTCCAGCCACTCAGAGCATCAGTGTATTTCTTGTAGTATCCTTTTTCGAAGAAAATGCATTTGTACCCGTCCGAAGAGAGCAGGCTGCCACCCAACATGATTGACAGTGCCGGACAGCCCCCCTGACAGTTGATAAAATACGGACAGGTCGCGCATTTCGGGTTAGCCTGACGCTTGTCCCTGACTGTCTGCGTCACCTGCTCATACAATGTCCCCTCGGTAAAGAGCTTCTGCAATCCTTCCCGCTTTACATTTCCCATGTGGATGCCTTTGAGTGAGAAAAGTCCTGCCAGCGGCGCACATGGAATCATGTCCCCATTGGCCTGAACAGAGATTTTCCGCAGCATTGCGGGACAGATCGTGGCATTCTCCCTATAATTGCACCGGGATGTCTTGACCGGCAGAATGTGGTAGACCTTATCCCCGCCGCGCAGATACAGGCTTTGCCAGATCGTGACGGGCAGCGTCAGTCCGCTCCCGCGATACCACTTGGCAAAGTAGATCGAAAAATCGTAGTATTCATCCGGCGTGAGGGATGCGTCCGCAGCGTTGAGCTGCCACCTCGGTGCTTCCGTGGTCTTGATGATACGAAGCTCATCCACTCCCAGCTCCGCAAGCATTCTGACCGAGTCGAAGATCACGCTCTTATTCCTGCGGTTGACATTCATGTTGATTTTGACGTTCAGCCCCGCGTCTTTACTCGCCTGGATAGCCCGTTTGACGCTTTCTTCACTGCCCTTATGCTGCCGAAGCCAGTCATGGGTGCCGATGCCGTCAAAGGATAGCATGATCTGTGCCTTTGGATGTATCCTTTTAATGAATGCGGCAAGCTCATCATCCATCAGCGAACCGTTGGTGATCAGCGTTTTCAGCCTCATACCCCGATTGCTTATTTCTTCCACGATCTCCCGGAAATAGGGATAGAGCGTAGGTTCCCCGCCCGTCAGACGGATGGCGGGAACGCCGCACGCCTGCGCTTCCTCCAGAAGCCGGAACGCCTCATCACGGGAAAACTCCTCCCTTTGGATGTTGTTGTCTGCCGCGTGAAAGCAGTGAAGGCAGTTATAATTGCAGCGCTCGGTAATCGTCCAGTCGATGACGCAGGACAGCCTGTTTGGGTATTCCCTGATTTGCCCCGGCGTAAGTTCCGCCTCGCCCTTCTGACAGCGCCGGATTACCCCCAGCGCTTCCAACAAATACAATGTGTTGGTCATGCCGTCGCAGCGTTGTATCAGTGCGTACTCCTCCGGTTTGAGGGGAAACCGTTTGGTCTTTCCCTCAACGGAATAGCTGGCTACACCGGACATCCATTTTTTTACTCGAATATTGTTTTCTAAAATGTAATACATTTGGTGTCTCCTTGCCGTGCTTTTGTCCAATTAGTGCCCGGTAAAAACTTCAATGAACCTTCGCAAACCTTCCGGCTTGACTGCGTCAGGGGCAAGACCTGTATCGCCCAGAGCGACTGTTTTATTTGCACCGTGGTAATCGCTGCCTGCCGTGACATACAAACCGTAATGCGCCGCAAAGGAAAGCACTTCCTCCCGCATCTTTTTCGTAAAGCCGGAATAATAGCCTTCCACGCCTTGCAAGCCGCAGTTCGTCAGACGTTGCACTCGTCTGTTCAAATCTTCACCCAGAATCAGCTGATCTCCGCTGCCAAAGCAGGGATGTGCCAACACCGGAATGCCTCCGCTCCTGATAATCCCGTCAATTGCCTCTTCCGGACGAATATACTCCCCTTTGAAACGAATTTTGTTGATGTACTGTTCAATTGCCTGTTGCTTTGTCTCGGCAAAGCCGTATTTCACCATCAGATTACCGATGTGCGGCTTCCCGGGATTATCGAGCGCCAACAGTTTTTCAATATCTTCCTCGGCAAACGAAAAACCGTACTCGTTTCTGATAAATTCCAGTCTGGCCCGGACTTTGTTCATACGGTATTGATGACCCATTTCCACCACTTGACGAATGGCAGGAGAATCGACGTCATAGCCGTAGCCAAGGATATGGTATTGACCATCCTCGTCACGGCAGGAAAACTCAACGCCGCTGACAAAAACTGGATCGTTTTCAGCGAGTACGCTTTGAATGACTTTACATCCCTTCAGCGCGTCATGGTCGGTGACGGAGAACATCTGGATGCCGAGTTGCCTGACGCGTTCCAGAATCATTTCCGGCGTATCGGTGCCGTCGGATACCGTCGTATGCATATGAAAATCCATTTTCAGAGGGTTCATCCTATCGTTCACCCCTCTCTTTTTTAA
>ONID01000136.1 GCA_900317765.1 uncultured Eubacteriales bacterium | reverse complement strand
CACCCTGACCGAGTGGAACGCTTCCAACTGGAAGAGCGTGCTCAGCGGCAAGTACACCAATCTCAACACCCTCCCCGATATCACGATCACCCAGCAGCCCACCAACCAGTACATCGTTCTCGGCAAGCCCGTCACCGTTTCCGTCAAGGCGACAGGCAGCGGACTGACCTATCAGTGGTACTTCAAGAAGAAGGGACAGACCTCCTTCAGCGTATGGAGCGGCAGAACCAAGGCAAGCGAAACCTGCACGCCTAACGTATCCTGGGACGGCATCCAGCTTTATTGCATTGTCAAGGACAGCTCCGGCGCCACCAAGACAACCAACACCATCACCGTCAGCGTTCTTTCGATCTCCACCCAGCCCAAGAGCCAGACCATCGCCGAAGGCAGCACCCTGACCGTTTCGCTCAAGGCGACCGGCAGCGGACTGACCTATCAGTGGTACTTCAAGAAGAAGACACAGACCTCCTTCAATATCTGGAACGGCCACACCAACGCAAAGGAAACCTGCGTTCCCAACGCGTCATGGGACGGCATCCAGCTCTATTGCATAGTCAAGGACGGCGCGGGCAATTCCGTGAAGTCCGACGTCATCACCATCACCTTTGCGACCACAGAGCTTAAGATCACACAGCAGCCAACCAATCAGTATATCGTTCTCGGCAAGCCTGTCACCGTTTCGATCAAGGCTTCCGGCACAGGACTCAGCTATCAGTGGTACTTCAAGAAGAAGGGTCAGACCTCCTTCAGCGTATGGAGCGGCAGAACCCACGCTTCCGAAACCTGCACGCCTAACGTATCCTGGGACGGCATCCAGCTCTATTGCGTTGTGAAGGACAGCAGCGGCGCTTCCAAGACCTCCAGTACCATCACTGTGAGCGTTCTCTCCATCGCCACCCAGCCGAGCAACGTAACTGTTGCGGTAGGCGCAAACGCAACCTTCAAGGTAGTTGCGACCGGCAGCGGTCTGAAGTATCAGTGGCAGTACAAGAAGAAGGGCGCTTCCGCATGGAGCGACTGGAACGGCAGAACCACCGCTTCCACCACCGCGACAGCCAACGCCACATGGGACGGTATGCAGGTTCGCTGCAAGGTCACCGACGGCGCAGGCAATTATGTCTTCTCCAACGCGGCTACCATCGGCTACCATCACCATCAAATAAAAGCGGTTTTTCTGAGAAATATCCGCTTCAAGGCAACTGAATAAAGCGGTCAGCGGTTCATGAAAGCGCATGACCGCTCCGTGAAGAAATAAAATAATAAAAACGCATTCGTTATTCCCTTGACAGAATAGCGGATGCGTTTTTTTGGAAACAGATGGAGCTGTACAGGATAGCGTACAGCCCCGTGCAGGGCGTTTTTGTAATCCGCCGGACACAGGGCTGTTTTGTTTTACCAATTACAAATTATGATAAACGGATGTTTATTTGACGGTGATGGTCGCAACGCCGGAATTTGCTTTTGTTCCCGCGCTGTCCGTCACCTCGCAGTAGAGCTGTATGCCGTTCCATGTGGCGTTGGGCGTAACGGTTTCACTCGCGTGAGTGCGTCCCTTCCACACGCTCCATGAAGTCTGTCCCTTTTTCTTGAAATACCACTGATAGGTAAGACCTTTTCCTTCTGCCTTGACCGTCACCTTAATGCTGTTGCCGAGTGAGACAGTCTGATTGGTCGGCTGCTGTGTGATCTTCAACGGCTGTGTGACGGTAATTTTGGCCGCGTCGGATTTTACTGTATTGCCGTAATTGCCCTTGACCTCGCAATAAAGCTGAATGCCGTCCCATGTGGCGTTGGGAGTAACGGTTTCACTCGCGCCGGTGCGTCCCTTCCACACGCTCCAAGCGGTCTGTCCGGCTTTCTTAAAATACCACTGATATTTTAAGCCTGTGCCTTCGGCTTTTACGGAAAGCGTAAGGCTGTCGCCTAATTTAACTGTCTGGCTTGCCGGCTGCTGCGTAACCTTGGCGGGAATCAAAACCGTGATTTTGGCCGCGTCGGACTTGACGGTGTTGCCGGCGTTGTCCTTGACCTGACAATAAAGCTGAATGCCGTTCCATGTGGCGTTGGGCGTGACGGTTTCGGTTGCGTGCGTGCGTGTCTTCCATACGCTCCACGCGGTCTGTCCCGATTTCTTGAAATACCACTGGTAGCTGAGACCGGTACCTTCCGCTTTGACGCTGAGCTTAATGCTGTCGCCTAATTTGACGGTCTGGTTAGCGGGCTGCTGCGTGACGCTCAGGGGGAGCTTAACCGTGATTTTGGCGGCTTCGGAATTCACAGTGTTGCCGGAGCTGTCCTTGACCTCGCAATAGAGCTGAATGCCGTTCCATGTGGCGTTGGGCGTGGCGGTTTCGGTGGCGCGGGTGTGTCCCTTCCAGACGCTCCACGCGGTCTGTCCGGCTTTCTTGAAATACCACTGGTAGCTGAGATCGGCGCCTTCGGCTTTGACGGTGAGCTTTACGCTGTCGCCTAAATTGATGGTCTGGTTTGCCGGCTGCTGCGTAATCGAAACCGCCGCCGTGGGTTGGTAATTGAAGTGAATGGTGGAGTCTTTATAATTGTCATGAAAGTCACTGTCATCACCTTCCTCATACAAGAAATTGACAGTTCTAATACTATTCCATTCTGCCTCTGAACCCTCATAGTAGATATCCTTAACTGCTGATATTTCACCATCTTCATCATACCATACAAATGCCCCCATTCCTATTGCCTCAATCGACTTTGGAATAGTCACATTCTCCAATGAAGAACACTCAGCGAAAGCTCCGCCTTCTATAACGGTTACAGAATTTGGAATAATTACGTTCTTTAAACCTGTACAGGAATAAAAAGCGCACTCTCTTATAATCATTACCGAATTTGGAATAAAAATATTTGAAATATTTGAGTAACAAAAGGCATCTTTGTTAATGTATTTCACACTGCTTGGTATAGTGTAATCACCTTTTCTACCTTCAGGATAACTCACTATTTCAGTTTTATCTTTGTTAAACAATACACCATCTATCGAGGAAAAACGGGTGTTATTAGAATCAACATTAATTCTTGTCATTAAACTTTCTAATTCGATGAAATTATCGTCATCGTCAATAATAAATGAACCGTTGTCTATCGGAAAATCAATCGATGAAACTGAAGAAGGTATGTTGATTTCACTCACTCCACTTCCGGCAAAAGCATTCCACCCTATTTTTTTAACGGTATTTGGAATATCTATGCTTTTCAGATTTCTGCACGTTGCAAAAGCAGAAGCTCCAATAGATGTAATATTCCCGTTAAATACAACTTTCTTTACTTTATCGGAAATATATCTCTCATTTTCATAGTCATAAGCCCATCCAAACAAATTAATTGCAGTAAAATCAAAATCCCACATATTCCCGCTGCCGGTAAGGGTAAGCGTACCGGTATTTTCGTCAAGGCTCCATCTGATATTTTTACCGCATTGATCCGGGTCATAATCTTCGTCTTCATCCCAGTCGTCATCATCCCAGTCGTCATCATCCGAATAGGAATGATTCGTGCGCACGGAAACGCTGTCTCCTCGCTTTTTCACGGTGGATTTTCCTGCGAATACGCTCATACCCGCCGACAGGAACATCGCCGCTGTCATGGCAATCGCGACTAACTTCTTGCACTTCATTGATTTTTTCAATTTTTTCAATCCTTTCAAAAATAATAATTTATAAAAGTACACATTATTAAAGGAAAAAGATACAATATAAGTATTGACATATGATTTAATTATGTGCTATAATAACAATAAAGTATGTATTATCTTTCTTATAATTTTTTTAATAATGTGTGCTTTAATAAACTCCATTATCGTCGATACTTTTACATTCCTCTATTTTTCTTGATTTAGCATAAAAAGTGCTTTCTGCCATCCTGCATGCCCTTGTCGCCTCTTTGAGCGACATTTTTTTATCTCTCCATAGTCTGTGAATCTCATTGAAATTGTTGGGCAGCGGCAATTCGGGCCGCCCGAATTTTACACCGTTTGCCTTTGCCGCCGCGATTCCTTCCGCCTGCCGAATGCGGATATTCTCGCGTTCATTCTGAGCCACAAAGGACAATATTTGCAGTACAACATCGCTGATAAAAGTGCCGAGCAGGTCTTTTCCGTTGCGCGTGTCGAGCAGTGACATATCCAGCACCACGATGTCAATTTTTCTTTCTTTTGTTAAAATGCGCCATTGTTCCTGAATTTCCTCATAGTTTCTGCCAAGGCGATCTATGCTCTTGATGTAGAGCAGATCGCCCTCTTTCAGCTTTTTCAGCATCTTTTGGTAGGCCGGGCGGTTGAAATCCTTCCCCGATTGTTTGTCAACATACATGTTTTTTGATGGAATTTTCATTTTTTCCAGCGTTAAATACTGACGCGCTGTGTTCTGGTCGTTGGTGGAGACCCTTATATAACCGTAGATTGCCATGCTATCAAATCCTTTCCGTGAATATATTGCCCGTATATTTTCATTGTTATAACTGTGAAAAATGTTTATTGCAACAAAAAAACGTCCGGCGCCTTCCGAAATAGCGGAATCCTGCCGGACGTTTTCAGCTTTTCAATTGTACAATGGAAAAAATTACTTCTTGTCGCCTAAGTCGTGCTTGATCTGGGTGGTGCTGATTTCCGGCGTGCGGGAGAGATAGACCACCTCGCAGCCTTCCTCGCGCAGGAAGTCGAATTTGCCCTTCCAGTCGTCGCCGATGACAAAGGTGTCAATGTGGTATTCGTGCACGTCGCTGCGCTTCTGGTCCCAGTTTTCCTCGGGAATGACCAGATCGACATAGCGGATGGCTTCCAGCAGCGATTTGCGCTGCTCGTAGGTGAAGTAGCACTTCTTGTGCTTCTCGTTCCAGTTGAATTCATCGGTGGAAAGACACACGACCAGATAATCCCCCAGCGCCTTGGCTCTTTTGAGCAGGTTGATGTGTCCGTAGTGCAGCAGGTCGAATGTGCCGTATGTGATAACTCGTTTCATAGGTTGTTTGTCTCCTTATGTGATATTACGGTAAAACCAGCGTATCAGCCGGCGATAAGCTCTTTATACTCCTTTACCTCTTCCTCGGTAAGACCTGTATATTCCGCGATTTCTTCAATGCTCAGATTGCCGCGCTTGATCATCCGGAGGGCTGTTTTTGTCGCCCGTTCCTTTGCTTCCGCCTTTGCGGCGCTTGCTTCCGCTTTTGCTTTTGCAGCGCTTGCTTCTGCCTTTGCCGCATTGGCTTCCGCTTCTGCCTTTGCCGCATTGGCTTTTTCTATTTCGTCCTTGGCGAGTTCAATGCCCTCGGCAATACCTTCTCTTCTTACTTCTTCCCAGATCTCACACATCTTTTTTGCCTCCTTTTCATCTTCTTTAAAGGGGATGGTTTTTTCTCTCAGTTCAGGGTAATTCATCTGATACGGGTCGGCGCATTTAAAATCGTGCATAAGCCGCCCCAATGCCGAATCATCTTTGAAGGAAGCGTTCACATAAATAATATGCGCTTCGTCGTTGAAAGGGCTTCCCGATTCGGTTATGACGCGTTCTATGTGATAAATCAGCCTGTTTTCGTGCAGCACGTCGTTTTCTGTTATAAAAATCACGTAGGTCTGCGGAAGAGCCTCGTAATTCTCTTTGGGCTGAAAGATATTCACATCAATCATGCTGCTGATATATCTTGCGCGTTTTGGCAAAGCGCCGGTGTCTGAACGCTGAATCTCAATATTGTAAAGCGTTCCCTTGCTGTCGGTAGCAAGTACGTCCAAAATCACCGAATGTCCCATCAAATTCTTCATGGAATGCTGTGTGCGCATTTTGGTTACTTTCAGATCGCTCTTGTCGAGGATTATGCGAAGGATAAACGCCGCGCCTTCCTTGTCGTCCTTAAAACACACCCTGAAAAAATCGTCATCCATCAGCCGCAGCTTTTTTATTCTTTCAAGGTTGCGCTGTCTGAATTCTTCATTTTTGTTCCGTGAATCCGTCAAACTCTTCACCGCCGTTTTTATAACTCTTCAATATATATTCTACCATTCTTACGGCAAAAAGTCAATCATGCGGGAAAAAATAACCGCCAGGCGCGAATGCCTGACGGTATCTGTCAATCAAATTAATCTTTCTTTGCCGCGAGAAGCGCGACCTTGTTGCCTTCTACCGAAAGCAGACCGCCGGTGACGTTGACCACATGCTCCTGCGGGTCGCCGTCGTGGTCGTGGGTGATATACCGCGCGGCACACGGCACCGTCACTGCCATCAGCGGCGCGTGTCCCGGAAGGATAGCCAGATCGCCTTCGGTGGTGCGGACATAGAGGGCGCTGACCTTTCCCTTGAAGGAATCGCCGTCGGGCGAGGATATTTTCAGATCGAAGGTGGTAATGCTGTTAATCGCGTTGATGTTGTTCAGTTCGCTCATTTCGCAGCCCTCTCGGCCTTGGCGATGACCTCGTCGATGGTTCCCGCAAAGAGGAACGCCGATTCGGGCAGATCGTCGCACTCGCCGTCAATGATCGCCTTGAAGCCCCTGACCGTTTCGCTCAGCGGAACGTAGGTGCCTTCAATGCCGGTGAATTTCTCCGAAACATGGAAGGGCTGCGACAGGAAACGCTGAATCTTTCTGGCGCGCTGCACGAGCTTCTTGTCCTCGTCGGAGAGTTCGTCCATACCCATGATGGCGATGATGTCCATCAGTTCCTTGTAGCGCTGGAGAATTCTCTGCACTTCCTTGGCGACCGCGTAATGCTCCTCGCCGACCTTTTCGGGGGAGAGGATGCGGCTGGTGGATTCCAGAGGATCGACAGCCGGATAAATGCCCTGGGAGGCGATGCTTCTGGAAAGAACGGTGGTCGCGTCCAGATGGGCGAAGGTGGTAGCCGGAGCCGGGTCGGTCAGGTCGTCCGCAGGCACGTAAACCGCCTGTACCGATGTGATCGAGCAGGCACGTAAACCGCCTGTACCGATGTGATCGAGCCTTTCTTGGTGGAGGTGATGCGCTCCTGCAAAGCGCCCATTTCCGTGGCAAGCGTCGGCTGATAACCGACGGCGGAAGGCATACGTCCCAGCAGAGCCGAAACTTCGCTGCCTGCCTGTGTGAATCGGAATATATTGTCGATAAAGAGCAGAACGTCCTGGTTTTCCTTATCGCGGAAGTACTCCGCCATGGTCAGACCGGAGAGAGCCACTCTCATTCTGGCTCCCGGCGGTTCGTTCATCTGACCGTAGACAAGCGTCGTCTTGTCGATAACGCCGGATTCCATCATTTCATAATAGAGGTCGTTGCCCTCGCGGGTGCGTTCTCCGACGCCCGTAAAGACCGACAGACCGCCGTGTTCCTTGGCGACGTTGTTGATGAGTTCCATGATGAGAACCGTCTTGCCGACGCCTGCGCCGCCGAAGAGTCCGATCTTGCCGCCCTTGGAATAGGGGCAGATGAGGTCGATGACCTTGATGCCGGTTTCAAGAATCTCGGTGGAGGACGCAAGCTCCTGATAGCCGGGCGCAGGACGGTGAATGTTCCAGCGTTCCTTTGTTTCGGGCGCGGGCTTGTTGTCCACCGTATCGCCCAATACGTTGAAGATTCTTCCCAGCGTCTCGCGTCCCACCGGAACGCTGATGCTGCCCTCGGTATCGGTGACTTCCACGCCTCTCTGCAGGCCGTCGGTGGAGGACATCGCAATGCAGCGGACAATGCCGTCGCCTATGTGCTGCGCCACCTCGACGGTGAGCTTCTTTTCTCCTATCGGAACGGTGAGGGCGTTGTTAATGGCGGGAAGGTGTCCTTCCCTGAACCTGACGTCAACGACAGGTCCCATTACCTGCACCACAACACCGGTGTTTTTTTCAGCCATTTTGTATCATACACTCCAAACTTAAAAGACTTCACTCTTCACGCTATACTTATCTTCCGCTGCCGGCGACGATTTCGGTGATTTCCTGCGTGATGGCTCCCT
>ONID01000177.1 GCA_900317765.1 uncultured Eubacteriales bacterium | reverse complement strand
TCGCCCGCTGACGCAGAGAAAGGTCAGAACAGCCGCTCAATTGGGCGTTCGCCGAAAACAGCAGCGCAAGTGTAAACAATAGCACAAGTGATCTTTTTATAATGTTCTTCATATTTTGGACGACTCCTTTTTCTGTCTATTTTTCAAGGAGATTCTATCAACCGCTGTCCAATAAATGTCCAATATAAATTCGGTAAAACGCCCTCAAAATACAAACATTCTGTAAATGAATTGTAAATATTATTCCTCAAAAGCAGGGATTGGTCAAAACACACAAAAATCCAAACAAAAATTTATGAAGCAAAACAAACCTTATATTGGACATTTATTGGACAAGGCATGATAAGCTAAATAGATAAATCATTTGTATCTATGGGAGTGATCATGTGAGCAACACAAAACAGAATAAACGATTTGCGCAGGCAACATGGCAGATCATGGAGCAGCTTCTCGAAGTGGACAGTCTGGAAGAAGCTCTTTCGGGCAGTCTGGAAATCATCGTCAAGGTGCTCAACAGTCAGGCGGGCATTATCTGGTTTCTTGACGAGAAGACCGAACGGCTCGTGCCGATCTATCATATCGGACCGTCGGACATCTCCGGCGTAACCGTTGACAACGACATGAGCATTGAGGGACTTGTGACCAAGACGGGAAAATCCGTCAGAATCGAGGACGCCTCCAAGGACGAACGATTTGAAGGCACGGTCTTTGACGAAAACGGCTTCGTGACCAAAACCATGCTCTGCGTTCCCCTCAATGATACCAAGAAGACGGTCGGCTGTGTGCAGATCATCAACAAAAAAGACGGAAGTCTTTACGATGAGGAAGAACTGGAACTGTGCGAGCGTATGGCGGCTCTTGCCGCTATCACCATCGACGAAAAAGGGCTGATTGTGTCTGCGGAGGAGGAACGAAAGGTTCTGATTTCCCTTCGCAACATCATCAAGGAATATCCGTCCGGCGACGGTGTGCTGCGGGTGCTGAAAGGCATCAATCTGGACATCTATGAGAATGAATTTGTCGTGGTACTCGGTGAATCGGGCTGCGGCAAGTCCACCATAATGAACATTGTCGGCGGCATGGATTTTGCGACCGACGGCGAACTCATCATTGACGGAAAGGATTTCTCCCATCCTTCGGACGAGGAACTGACCAGATACCGTCGGGAATACGTCGGCTTCATCTTTCAGGCGTATAATCTCATGCCGAATCTGACGGCACTGGAGAATATCCAGTTCATCGCGGAAATTGCCAAAGATCCCGCCGATCCGCAGGAAGCGCTGAACATGGTGGGACTCGGCGAGAAGGGCATGAATTTCCCCGCGCAGATGTCCGGCGGACAGCAACAGCGTGTTTCCATCGCCAGAGCGCTGGTCAAAAATCCCCGCCTGATTCTCGCGGACGAACCCACGGCGGCACTGGACTTTCAGACAGGTCAGGAAGTGCTGGTCGTCATGGAAAAGATCGTCAAGGAGCGCGGCACGACGGTCGTAATGATTACCCACAACGCGGAGATCGCCAAAATGGCGGACCGCGTGATCAAGCTGCGTTCCGGCAAAATTGCCAGCGTTAAGCGCAATCTTCACCCGCTGCCGGCTGCAGAGATCGAGTGGTGATGCACGATGAAGAAAACACAGCGCAAGGACGCATTCAGAAATATTTCCAAGCAGTTCGTTTCCTATTTTTCGATCATTGTCATCAGTATGCTGGCAGTCACAGCCTTTCTGGGCATCAATTACTCAGCCGATGCGCTCATCGGTAACGCATCGGATTATATGAACCGGCTTTCCTTCAGGGACGCCGAAATCACCTCCACCATGCTTGTGACGGAGAATGACATTGAGGCGATCCGGAATATGGAAGGGATCAGCGAAGCCGAAGGCGTTTATCAGACTTCCACCAAGCTGCTCGGAAAAACAAGCAATCTTTCGGTCTATGTGATTTCCGCACCACAGAGAATCAGTTTGCCGGAGATACGTCAGGGTTGTATGCCGGTCAGCGCCTCCGACTGTGCGCTCGAATTGGAAATTATGGAAAAAATGGGGTTAAGTGTAGGAGATACCGTTGAGATTGGCTCGGTGGGCGGCAAGCCCGCACCTTATCTCCGCCACACCACCTTCCGGATCTCCGGAAGCTTTGTCCATGCAGATCACTACGCAAAGGAATCCTTTGCCAGCGGCAGCCGTTATATTATTGTCACAGAGGACGCCTTCGATGCCGAAGCACTCGATGGCTGCTTTACAAAGGCGTTGGTCAGATATGACAAGCCGGACACCATGCGTATGATCGGAAGGGAATACGACGCGCTATCCGCCGAAGTATTTCCCCGTCTGAACCAACTGGCGGAGGAACGCGCGTCTATCCGAGACGCGGAAGTAAGAGAAAGATACGCCCAGAGCATTCAAGAAGGACAGGAGCAACTTGATGAGGCAAAGCAAAAGCTCGATGACGGACGGAAACAGCTTGACGACAGTGCCAAATTGATTGCGTCCAATGAAAAAAAACTCGCCGCAGGTAAGAAAAAGCTGGACAGCGCATGGAAACAGCTCGAAGCGGGACGTAAAAAGCTGCAAACCGCGAAAAGCGAGCTGAATGCGGGTAAGAAGAAACTCGATGCCGCTGAAAAAGAACTGAAAGCAGCCATTGATCAAGTGGTTTCAGGTACCGACTATGCGGGTAATTCTGCTGCGTACACACGAAAAATCAAGAATTACCTCGCCAAAAATTCCGTTGACAAACTGGACAGCGAGACTTCGGAACTGCTGCCGCAAGAGGTGACTGATTCTGAAGCATATCAATCCAATTATCCATCCATCAAAAGTAAAGCGAAACAGTACAGCAACGGTCTGAAACAATACAATAACGGGTTGAGTCAGTATAATAAAGGACTTAAACAATACAACAAGGGGCTAAAGGAATATAAAAAGGGGCTAGCACAGTATCGAAGCGGCGTCAAAAAGCTCAATAATGCCAAAACGGAGCTGGAACAAGGGGAAAAGGAATACGCCGAGAAACTGACGGAATATCAGGACGGGGAGAAAGAACTGCAAAAAGCCAGGGACGATCTGGCTGCATTGAAAGAATGCCGCTGGGTGGTTCTGGACGCGGAAAGCAATCCGAGCTATGTCCATGCAAAATCCTCCGCCGAAAATATCCGCAAGCTGGCGATGACCTTTGCGCTTCTCTTTGTGCTGGTCGGTATACTCGTGATTTACGCCACGGTGGCGCGTATCATCGACGAACAGAGAAAACTGGTCGGCACCGT
>ONID01000196.1 GCA_900317765.1 uncultured Eubacteriales bacterium | reverse complement strand
TGCCCTCGACGGCACCGTCGGGCTTTATGTAGAGGAGAAAAACCGCTCGTGGTGTTCCTCCTCGAATGCCAACGACCAGCGGGCGATCACCATCGAGTGTGCCTCCGACCCCAAGCCGCCCTACGCCTTCAAGCCGGTGGTTTACGATACCCTCGTGAAGCTATGCATTGACATCTGCAAGCGCAACGGCAAGAAGAAGCTGCTGTGGTTCGGCGACAAGGCAAAATCCTTGAATTATTCGCCGAAGTCCGACGAGATGGTGCTGACCGTGCACCGCTGGTTCTGCAACAAATCCTGTCCCGGTGACTGGATGTATGCCCGCATGGGCGATCTTGCACAGAAGGTGACGGCGGCGCTTTCCGGTGATGATGCCGCGCCTGCTCCGCAGCCTTCAACAAAATGTCCTTATTCTGAACCGACCAAGGACATTGCCTTCGGCGCAAGGGGGAACAATGTCCGTTGGCTTCAGTGGCAGCTTAACAAGGCGGGTGAAAAGCTCGCGGTTGACGGGATATTCGGTGCGCTCACAAAGGCGGCTGTGTTGCGATTTCAGAAGAGCAAGAAACTTGCTGCCGATGGGATTGTCGGTCCCAAGACGCGGACTGCACTCAAAAAGGCGGTGGGGTGAGATGAATCTTGAAAAAACGACCGTCATCACCGCGGTCAGCGCGTTTGTTACAGCGCTTGTCGGTGAATGGGACGGTGCGTTAATTACATTATTGTTATTTATGGTCGCAGACTGGATCACTGGGCTGACGGTTGCCGGCGTGTTTAATAATTCGCCTAAAACGGAAACGGGAGCGCTGGAAAGCAGAATCGGTCTGAAAGGTCTTTGTCGGAAAGGCGGGATGCTGTTTGTGGTACTCATTGCCTACAGGCTCGATCTGATGGCTGGGCTTAATGGTGTGTTGCGGACGGGCGCTATTGTGGCGCTGGTCTGCAATGAGGCGCTCAGCATTTTGGAGAACGTCAGTCTGATGGGTGTACGATACCCGAAAAGCATTGACCGGGTGATCCGACAGCTCCTCGGGGACAAATCGGACAAGGACGAAAAATAATTGAAACCAGCTCATGCAAGGATTATTCCAAAACATGAGCTGATTTTTTTGACTACGGTTTTGACTACGGTTTTTCAGTATTTTTTATGCATTTTTGATTTTTATCAAAAACCACAAAATCATGCAAAAAGACCTCGGAAGTACCTGAATTACGTCACTTCCGAGGTTTTTCATTTGGCGCGCTTGGAGGGGCTCGAACCCCCGACCTTTTGATTCGTAGTCAAGTTATTTTTTGGTTCTTAACGCCCTACTGTTCAGCGTTTATGAAATTTGTTGACTACGGATTGACTACGAAACGGATTTTTTATGCTTTTGCACGGTTTAGATAGTCGTTGAATTTTTCGATCTGCGTGTCTGCTTCTTTTTCACGGAGATGTGTGTAAATATCGAGCGTGGTTTGCGGCTTGGCATGTCCTAACAAATGCTGGGCGGTCAGGACATCTACTCCGGCTTCATAAAGCAGGGTTGCGTAGGTATGCCGGAGCTGGTGCGCGGTGAATGTTTCGATGACGATCGGGACGCCTCGCGGATCGTATTTGCTTCGCGGCTGCTGCATGGCATGTCCGAAGTCACCGTAGGCGAGATTCAGCTCCAGCATGTAGGAGTCCCAGAGCCTCTCCCACTGCTTTGATGTGTACATCCTTCCGGACGCGTTCGGGAAGACAAGTCCGCCTATCTCCGGCAGTCTGTTGCTGCCGGACTTGGGCTTTTGCTGCTGCTTCTGATACTGCGTGAGGTACTCTATCAGCGTGTTTGGAATGGGGACGGTGCGGAAGCCGGCGTCTGACTTGGGGCTGTCCTTCACCTTCGGTTTGCCGTTTACCATTTCCACGGCTTTATTGATGGATATTGTCCGGTTCTTCAGATCAACGTCCGACCACCGCAGCGCGAGCAGTTCGCCGCGGCGCAGCCCGCAGTACATCATGATCTTCGCTGCCGGCTGCGCAGGATGGTTATATTCATTCACCCAGGCGATCTGCTCGTCAGTCAGAGCTGTGCGCTCCTTCGGCGCCGCTGCCGTCTTGGGTATCTTTACCGCGTCCGCAGGGTTATAGTCCATTACCCTGTTGTCAATGGCAAGCTGGAATATCTGCCGTGCCGTCATGCGGACCCGGCTGAGCGTCGATCTGGACAGCGGCGAGTCTCCCGTATTGAGCTCCGTTATGATCCTCTGGAGGTCTGCCGTGCGTATCTTGACGATCTCCATGTCGCCCAGCTCCGGCAGGAGCTTCGCGGCGCACGCCTTATAGGAGGCAATCTGTCCGGCTCCGCAGTCCTTGCCGCTGATCCACAGCTCGTACCAGTGCCGGAATGAATCCTTCTGAGCGGCGATGTCAATCCCTCTGGTATGTAATGCCCTGATCTGCTCGGCTTTTTCCCTGGCTTCCTTCTGGGTCTTGCCATAAACAGCCTTGCGCAGCTCTTTGCCGCTGCTGTCCGTGCCGAGATAGACGTTCACCGTGTAGCGGCCGTCGGCTCTTTGTTTGATTTTTGACACAATATGATCCTCCCGTCTAAAAATGATTGACACCGCGGGAGATTTGTGCTATCATAATGACAGACCACTCCCTTTGGGTGATGGTTTACT
>ONID01000134.1 GCA_900317765.1 uncultured Eubacteriales bacterium | reverse complement strand
CACCAGATGCGGGCTTCGAGACGGGAACGGTTCTTCCTGACGAAGCAGTAAACGAGAAGGGCTATTTCCGAAAGAATGGCGATACCTAAGAATGCTTTGACCATAATGAATACCTCCTGAAGTGTTACATAAGTGATTGATTGTTTCTTTTTTTCATTTTTCCGAACCGGTTTCGATGGTTATATTGTAGCAGATATTTATTTAATTGCAATACCCCTAAGGATGACCTGCCGATTATGAAGATGAGTTGACATTTTTTCAGGAAGTATTATAATAATGATATAATTATGTATTTCAAAAGAAAAAACGATAAGGATATAAGAGGCATTATGAGAAAAAGAATGAAAAAAACAGCGTTGTCGCTGACCATTGTCATAGCGGTTCTGATCATATTGTCATTGCCGTCCTATGTACTGTCGCCGCAAAACGACAACAAGGACAAAGACAATTATACTGTTGTGATCCCCTACCGGATAGACGGAAGGAAAGAGAACGGCTCGGACATCAAGTTACGCGGAACATATCTTTTCAAACTGATCAATCACCGCGGCTATGCTGTCGAAGCTCCGGAAAATACGCTCCCGGCTTTCACACTCTCAAAAGAAAAAGGGTACAGCTATGTGGAGACCGACGTTCAGTTCACAAAGGACGGCGTGGCGGTCTGTCTGCACGACAAGCTGATCAACAGAACCGCACGCTGTGAAGACGGAAGCATGCTGACTGATAATATTCAAATTTCCGATATTACCTATGCGCAGGCGCTGACATACGATTTTGGCGTCTGGAAATCGGAAAAGTACAAAAACACAAAGATCCCTACATTTGAGCAGTTCATCAAACTGTGCAGGGATCTCGGTCTTTTTCCTTATATCGAATTGAAAGTCAATGATTTATATACCGATGAGCAGCTGAAATCCATAGCGGACATTATTTCGAAATATCAAATGAGCAACAAGGTAACTTTTATCTGCTTTAACTATATTTACCTCGAAAAAATGCATAGTCTATGCGCATCTTCAAGGATCGGTTTTTTGTACAACAAAAAGACGCCGCTCATGATTGAGAGAATCCTGAAAATGAAAACGCCCGAAAATGAGGTCTTTGTGGATGCAAGATACAACTGTGCCGATGAAATAGTGGATACCTGCAAAAACAATAATCTTCCGCTTGAAGTGTGGTTAGTCGACGATGAAAAAACACTGGATTCCGCCGATAGCTATATCTCCGGTGCGACCACAAACCGTCTGAGATATTCGCTCGGTTGACGGCGGCTATCTCATTGCAGTTTCGTTTCTACCTCGTTTTCGCTGCAGAAGCCAATGCCCGCGCCGTTGAAGCCGATCTTGATACCCGCAAATACCACGGCATGCCGGAGAGCGTCTTCGGCGGAACAGCCCTTGACGTACCAATGAAGGAAGGATGAAAAGAGAGAGTCGCCCGCGCCCACGGTATTGACAACCTTCGCTTCCTTGTATGCCGGAATCACAGCAAGTTGATTCGCCGTCGAATCAAGCAGCATGGCGCCCTTTGCGCCCATGCCTATGACGATGATCCTGTTGTGATAACGCTCATGCAGTCTTTGGACAAACTCCTCCGGCTGACAGGGAAGCGCTTCGTCACTCAGGAACAGAATATCCGCGTTCTCCATGAAATCACGGTTGTAATCGTCCTCGATATTTCCCAGAACATGCACATCCGTTGCCGTGAGTTGATTCATCCGGCGTGCTTTTTTTATAATTTCGCGGTTGAAATTGATATTGCAGAGAACGGCTGCGTCTGCACTCCGCAACGCTTGGGTCATGCTCTCCGGGTCCAGCCTTCTGTCCTGAATGTCCTTTAAATCGCAGTAAACCTGCCGTTTCCCTTCCGGATCATACAGGATCACCGAAGTGGGTGTGTTTTTCAGTTCGCGTCGGATATGGTCTGTGGAGATTCCGCCCGATCGCAGCTCGGTGAATATCCTTTCCGCCTCAAAGTCATTGCCCGTGAAGGAAAAGACAGCCACCTCGTCTCCAAGCGCCGTGAGTGCTTTGGCAATGTTGCAGCCGACTCCGGCTACATTGGAATTCACCCCGAAAAACGGGTAGTCGATGGGATAATAATTGATCGGGAATCCTCTGACCGCCACTGTTGTTTCAACATTCAGCAATCCCGAGACAAGTATCTTTTTTGACATTTTTATCACTGCCTTTCGCGGTTTCATCTATTTGCCGAATGAAAACCGCTTTTTAACGATTAAATATTTCCCTCGCCGCGCAGAATAGCCATTGCTGCGCGATATTTTTCTTCCCTTTTATAATCGGATTCTGTCATGCTGTCAAACCGGCTTCTGTCGCTGTTGTGCGCAAGGTCCGCCAACTTGACCTTTACCGCAACCGGATTTGTCTTTATGTTCCTGACATAATCCAGATACGGCACACCTTCCCGGTGCGTCAGAAGGTCAAGCGCTTCGCACACCTCGGCGGAAAAGCCCATTTCACGCAGATCATCCAGTGTGTAATCGGTGTCCTCTACCACGTCATGCAGCAGAGCGACAACGGTGGAAATCTCGTCGTCCATCTGCTCCGCCACATGAAAAGGGTGAAACACATATGGCACGCCGCTTTTGTCCAACGCGTCCTTGTGGGCTTCGTACATAAGACGGATTGCCTTTTTGGTGTCCGGCGTGTATATCATACTGAATTTCTTCTCCTTTATTCTTATTTAATTGCCTTGACAGGGCACGCCTTTTTGCACTCGAAACAAAGAATACATTCCGTAGCGTTGGCGCGTTTGCGGCTCTCCTTGTTGCATTCCACATTCATCGGACAGACCTTCAGGCACTTGCCGCAGCCGACACACTTGCTTTCATCGCAGTGAATACGGAAAAGGGCAAAATAGCTCATCGGCTTGAGAAACACGGTAACGGGACAGATATACTTGCAGAACGCCCGGTTATCCTTGAAGGCAAAGGCCAGAATAATGCCGATGAGATAATACAACGCATTTCCTCCCAAAAACAGCCAGAACATGATGCGTTCCAGATTGCCCACATGATAAAGGAAGAGCGCCGCGACAAGTCCGAAGGACAATGCGAACATGATGTATCTGATCACACCGAGTCCCTTCTTCCGGGGCTTCTGCGGCTGTTTGTAGGGCAGCAGGTCGAGAATCATCGCAGTCCAGCAGGCATAGCCGCACCAGCCGCGTCCGAAGATCAGCGGCCCGCATATCTTGGCAACCGCGTAGTGAATGGTCGCCGCTTCGAATACCCCTGTAAACAGATAGTACCAAAATCCCTCTATCTGCATGTTTTCATTGCAGATAATGCCGAGATAGACCAGCATATACGAACCGACAGCAAACTGAACAAATCTTCTGGCGTGCTTCCATCCTCCTGCGAACAGTGCAAGTCCGATCGAAATGCATGTGCCGATATAGCTGAAATTCAGCAGGTAGAACATATTGTCCATTGACCGCCAGAGCGTCACGGCGATTGTTTCAAATATCACAAACATGAACACGGCGGCGATGTATTTAGATATTCCGCGTTCTTTCTTTTGGCTGTTTTCTGTTTTTTTCATTACTGAAGCACCCTTTCTAATTGAATCCGGAATGTTTTTCTTTCAATCCAAGGATACCACATCTTTCCGACCTGTTCAAGCCGTTTTCCGGCAAGCTGCAACTAAACGGGGGCAAGTTGCACGGAAATCATTTATAAATCTGTCAGGTCAATGTCGGGCGTGATGGAAACGGTGTATTCGGGATACAGTGCACACACTTCCTCACGCAGCATCCTGACGGCTTCCCTCGGCTTGATGTCGAAGCTGACCACCGCATCAAAGCGGATTGTCCTGCTCTCCGTGTCAGCATAGAAACCGTGCATCTGCAGCGCCCAGTCGTGCGACAGCACGATTTTCTGAACGGCATTGCGGATATCAGCCTCTTCGCCCGTTCCGGTGTTGTGGGAATAGACTCCCACACCCGTGAGGATAACGCCTGTTGCAAGGAACACCTTCGCCTCCACCCTGCGCGTCAGCCGGTCCAATTCTTCCACCGTCATGGTATCGGGAAGTTCCATGTGCACCGAGGCGTAATTCTTATTGGGACCGTAGTTGTTGATGACAAGGTCATAAGCGCCCATGACCTCCGGTTCCTGTGCGATCAGCGACTTGATCTCCCTGACAAGCGCGGGGTCGGCGCGCTGTCCGAGAATATCGCTCACCGTTTCGCTCATCATTTCTATGCCTGCTTTTATGATGACAATGGCTATCAAGACGCCGACATAGGCTTCCAGCGAGATTTGCCAGATCATAAAGATCACCGCCGAAGCAAGTACCGACGCGGAAAGCACCGCGTCAAACAACGCGTCCGAGCCGGAAGCTGTCAGCGCACCGGAATTCGCCTTTTCTCCCTGTTTTTTGACATAGCTGCCGAGTATCAGCTTGACCGCGATGGCAACGGCAACGATGACGAGCGAAGCCGTGCTGTAATCGGCTACTTCCGGGTGAATGATCTTTTTCACCGATTCCACCGCGGAGGTAATGCCGGCATACAGAATGATGGCGGCGACGATCATCGAGCTGAGATATTCAATCCTGCCGTAGCCGAGAGGGTGCTTCTTGTCGGGAGCCTTGCCGCCGAGTTTGGCGCCGACGATGGTGATGACCGACGACAGTGCATCCGACGTGTTGTTCACCGCGTCGAGCGTGATGGCGATGGAATGGGAAAGAATTCCCACCACAGCCTTAAAACCGGCAAGCAGAAGATTGGTGACAATGCCGATAACGCTTGTTCTGACAATGACTTTTTCTCTGTCGGCTTCAAGGACTTCGAGGACTGTTTCTTTTTCTTTTTTTGTCTTATTCTGATTTTCCATTGAAACTTACTCCATCCAAAAGACTCTGTTTGCGCGGCGCTTGGCCGGAGCGGGAATTTCACCGTCAGCATATCCCACCGCACAGTGTCCTATGCCTATCCATTCGCCTTCTACCCCGAGGTAGGTCAGAAGCTCTTTGTATTCATCGGTTTCAAATTCCTCCCTGGCGCGATGAATCCATATGCTGCCCAGACCAAGCGAATGCGCGGCAAGCATGAGATTTCCCATCACAAGGCTGCCGTCGTGCACCGCTGTCGGCCAATTCTTCTCGGCCAGCACAATGAGAATCACGGGAGCGCCGTAGAACGGGTCGAAGCCCTCTGCCCAGCCGCCGATCTTGCGGTTGTCCTCGGATATTTTGTCACGCAGCGCCTTGTTTGTGACGGCGATCACAATGGCTGTCTGTCTCCCCCTGCCGTTAGCGGCGTACAATCCCGCCTCGATGATCTGCTCTATGTCCGCCTTCTTCGGCATATCCGGCTTGAATTTCCGCACGCTGCGGCGCTCTTCCATTGCTTTGATGATTTCGTTCATTGATTGATGTCTCCTTTTTTTGATCAATTACAGACTCGCTTTGAGTATTTGTACAACTTCCTCTCTGGTCAGCACCTTGTATCCGCCGTCCAGAATGATCGTGCCGTCGGCTATGCCTTCGATCATGTCCTCTGTGGCACCGAGTTCAGAGATGTTCATGGCAAGACCGAGTTTCTTCATCCAGCTTTCCATTGCCGCCAGACCTTCCGAAGCAACCTCTTCATCGCTCTTTCCGCTCGGGTCTATATGCCACACTTCGGTTGCAAACCGCTTGAATCTGGCTGTTCCGTAGGGCATGATGAATCGGTAGTAAGGCAGCGAAACCGCCGCAAGCGTCATTCCGTGCGTCGCGTCGGTGTATGCGCCCACCGACTGCCCTAACATATGCACCATCCAGTCGGTGCTCTTGCCGCAGTCGAT
>ONID01000142.1 GCA_900317765.1 uncultured Eubacteriales bacterium | reverse complement strand
CCTTACCGCCCGGGCAGGTTGGCGTGCAGTCAAAGGGGCTGTCCCTCGTGCACTCTTTATGGTGTTTTTATTGTAGCATGTTTTTTGTGAAATGTCAAGGGAATAATTGCGGAATAAAATAAATGTTGCAATAATTAGCCGGATATGGTAAAATGTAAACTGTTCAGAAAAAATGACAAAGGAGACACATACCATGGTCGATCACGATAAAATAGTAAAAGCGGTTACCGACATACTTGAAGCAGTCGGAGAGGACACCTCCCGCGAAGGACTGCTGGAAACTCCAGAGCGCGTCGCGAGAATGTATGAGGAAGTATTCAGCGGGCTTCACGACGACCCTAAGCGCCATCTGAAGATATTCAACGAGGATGACAAGAACGGGGAGGTCGTCATAGTACGCGACATTCCTCTCTACTCCATGTGCGAGCACCACCTGCTACCCTTCATAGGCAAGTGCCACATCGCCTACATTCCAAAGAACGGCAAGATCATAGGGCTGTCAAAATTCGCCCGCATTGTGGACTGCTTCGCACGCAGACCGCAGGTGCAGGAGCGGCTCACTTCGCAGATAGCGGATTTTTTATACAGTAATCTCGACCCCATGGGCGTCGCGGTAGTCATCGAAGCGGAGCATCTCTGCATGACCATGCGCGGCGCAAGGGCCGCAGGAAGCTGCACACAGACCAGCGCGCTGCGAGGGATAATGCGCAGCGACGCGCGCACGCGCAACGAGGTAATGACTCTTCTGGCGGGAGGCAGGACGCTGTGATATACCCGAAGACATGGAAAATCGGCGGCGGAAGGAAGATTATCCTTGACCGCACTTATATTATGGGCATACTCAACGTCACGCCGGACTCATTCTCAGACGGCGGCAATTATTCCGACGCTGACAGAGCCATTGTCCGCGCCTATGAGATGACAGAGCAGGGGGCGGACATCATCGACGTGGGCGGACAGTCTACCCGTCCCGGACATACTCCGATTACAGCAGAAGAAGAATGGACCAGGATTGAGCCGGTTGTAAAAGCGCTTTGCGGAAACAAAAAGCTCATCCTCTCGGTAGACACCTATTATCCGGAGGTTGCGCTCAAGGCCATTGAAGCCGGCGTGCACATAATCAACGACGTGACCGGATTCCGTGACCCGCTGATGAGGAAATACGCGGCGGCACACAAGGTCGGCTGCATCATCATGCACGACATCCAGCTTGAAGAAAACGCGGATGTATGCGAAGAGATTGCCTCGTTCTTCCGCGGGAGAACCGAAGAATGCATTGCCGACGGAATTGAAGCGGAATATATCTGCCTCGACCCCGGCGTGGGCTTCGGCAAAAGCTATGAACAGAATCTCGCCATCGCGGGAAATTTCAGCGGAGTGTGTGTGTTAAATTACCCAATGCTTGCGGCCGCCTCGCGCAAACGTGTGATTGGAATGTCCTGCGGAAATCCTCCGGCCGATCAGCGGATGCCTGGGACTATCGCCTATCACACCGCCTGCATTCTCGGCGGCGCCGACATAATCCGCGTACACGACATTCCCGAAGCGGTACAGGGGGCAATGGTGGCCGACGCTGTATGCGCCCGCGCGGTACGAAGGCTTTCCGACAAAAAAATCTTGATAAAGTGAGGTTTGGGTTGAGAAGTATTTCTCGACATCGTAAAATGGTTTTTAATTCATTATCGTTTCTTATTTTTTTCCCCATAGTTGTAAGTCTATATTATGTCTTTCCAAAAAAAATTCAGCCGTTTTGGCTATTGGCAGCCAGTTATTATTTCTATATGTCTTGGAATGCCAAGTATGCGATTTTAATTCTTTTTTCAACAGTTGTCACTTACCTTACAGGCATCTTTATAGGAAAATTCAAATTCGCATCGGAAAATCAAAGCAGCAAAACCAAATATGCAAAAATCTTCGTATTTGTTTGCTTTCTCATAAACCTGGGGTTGCTGTTCTTTTTCAAGTACTATCATTTTTTCTTTGACAATCTGACAAAGTTGTTTTCACTGATAGGAATAAATCTGTCTTCTCCTTTTTTGGATGTTATTTTGCCGGTAGGTATTTCCTTTTATACATTCCAGGCGCTCGGATACTGCGTCGACGTCTATCGTGGCACTATTAAGGCAGAAACTAACTTTTTCAGATATGCGCTTTTTGTATCCTTTTTTCCCCAGCTTGTAGCCGGACCGATTGAGCGTTCGGGCAACCTTTTAAATCAGTTGGAAAACCCTAAGCCCTTTACCTATAACAGATTCCTCGAAGGAATACTTCTTATGCTGTGGGGGTTCTTTCAGAAATTGGTTATTGCGGACAGAATAGCGATATTTGTTGACAAAACCTATGGCGATTATTCAACCTATCCCGGTACATTTCTTGTTGTAGCTACAATCCTGTTTTCATTTCAGATATATTGTGATTTTGGCGGATATTCAAACATTGCAAGAGGTGCCGCGCTTATTCTGGGAATCGATCTTATGAATAATTTTATCTCGCCTTATCTGTCAAAAAACTGCGGAGAATTTTGGAGAAGATGGCATATTTCGTTAAGCAGTTGGTTCAGGGATTACCTGTATATTCCGTTGGGAGGAAACAGAAAGGGAAAAATCAGAAAATATCTTAACCTGATAGTTGTTTTCGGATTAAGCGGTCTCTGGCACGGCGCAAACTGGACATACATTATCTGGGGACTGGTAAACGGTATATTCCAGATTATCGGAGATTTACTGAAAAAGCCGAAAGAGATTCTGTATTCACTTGCCGGAATACATAAAAATAAATTCGGTACTGATCTTGCCAAAATAACCGTCACATATATTCTCATAGATTTTTCATGGATATTTTTCAGGGCTAAAGACATACATCATGCCAATGAAATAATAAAGAGCATTTTTACTGTTTTCAATCCCGAAATTCTATTTAACGACGCTCTGTATAATTGCGGTCTGACTCGCAGAGAATTCTCGATTCTCATTTTTTCTATAATGATTCTGTTATTTGTAGATATTTTAAACAAGAAAGGAATTGAACTAAGAAGAAAGGTTTTAGATCAGGATTATTGGTTCAGAGTAGTCGTTTTTTGTGTGTCAATATGCTTTATTTTGATTTTTGGATTATGGGGTACGGGATACAGAAGTGACGCATTCCTTTATTTTCAATTCTGATTATAAGCAAATTAAGGAAGGATTTTTATGAAAAAGCCATTTATGAAAAAGCTATTAAGATTTACTTCGGCCTTTTTGATAACATTATTTCTGCTTTCAATGATTGCATGGACATTAAGTCCCAAATCATGGTATCATAAAATGAATGATTTTTATGATTACCCTGAGGATTACGATGTTTGGTTTTTGGGATCTTCACATGTGATAATGGGCACTCTTCCGGAAGAATTATATAACGAGTATGGAATCAGATCATATAATCTGGCAGCGTATGGACAAACTTTTGCGATTGATTATTGGGTAACCAAAAATCTGTTTGAAATAACCAAGCCTAAACTGATAGTACTCGACGCCGCACAAACCGGATATGACGGAAAGTATCAAACCTCTAATATTTCCTCAATCAAACTTATGATGTCTTCGCTGCCGTTTGGAAAAGAAAAAATTAAGGCAATAAACGATCTGTTCGACAGCGAGTCAGATAAAGATCTGAAAACCGAACTGTTATTTCCTTTTGCCTCTGATCATTACAATTGGGAGTATTTAACAAAGTCAAATTTTCATTCAAACGTATCATACGAGCTTGGCTCAGATCAGAATGTGTTTGATCAGCGAGGAAAATCAAATTATCTTCTTGTTACACCTACAATTATTCCGGAAGCCATAGATGTTGAAGACGCTGATATGACTGAAACTGTAAACAGCAATTATTTACGAAAAATCATAGAACTTTGTTCAGACAATAATGTAGAAGTACTAATTGTAAAGTGTCCTCTTAATGCAGCCAAAGACAAATTGCAAAAATATAATCAGGCATTTGCCATAGGTAAAGAATACGGCGTGCCATATCTGAACGGTTTTGAATTGGAAAATGTATTCGACGGCGACACTGATATGTGGGATTCTTCACATCTTAATTCCTTAGGCGCAAGAAAATGGACACATGAATTAGGAAAATATATATCCGAAAACTACACACAAATTGAAACTTCCACAACAAGTCCTACGATGAAAAAAAGATGGGATGACCGTTATGAGAATTACCTGAAATTTCTCGATTCGGAGTTACCGCTTCAAACATTTTTTTACAGTTATTTAATGCTATGTACCAATCAGCGGTATGAATTGGATATCGTAATAAGAGACGGAAGCCATGTTTTGAATGATAAAGTAGCAATGAAATTAATTAATAGCTGCTCTGCAAATATAGCCCGGGCAGATAAAAATTCTAAGAAACCTGATATCAGTATTACAGTGCGAATAAAAAACGGCGATATAATAGATCAGGCTGTTTATTCCTTCAGTTCCAAAACAGTCAATTCCTATACCAGAAACTGATTTTCCTTCCGAGGTTGCTCACACTTCTTTATTCGTTGATTCGCCCTATAAAGTTATAAAAGAAATCAAGCAGAGCCTCATGCGTTCTTGGCATAAGGCTCTGCTTTTTTCTATATTGGCTTCGTGCCGTCGCAAGGCAGGAATGCTTCGGGTGCTTTCCGGAGCAAAGCTTTGCCGCACGAAATCATTGAATTGCGGTTGGAACGGCAAACCGGAGAAACGGCAGGATAATTACTTCTTTGCCTTTTCTTCTTTCTTTTCCTCTTTGTTCACCAGCTCAATAATGCACATCTCAGCGGCGTCGCCTCTGCGGGGACCCTTCTTGATGATGCGGGTGTAACCGCCGTTTACGCCCTCATACTTGGGTGCTATTTCATCAAAGAGCTTCTTTGTGACGTCCTCTTTGGTGATCATCTTTTCAGCCAGAGGCTGTACTTCCTTTGCGCGTGTAACGGTTGTCTCGATCTTGCCGTTTTCAAAAAGGAAAGTTACCATTGCTCTGAGCATAGCCAGTCTATGGTCGGAAGTTCTTCCGAGCTTTCTTGTACCGGGCATGGATTTCACTCCTTTACTACTTGTCTAAATCATTGCCTGCCTGGAACCGATGCCCCGGCATTGCTGCCGTGACATTCGTTCCTTTGACGACGGGTGAAGGTCTCAGACGCCTCACTCGTCCTCCTTGCGCAGTTTGTAGCCGAGAGATTCGAGCTTTTCAACTACTTCCTCAAGGCTCTTTCTGCCGAGGTTACGCACTCTCATCATGTCTTCTTCGGTCTTGCTGATGAGGTCCTCGACTGTATTTATTCCCGCACGCTTGAGACAGTTGAAAGAACGGACGCTGAGATCCAGCTCTTCGATGGTCATCTGAAGAACCTTCTCGCTGCCGGTATTGTTTGTCTCAACCATGATTTCCTGTGAAGAAACGCTTTCGGAAAGATTTACAAACAGATTGAGATGCTCGGTGAGCACCTTCGCGCCGAGTGAAACAGCCTCCTGCGCGTTGATAACTCCGTTTGTCCAGACTTCCAGCGTGAGTTTGTCGTAGTTGGTGACATTGCCGACGCGGAAATCTCCCACTTCGTAATTCACCTTGACTACAGGCGTATATATTGAATCGACCGCGAGAACACCGATGACGTTCTGCTGCATATTGTCCTTGTTCTTCTGAGCCGAAACGTAACCGCGTCCGCTGTCAAGCACAATTTCCATGTGCAGCGATGCGCCTTCGGCCAATGTGGCGATATGCATGTCGGTGTTGAGAATTTCAACCTCGCTGTCGCATCTTATTGAACCGGCGGTGACCTTCAATTCTCCTTCGCCCTCAGCGCAGGAAGCGTCGATCTGCACGGTCTTGGGTCCTTCGCCTTTGAGTCTGGCTGTAAGGCCCTTCAGGTTGAGAATAATCTCAGCCACATCCTCCTTCACGCCGGGGATGGTTGAAAACTCGTGCAGGACGCCGTCAATCTTGACTGAATTCACGGCTACGCCGGGAAGCGACGACAGAAGTACTCTTCTGAGCGAATTGCCTAATGTGGTTCCGTAACCGTTTTCGAGCGGGACAACGACAAATCTGCCGTAAGTACCGTCTTCGGCCAATTCTTCTGTCTCGATTCTGGGCTTCTCAATCTCCATCATTCAAAACCCCTCCTTATCAAGCATACAATAGATGCACCGTTGTATATATAACGTAAGCACAATGCCATTGTTGAAAAACAGATTACTTGGAGTAGAACTCAACGATGAGGATCTCGTTGACCGGTACGTCGATATCTTCTCTCTCGGGTACTGCAACAACCTTAGCCTTTGAGGTTTCCTTGTTCAGCTCGAGCCACTTGGGAACAACGCGGCCTGCGGTTGTCTCAAGAACGTCGGCAAACATCTTGGATTCCTTTGTCTTTTCGTTTACTTCGATAACATCGCCAACTTTTACCTGATAAGAAGGAATGTTGACTCTTCTGCCGTTGACAAGCACGTGGCCGTGACCGACAAACTGTCTGGATTCTCTTCTTGTTCTGGCAAAGCCAAGACGGAAGACGACATTGTCAAGTCTGGACTCGAGCAGCACCATGAGGTTGGTACCGGTCATGCCGGGCTTTCTGTCTGCCTTCTCGTAATATGCGCGGAACTGCTTCTCCAGCACGCCGTAGATGAACTTAGCCTTCTGCTTCTCACGGAGCTGAACGCCGTATTCGCTCTTCTTGCGGCTCATACGCTTGGGTTCTCTGTGAGAGGACTTGAAAATACCCAGATAAGAGGGATCAAGCTCGAGCGCTCTGCACTTCTTCAGAATAGGGTCTCTGTTAACTGCCATGTGAATATAACCTCCTCTAATTAGACTCTCCTGCGTTTGGGCGGACGGCATCCGTTGTGCGGGATGGGCGTCACGTCCTTGATCATGGTGACCTGAAGGTCTGCTGCCTGCAATGC
>ONID01000133.1 GCA_900317765.1 uncultured Eubacteriales bacterium | reverse complement strand
GGTGTTCGTATTGTTCGCGTCTGGCCCGCCCAGAGGGATTCGAACCCCCGATCTTCAGAATCGGAATCTGCTGCGTTATCCAACTGCGCCATGGGCGGATAATTAACTATTCAATTGGGGCTAAAAGAAATTATATCACGACTCGCTCTAAAAAAAAAGAATAATTTGTAAACTCTGCAAAAAAATGCACCCTTGAAGAATATAGCTTCAAGGGTGCACCGTGGTATGTGAAAATTAACTAAAAACAGGCAACTTACTTGACTGCTTCCTTAAATGCCTTTCCGGGCTTGAATGCGGGAACTGTGGTTTCGGGAATATCCTGCTTCTCATGGGTCTGAGGATTGATGTTGGTTCTGGCCTTGTGAACTCTGGTTTCGAAAGTGCCGAAGCCTACAAGCTGAACCTTTTCACCCTTTGAAAGAGTGGCGATAACGGTATCGATGACAGCTGCGACCGCCTTCTCAGAATCCTTCTTTGTGAGACCGGATTTCTCCGCTACTGCCTCAACCAATTCTGCTTTGTTCATTTTCATGTACCTCCTATATATTATAGTGATGCCTCTATATTATTAATGCATAATCTTTTGACAAAATCAGCTAACCGAAGCCGATACTGCATTAAAGCACATACGTCCGACAATTTTTTAACACATTATTTAGTCAAAATCAATCTTCTGCCAAATATTTAAGAGGGAAGCATGGGACTATTTTTTCGTAATAATATATTAATAGCTCCGTCGGCAAAGGAAGTAAGGATTCCCTGTGCACCACGCGCATGTGATATAATGCAGTTAAAATGAAGAGGGAGCCGTAAAAGGCTTTTCATGGTCTTTCAGACTCCCTTTACAAGTCAATGATCAATGCGTAATAATACTTGCTTAAATATTCTATCAGATAAAATTCTTTTTTTCAAGTATATTTGCAATTTTTTCTCCTTTAGGAATCATTAAAATATCTTCTTTCGTCATTCCCTTAATAAGAAGAATAACAAATACATAAACCACAATTGCAGCAGCAATCGCCACCACCGTCATCAATGCACCGACAACTCTCGAATCGGAGGCAATCAGCTTGTCAAGAAGACCATACGTAGCCCACGCGGTGAGAGCGCACATTGTAGCAGCAAAAAGCGGCTTGATGAATGTCGTCATCAGATTCGGCTTGATCTGTGCCCTGCGGTAGAGAATTATCAGGCTTGCCACCACAATAAAGATATAGCAGCTGATCGAACCGATAGGTGCGCCTTTGATGTTGATTTCGGGAATGCCCACCAATGTGAAATTGAGCAGCAACTTGATGGAAGCGCCGATCAGCATCAGATAAACCGGAACCTTCTGTTTGCCGACTGCCTGAAGCATACTGTTGATAGGCGTCACCAGAGAACCGAACAGCACCATGATGCCAAGCACTCTCAGCATCGGAACTGCAATCTCCGCAGCGGGCTTGCCGGGGTAGAGTAGCTGGAGAATAGGCCCTGCCAAAGCGCACATTCCAAGTCCGGACGGGAATCCGATGAGCACCGAAATCTTTATGACGGAATTGATGCTGGAATGAATCTGTGACTTCTTATGAATCGCCCAGGCGGCAGCCAGTGTAGGCAGCGCCGAAACGCCGAGTGCCTGGGTGATGTAGGGAACCAGGTTGTAAAGATTGATGCCGAAGTTGTAGGCGCCGTAGAGGAAGTTCGGGATTTTTTCGTCAGTCACGCCCGACATGTAGCCGCTGTAGATTTTACGGAGTATCGCAGGGTCTATCCCGTCGAGACGGTTCTGGATCGTCACGGCGTCGATGACCTGGGTGACATTGAGCACCAGCACACCGAGAGCAATGGGAATGCCGATACTGAAGAAGGTGCGCAGAATGTAGCCGGAAGATCGGGGAGCAGGGGAGGCCTCAATTTCTTCGTCGGTGATCTCGTCGCCCTGTGTTTTGTGGCGAATCAGCATATAGATGAGTCCTGCGAGAGAACCGAGTGCGATACCGGCAAGCGAACCGGCAGCCGCAAAGGGATAGCTTGCAATGCGGGCTTCCTCCAATGTGTTGACGGTGGTTCCAAAAACCGACAGACTGGTGCGGAAGGAGAATTCACCGTACTTCATGATTCCGATGGCCAGACCGAGACCGATAAAGAGCTTGCCCAGAGCTTCAATGACCTGAGAAACCGCCGTCGGCGTCATATTTCTCAGACCCTCGTAATAGCCGCGGTAGGAAGCCATCATGCAGCAGAAGAATACCGAAGGACTCATTGCCAGCACGCTATAAATCGAATCCTTGTCGACAAAGTTGATATAAATGAATCCGCCTGCCGCCATGGCAACAAATCCCAAGATACCGGTCACAAGAAAAACACGCTGGGCAACGCGGTGAACTTTGCGTGCGTCCTTGTACCGGCCCATGGCGGTGTTTTCTGCGACCTGCCTCGCAAGCGCGGAGGGAAATCCGGCTGCGGAAAGTGTATATACCGGCAAATACAGCGCGTACGCCGCCGAGAAATAGCCCATTCCCGCTTCGCCGATGACGTTTCCGAGAGGTATCTTGAAGATAGCTCCGATTACCTTGACCAGTATGGTTCCGAAGGTCAGAATAGCAGCACCCTGCACCAGAGACTGTCCTCTGGAACCTCCTCGCCTCTTTTTGCGTTCTTTGTTTTGTTGAGCCAAAATAACAACTCCATTCTTTGTTTTCGTATATTTTTTTCAGAGGAACTATGTTCATATATATTCATTGAAAGGAACGATATATACATAACAAACCTCCGAGAAATAAAGAAAACGCAGCAGCATTGACTGCTGTGTTTTCAATATGACAAAATATATTTTTTGATCATCAGATAGAGTCGTTGTTGACACCCGGGCCTGCGTTTTCTCCCTCGTCCTTCGATGAAGGCTGCGCATTTACCGGTTCGCCGAGCTTTGTCCCGCATCTGGAACAGAACAGCGACTTTTCGTCATTGTTAAATCCGCATTTCGGACAAACTGTTTTTTTGCGGAGGACATTGATCTTCTCGTTGATTTCGTCAAGCTTCTGATAAAGCGAATCAATCGCCTGTACATGCTCATCAAAGCTCAAATCAACAGAATTGCCCGACTTGCGGCAATCATATACCATTCTGCCGAGGGTCTCATATTTCCTGGATATTTCCTTCTGGAGCTCAGCAGCGCCGAATCTGAGCTTTGAAATATCCACGAGCCTTCCGGCTTCCTTGCCAACGGTTTCCGCCGCTGATTTTGCGTTGATGACAACATCTTCCAATACGCCCATCATTCACCATGTCCTTTCTGTATAAAATTTTAAAATGAGCTGTATCTTTTCAATTATTATATTCCAATTCAACAGCAATGTCAATAAGGGCAAAAACTATTTAATCAAATGATAACAATTATTACCATAAACCGGCTGTTGAATTTTACAGATTACCTCACTAAATCCATAAAGTTGAAAATATTATGAACAAAATCAAATGCTATTGCCAAACACAGCGCATTTGTGTATAATTATTAATTAATACAATTAGTTTTAAGGAGCTGATAAATATATGACAGGAGCACAGGTAATTCTTGAATGTTTAAAGCAAGAGGAAGTTTCTGTTGTATTCGGATATCCGGGAGCAACGATAGCCCCTTTTTATGACGCGCTCGCACTCGACGGCACAATCAGACACGTTTTAGTGCGTCAGGAACAAAATGCGGGTCACGCCGCCAGCGGCTATTCGAGAGCATCAGGGAAGGTGGGCGTCTGCTGCACCACTTCAGGACCCGGCGCAACAAATCTCATCACCGCACTTGCGACCGCGTACATGGATTCCATTCCGATGGTCGCCCTGACAGGACAGGTGCGTTCCGACCTGCTGGGCAGAGACGTGTTCCAGGAGGCGGACATCACCGGCGCATGCGAACCCTTTACCAAGCACAGCTATCTTGCCACAGACACGCAGGAGCTTCCCCGCATTATCAAGGAAGCGTTCCATATAGCGGCTACCGGTCGTCCGGGACCGGTTCTGATTGACCTTCCGCAGGACACGCTGGAGCGTGAATTCCAGGGAGAATTCAAATATCCCGACGGCGTGGACATCATCGGCTACAAGCCGCGCACCAAGGGTCATCCGCTTCAGATGAAGCGAGCCATAGACGCCATTGAGAAAGCCGAACGCCCGATCATCTGCGCCGGAGGCGGCGTTGTTTCGGCGAAGGCACGCAGGGAACTGATCAAATTTGCCGAAAAGCTCGACATTCCTGTCGTTTCGACCCTCATGGGAGTGGGCATGATGCCCACCGAACATCCGCTGTATATGGGTATGCTCGGTTCGCACGGCATTTACTCCGCCAATTACGCTATACATCATGCCGATCTGGTCATTCTTTGCGGAGCGCGAGTAGGCGACAGAGCCATGGCAAAGCCGGATCAGGTGGCAAAGAAGGCGGAAATCATTCACATTGACATCGATCCCGCCGAGATAGGCAAGAATATGAGAGCCGATATTCCGATCGTAGGCGATATCCGTCTTGTGCTGAAAAGCATTACCGAAAAATGCGAGGATTACAGCCATAAGGACTGGGTAGATGACCTTAAACAGAGAAAAGCCGAGCACACGCCGGTATTCAGAAGTATCCCGGGGCAGGTTGATCCGCGCAACTTCATGCGCACCCTTTCCGAAGAGGTCAGCAAACGCAGCAAGGCCATTCTCGTCGCCGACGTCGGAGAAAACCAGATTTGGTCGGCGAACAACTTCGCCTTCAAAGGCGGCAGGTTTCTGACCTCCGGCGGACTCGGCACAATGGGATATTCGCTCGGCGCAGCACTCGGCGCCAAGATTGCAAAGCCTGAACGACAGGTCTTTGCGGTCTGCGGAGACGGTTCCTTCCAGATGATGATGTGTGAACTTGCCACGCTGATGCAGCACGATATTCCCGTGAAGGTAGTCATTATGCAGAACAACCGCCTCGGCATGGTGCGCGAGCTTCAGGATAAGCTCTACGACGGCCGTTATTCCGGCGTCATGCTGGACGGTTCACCGGATTTTGTCAAGCTTGCGCAGGCTTACGGCATTGAATCGGAACAGATTGATGAAGACAGCGACGTGAATGCCGCAATTGACAGAATGCTCAGCTGCAAAGCGCCTTATGTGCTTGTGTGCCGTGTCGCAGAAAACATTCCGTCACGTCAGGAAGACTGAGAAGGAGGCCGTTCATTTATGAGATACACAATCACAGTTCTTGTTCAGAATCACTACGGCGTTCTTTCCAAAGTCGCCGGACTCATCGCCCGCAGGGGCTTCAACATCGCATCCCTTGCCGTCGGCGTCACCGAGAACCCCGATGTCTCGCGCATGACCATTGCGGTGGACTGCGACGAGAGCGGCATCGAACAGGTGGAAAAACAGCTCAACAAGCTCATTCCCACCATCAAGGTAAAGGTGCTGGAGGAAGGCTCTTATATTTCGCGTGAGCTGACCATGGTGAAGGTCTCCTGCAATGCCAGACAGCGCGAGGAGATCATGACCCTTGCGGAGCTGATGCACGCACGCATCATTGACGTGACATCGACATCTCTCACGCTTGAACTCACCGACACCACGGCACGCACAGAGAATTTTATATCGCTTATGCGTCCCTTCGGCATCAAGGAGCTTGTGCGCACCGGCATCAGCGCTATCGAATTGGGCGCGAATACAACCAAGAAGTAAAGGATTCTTATCATTCCAATCTGATAGGCGATTGTAAAACAAAAAAAGAAAAGAAGCATAGCGTAGCGCTAACAAGCGAGCGCATGCGAGCGTGGGAGTCCTAGCTGTCGGCGAGCGACAGCCGGGGGGAGTGGGGCAGAGCCCCACGAGGGAGCCTAGCTTAACTTGTTAAGCGGTGCGACCGAGCAAGACCAGTGTCGACACGCAAAAGGTTTGGGCGAATACTGAAATAGTCCAATACAACCATTTTCTTGCCCCGACCGGAGAAAAACTTCGTTTTAAACAATGCATGCCCCCACCAATTTCCGGCATTTTCCAAGTTTTACAATTACCTAATTCCAATCTGATACAAGGAGGGTCAAGCAATTGAAGACCGTAACAATTGACCGTACATTCGGCAGCGGAGGACGCGAAGTAGCGGCAAGGCTTGCCAAAATGACAGGCGTTCCCTTTTTTGACAATGAGATCATTCTCAAAGCCGCTGAGAATTTCGGGGTTGACGTTGGCGTGTTGAAAAACAACGATGAACATTACGTCGGCAGCCTTATCTACAATCTTTCGATGTTCGGAGCAAACGGGGATTATGAGTCCTCTCCGGTTTACCGGACATATTTCGCCGTTTCGGAAACTGTTCGCAAACTTCGTGCAGAAAACGACGGAGGCATATTCCTCGGTCGCTGTGCGGATGTAATTCTGGAAGGAGAAGGTCCCATTGTGCGGGTATTCATTTATTCCTCCTCCATGGAAAACCGTATTGCTCGAACGCTTCAGTTAGAAGACGTTTCGGACGGCAAAGCGGAAACCTTCATACAGAATAAGGATAAACAGCGCCGGAATTACTACCAGTTTTTCACCGACAACAAGTGGGGAGCACCCACCAATTACGATATTATGCTCAATACAGCCACGATCAATTACGACGAATGTGCGAGAATCATCGCACAGCTTGCCGGAAACTGATGAATTGCATCACACCTGACGCTCCGACGACACGGAAATGAATCTTTCCTCCGTGCCGCCGAAGCTTTTTGTACCTTGTTTTACATATTCCGAAAGAATAAAACGTATATATTTTTACGAAAAAACATTCGGGAGGAATTACTATGTTTATCAAGACATTCAAAACGTCCAAAGCAGAGCTTGTCATCATGATCATCGGACTGCTCTGCTTTATCGCTACGCTGTGGTACATCATTTCGTCTGCGTCTTCCGGCGGTCAGACAAAGACCTCGGCATTGCCTTCCGCGCAAACGGAGCATTTTGTTACCGGAGCCCGCACTGCCGATGACCGGCTGCAATTTCTTGCGCAGTTCGGCTGGGATGTGGAGTCTGATCCGCTCGATGTGCGGGAAGTGATCATCCCTGCTGATTTCGACGAGGTGTACAGCAACTACAACGGTATTCAGAAAATGACAGGGTTTGATCTGGAAAAATACCGCGGCTGCCGTGTGAAAAAATGGGAGTACGCCGTCACCAATTACCCCGAAGGGATTCGCAACGTGAAGGCGACGCTTCTGATAATGGATGGCACCGTAATAGGCGGCGACATTTCGGCTGGCGGAGAGAAGAAATTTCAGCACTCACTGCTGTATTCGAAGGTACAGCCCGGCAAAGAGGTGATCTCTCCCGCGGATCAGAAAGAGTCTTAACCCGGAAATACCGGCGGTTTTTGATATATTATTATCCACAACATATTGCATTCTTCCGTGATTTATTGTATAATAATTTCAGGTCAGAAATGAACTGACGGAAAGACTGCGCGCAAAAGGCACGACGGACAGCGAGATCAGGGAGATTTTAGGTGAATAACGAAAAACGTAAGACAATAAAATAAAAGTTTCTCATTTTATCGGACTATATGCATGTAAATTTCGATAAAACCGCATCAACACGGGATTTACGGCATTTCATAATTTAACGATGCATAGTC
>ONID01000130.1 GCA_900317765.1 uncultured Eubacteriales bacterium | reverse complement strand
GTAGGCACCTTTTCCATTTTCTTCGAGGTGATTGTCCGCGCAATCGCTTCCATTCCTACCATTATCAAATACGGAACGGCAAAAAGACGGCTGCCGAATTTCATGCGACGCTATTCACCGGATTTTTCGAGCGACCGCTTCATCGGCAAGCTGATTTCCATGCTGAATATCATTGTCTATAACGAAGATCTTGACAATTGCGCACTGTATTGTGGAAAACCTATTGGGGACGACTTCGCCGACATCATTGACATGAGCTACAACGGCACAATTGACGTGAGAGAATGCTACGAAAAGGACGGTTATCTTTATATTGATCTCGAACTATATATGAATGTAATATCCTGCAAGGATTCCAAAATCAGCGTCAACAATAAAATATTCTGCATGACGGTGTGCAGGAGTGCAACCGCGCCGGAGGATTACGGCTTCAACGTCAAGGCGATCAAATGCCATAGCTGCGGCGGCAGCTTCGACGCGACCAAGGAGAAACACTGTCCCTTCTGTTCCCGTGAATACAGCATTCTGGACTACGACTGGGTCGTAACTGAGTTGAGTGTAAAATAAGATCCTTTTCCGAAAAATTATACTATAATAAAAAATCGCCCATAAGTCTGCATATTCATCAGACTTATGGGCGATTGATTTGGGTTCTTAAATAAACTTAATGTAATAGCTGTAAGCGTATCCTACAGTTCGGTCATTAAGCCTTACCATATACCATTCCGGATTGGATGTGTCAAGCACTGTGAGGTGTGTGCCCTTAGGCAGCACATTGATGATCATATAATTCAGACCGGGACCGGTGCGAATATTGAGCGGCAGACGACGTGTGTTGATATATGCTTCACCTACGACATGCTGCTGTCTGTTGTCGAACGGATCAATCACCGGATCCTGCTCAGTTGGCTTGGTGCCGGTCGGAAGAGTGATTCTGGATGTCGGTTCCGTAGGCATTTCCGTAGGTTCAGTGGTAGAATCTGAAGTAGTTTTCTTTGAAGTTGGCTGAGTGGGATATTCTTCAGTGGTTATCTGTGTTGGCAGCTGATCTATCGGGTGTGCGTAGGGAATCAGTCTGGTAGGATCCGTCTGTGTGACATTGGAACGGGTACTTTCGGTAACCGTGGATGACCAATCGTCCTCTGAAGACGGCGTGGTCGCTTGTGTTATTTGGGTTGTATCGTCATCCCAGAAGGGATCCGTATCATCGGTTGAGGTGGTAGAATCGTTGTCATATGTCGATTCCGTGGTATTTGAAGACTCCGTCGTATCGCTTGTCTGGGACGTATCAGTGGTTGGATCTGTGGATTCGTCGTCAAAAAACGGATCAGTGGGTATTTTGGTGCTTTGTGTTCCGGCTGTGGTCAGCGTATCGCTGGGATCAGTCGTGGAGCGTGTGGGGTAATGATAGACAATATCGGAATCAGAAACATTATAGTCCTCATCCTTTACAAATGTCAGCTTGGGCGCGCGGAAATAATATTTGAGTTCCGAATTGATCATGAGAATTTTGATCTTTTTGCCGTTGATCACTTTTTCCACATAGTCTTCTGACATCACGATAGAAGTGGAGGCAGTTTGTCCGTCATCAGACAGGGTAACCTCTTCACGTCCGTCAAGTACGGGACGAAGCGAAGTGTAACTGGTTATACTGAAAATATAACCCCGGAAAAGCCGCTCAAAGGATTCCTCAACGCTGCCGTACGGCTGATAAGCCGTCAAGACAGTTGGCGCAGAGGGACTTCCGACGGCAAATACAGCCTGCTGTTCACTGGTTTTGTTCATCAGCTGGCTGTCTGAGACAATATCGCTGGTACTCACATAAATCATTCCGTTGGGAATAGTCACTCCGCATGCGGCAAGCTCTTTATTGATGAGGGCAAGAGATTTGTCATTCAGGTTAAGACTGCTGCTGTAGACGAATTTCACGGTGGAAATGCCGCCGCCTTCTTTAGGGGTACGTGCGGTACCAACAAACAGGACGCCGCCATTCGTCTCGACATTATCAAAACCTTTGGCGGAATTGACAGTAGATGCCTGATTCATTGATTTAGTTGGTTCAGTCGACTTGGTGGCCTGGGTAGTCGATTCAGTCGCCAGGGTGGTCGATTGGGTGGTCGGGTCGGTCGCCTGGGTGGTCGGGTCGGTGGACAGCGTGGTTGGGTCATTATCCGGGACAATGAATTCCGCAGAATCCACCGTCTGCGCGTCACCTGTATCAGAGGCTGCGAAGACTGACGGTACAAAAGATGCCGCCATGCACAAAGAAATAAGCAAAGCAATTATCTTTTTTCTAACAGAACCATGTGATGATATATTCAAGCTGAAGACTCCTTTCCGGAAGACGTTGGATCATACGTTAAATGCAATTACAAAAATTGATTTATACGTCTTTAATAATATCCTGAACGTATTTTAGCGTTTAAATATACATATTAATTATAGCAATAAGTCAAGTGAAAATCCAGTAAAATAATGAATAATTTTTTTAATTATTTTTAACAAATATTACGATAGATTATTCCTTGGTGAAAATTAACGTTAAATACAATGTGAATAAACTGTAAAAATAAACAAAGCAGTGAAAGATATGAAAAATAGCGCTTTTTTTTTTTTGAAATGCGTGCTATAATTATTTTGTTCTGATTTTGAATTGGAGGTATATCCTTGGATATTTTTGTTGTTCAGGGCGGCAAAAAGCTGAAAGGCTCCATAACCGTTGGCGGTGCAAAAAACGCGGCGGTTGCTATTATTCCCGCCGCCATACTTTCGGGTGACATATGCAGAATAGAAAACCTCCCCACAATAAGCGACGTGGAAGTTATATCAAAGATCCTTGTTCAGCTCGGAGCAAGGGTCAGTAGAATCAGCAGTTCGGTCATCGAAATTGATTCCAGAGAGCTCAGCTGTACACAGGTGAGTCAGGAGCTTGCTAAGAATATGCGGGCTTCCTACTACATGCTGGGTGCTTTGCTGGGCAGATTCGGTCATGCGAAGGTGCCGATGCCGGGAGGCTGCTATTTCGGAGTGCGTCCTATTGACCAGCACCTCAAGGGATTTGAAGCGCTGGGAGCCAAGACCGGTCTGCGCGATGGCATCATTTCGCTGACAGCCAAAGACGGTTTAAAGGGCGCGTGTGTTCCGCTCGACGTGGTTTCTGTGGGTGCTACTATTAACATTATGCTCGCTGCGGTCAGGGCCAAGGGTCTTACCATTATCGAACACGCAGCCAAGGAGCCGCATATCGTCGACCTTGCCAACTTCCTGAACTCAATGGGAGCCGATGTGAGAGGTGCAGGTACTGATGTTATCAAGATCCGCGGTGTGAGCAAGATGCACGGCGCAACTTATTCCATCATTCCCGACCAGATAGAAGCAGGTACTTATATGATTGCTGCGGCTGCTACAGGCGGAGATATTACCATCAAAAATGTCACTCCGAAGCACATGGAGAGCATATCCAAGAAGCTCATGGAAATGGGTGTGGAGATATACGAGTACGACGATTCCATGCGCATTACCCGTTCAGGTCCGCTGAAAGCGTGTAATGTCACAACGATGCCGCACCCGGGTTTTCCGACCGATATGCAGCCTCAGATGGCTGCGGCCATGGCAATTGCCAACGGCGTCAGCTCCATCACCGAGGGAGTTTGGGAAAATCGCTTCCAATATGTGGAGGAGCTTAAAAAATTAGGCGTCAACGCCGAAGTACAGGGCAGAGTGGCAAAATTTATCGGCGTGGAAAAGCTCGTCGGTAATCACGTCAAGGCTACTGATCTCAGAGGCGGTGCTGCTATGGTGATAGCTGCCCTGATCGCTGAGGGTGAAACCTATATCCGGGAAATATACCACATTGAACGCGGTTATGAACAGCTTATCGACAAGCTGGTAGGTGTCGGCGCTGTCATAGACCGTAAGACTGTCCCAGATGATTTTTACAGCGGCAGCTCAAATAATAAGGATGGCTGTAACTGCGGTTAACAGCATATTTTCATTCATAAATTAACAACCGCCTCCGATCGCTATTCTGCAAAAATCAGGAGGCGGTTCTTGTTGCGTCTATGAAATGGGAGGAAGAAAATACATTGGCGAGATTTTGTTCATTATACAGCGGCAGCAGTGGCAATTGCATAGCGATTGGATGCGGAGGCAGATACATATTGATAGATGCCGGACGAACGGCGAAAAAAATCAGGGAACGTCTGAGCGAAGAAGAAATTGACCCAAGCGCTGTAGCGGGAATATTCATCACCCATGAGCATATTGATCATATTGCGGGTGTAAGGGTGCTTGCTTCCACACTCAAAGTGCCGGTTTACGCCACTGAAGGAACAGCGGAATTTTTGCAGGAGAACGGTCACGCTAAAAATGTCGATCTTCGGCTCATGCCGGAAGGTCAGGTCGATATGGGCGATATGGGGGTGAGCTGTTTTGCCACTTCTCACGACGCAGCCGAAAGCTGCGGCTTCCGGGTGGAATGCGGCGACGGAAGGAGCATTTCACTGGCCACCGATACAGGGATTATCACGCCTTCGATTCACAAGGCGATAGAGGGAAGCGATCTGGTGTATCTCGAATCAAATCACGATATTTCCATGCTGTATGCCGGAGGCTATCCTTACCCGCTCAAAAAGCGCATTGCCTCAGACAGGGGACATTTAAGCAATGAAGCCTGTTCCGCTGAGCTTCCGACGCTGGCACGCACAGGAACAACCCGTTTTGTGCTGGGACATCTCAGTGCGGAGAACAATATGCCCATTCTTGCGCGACAGAGTGCAGTGCAGGAGCTTGGTAAATCCGGCATACGCGAGGGAACCGATTATTTGCTGGCGGTCGCGGGAATCAACGGTCTGCGATCCATGGTTCTGTGACTTGAGAAGATAATCAACATATCCGATTAACTGATCGTGTCGTCTGATACGGCATTATTAGGAGACGTACAATGCTCTTTAACTCGTATGTATTTTTGTTTTTGTTTTTACCGCTTGTTCTGACAATCTATTTTGCACTGAATAAGATAAAAAAATATATTCTTTCAAAAGCGGCAGTGATTGTATTTTCTTTTGTATTTTACGGTTACATGAATCCTTCTTATGTGCTTATACTGCTGACAAGCGTTGCCGTTAATTATTTTTCAAGCTGCTTATTGGAACGGTATGCGGAAAAAAGACGGAGAAGAAAAGTCATTGGTTTCATTGCCGTCGTGTTTAACATTGGGCTTTTGTTTTATTTTAAATATTTCGATTTCTTTATTGAAAATATAAACGCCGCATTCAGACAGGATTTTGCTTTGATAAACATAGCGCTTCCATTGGGTATCAGTTTTTTTACCTTTCAGCAAATATCCTTTATCGTTGACAGGATCAGACGGAAAGCCAAGCATTACGGAGTGATAGATTACGCACTGTTTGTATGTTACTTTCCGCAGCTCATTGCAGGACCTATTGTCAGGCATGATCAGATGATTCCCCAGTTCTGTGATGTGTGCAAGAAAAGCTTCAACAGCGAGAATTTTCTGAAAGGAATCAGGATCTTTTCGATCGGGCTGGCAAAAAAGGTGCTTTTGGCTGATGAATTGGCCAAGGTTGTCAACATCGGTTATTCGGATGTCAATTTGCTGGATACTCCGTCGGCGATAGTTACAATGGTGTTTTATACTTTTCAGATACTTCTGGATTTCAGCGGTTACTGTGACATGGCCATAGGCATCGGCAAGATGATGAACATTGACCTGCCTGTTAACTTTGACCGACCCTATCTGTCTTCAAGCGTAAAGGAATTCTGGACCAGATGGCACATGACGCTGAATTCATTCTTTACTGAGTATGTTTATTTTCCACTCGGCGGAAGCCGGTGCGGCAAGGTGAAAACGCTCAGAAATATCATGATCGTATTTCTGCTGAGCGGTATCTGGCACGGTGCAAACTGGACATTTATTCTGTGGGGAGTGTTCAACGGGCTTTTCATCTGTATGGAAAGTCTGGTGCCGTATGAAAAGCTTCACAAAAGAATAAGGCAATGCATTACATTTATCTTTACCAATTTTGCATGGGTGCTTTTCAGAAGTCCTTCTGTCAATTCGGCACTCATACTGTATAAGAAAGTGTTTTCCTTCCGGTGGACAGGTCGTATAACAGGATTGCTGCGCAGTCTGTCAGGATTCAAAAACAAAGCTTTGGAAAAGATATTGGAAAAAACGCTCGAACCCGGTGTAGCAGATACGTCGGTACTCATTATGTTTCTGCTCTGCGCACTGCTTCTTCTGGCAGCGTCGGTCTATTGCGGCATGCTGAACAACACTCTGCAATGGGTTGACGATCACAGGGCAACGAGTGCAAATATGGTGATTTTTGCTTTGATTGTCGGATTGTGCGTCATCTCTTTGTCTCAGGTTACAGTCTTTCTGTATTTTAATTTTTAGGAGATACAAATGAACAAAAGCTATGAAAATAGGATGCTGAAGACTTTTTTTGCGGCTCTTTCAATATTTTTATGCGTTGTTTGCTTAACGGTATACTGTTTTGATCCTTTTTTTGTCTATCACACACCAATAGGCGGTTTGAAAGAAGTACAAAAAATACCTCAGTATCAGGTATCCGGCGTGCTGAAAAATCTGGATTACGACGGCGTTCTTCTCGGGTCATCTACCGTAATGAGTATCAACAGTACAAAACTTGCCGAAAAATACAATTGCAGAAAGGTCGTAAAAGCTGTGGGTAATTCTGCAGCGGCTCCTACTATACGTTATTACTTAAACCTTTCACTTGATACGCACCGACTGAAATACGTATTTTACGGATTGGATGTCTTTTCGTTCCACAATGATCCACGGATGAGTCCACTTCCCGACGAGGTTCTTTATCTGAATAATCACAACCCCTTTGATAATATTGAATATCTGTTGAACGGAGAAATTCTGGCGGATAAAATTCCCGATATGGTATATACTTCTTTGAAAGATAATTACGATCCGGGAACATGCTATTCCTTTAATCAATGGCTCACGCCCGGACCGGGTTCAGTATTGGACAGCTATAATCCGGATGGAGCAAAATCCGTTCCCTCAAACGGAGAACTGTATCAGTTTGAAGATGTAAAAGCAAATATTGCAGCACTCGACGAAGTCGTAAAAAACAATCCGGGTACAAAATTTGTTTTTATGACGCCGTGCTACTGTATTATGTGGTGGGTGAGAGCTTACAACTGCGGGTTACTTGACGCATATTTTCACACGCTTGATTATGCATTTTCCGTATTGCTTCAAAACAGCAATGTGGAAATATATGCTGTCAATTTTAATAACAAAGAAGTTATCACAGATATGTACAGATTTGCTGACGTCATTCACGGTTCGCCGGAAATTACCGAAATGATGCTCAAGGAATTGGGGAATCCTCAGCAACAGATCACATTGGCTAATTACAAACAGCATATTGAGAAATTAGCGGGTGTGGTCAATAAATTTATTGAACGGGTCAATCGGGAAGGCATCGGATTTCTTTATAAATAGAAAATGAAGTAGATTAATATTATTTTAAAAATATTTCTATTTATAAATTATTTTATATTTATAGAAAATATCAATAACAATTTATGAATAAAATGTAAAAAGCGCGCGCTTTTAAAAAATCACCTTACGTCAGGTATTGCTCGTAACGCCGCGTAATACGCTATTCTTAGGGTGAAGGAGGTGAGAGCTATGTCAAAATACACCACAGGGGAGATGGCAAAGCTCTGCGGCGTGACGGTCAGGACAGTGCAGTATTATGACACCCGGGGCATTCTTGTTCCGGCGGAACTGACAGAGGGCGGCAGACGACTGTATTCCGACACTGACCTGAAGCGCATGAAGATCATATGCTTTCTGAGAGATTTAGGACTTCCGCTCGATTCCATTTCCCAGATGCTTTCGGAGGACGATCCGGGCAGCGTGATTTCTTTGCTTTTGGAGCAGCAGGAAAAAGCGCTCCGTGAGGAAATC
>ONID01000129.1 GCA_900317765.1 uncultured Eubacteriales bacterium | reverse complement strand
TGACGCCATAGAAACTGCTTTCTCCGCTGTTCATCCATCTGATTGCATGGGCTGGTTTAAGTCGTGCTTTGTGTCTTGCTAATTATTTGGATTGCTATATTTACGGACACCACATCAAGGGCGGCAAGATGTTCGGTTCGCTCGACAAATTCACGACCAAGAGCTTTTATGACAAGCATAAAATCATTCAGTTCAACACCCTGACCGAGCAGGGAGAATACCAGATCATTGCCGTATTCAAGACGGTTGTTTACAGCGCGTCAGGATTCCGCTATTACGATTTTGTCAATGCGGAAGATGAAGCCCACTTTAACGAATATGTCGGCAGGTGCAAAGAGCTTGCTTTGTACGACACTGGCGTGACTGCGAAATACGGCGACAAACTGCTCACGCTGTCCACCTGCAAGCGGTTTGCCGAGAACGGCAGGCTGGTCGTCGTGGCGAAAAAGATTGGTTAAGAAGGAGGTTTACCATGAATGTCAGAGTTAAGGAATGCCGCTGCAAAGGGCGCAGATTCACTCGGAAGAAGCATGAAGGCGGAGTACGCAAAAACACAGCAGCGAGCGCGGAACGATGGGAATTCTCAACAGAAAAGCGTGACTGCATTCGCAGAGGACGAAGTCGCAGAGAGGGCGAGGACGTCCGCCGTCGCCGCAGGGCAGACCGCGAGGCGCGTCGGACGCACCGCCGTTCAGAATACGCCGCAAAGCGCCGATGAGCTGAAACGTCAGGCGCAGATCACCAAGGCGAAAATTGACAAGGCGAAAACAACCGCTGCCAAAAAGAAAGCCGCCGAAGAAGCCAAGACAAATGCTGCTGCATCGAAACAGCCTCCGTCGCATTCGGCGGGGGCTGTCACAGAAACAGGCGGTTCACCGTCATACGCATTGCAGAAGCCGGACGGCGCGAAACAGGCGTATCGCCAGAAAAACGCCGCAAAGATGGGAGCCGCGTCAAAGCAATCCGTTAAAGGCGCGCCCTCCGTGAAATCCGCCGGAAATGCAATGGGGAAAACAGCCGGAAGAACATTTTCTTACACGGGGAATTCCGCCAGAACCGCCACTCAACCGCCACTCATGCGGCAACCGGCGCAGCCAACGCCGCCAAAGCTGCCTACAAACGCCGACAGCAGGCGAAAATGGCGGCGGAGGCTTCCCGCAAGACCGTTCGTGGAACGGTGAAAGCCATCAAGGTGGCGGTGAAAAGCACCAAAGCCCTTATCACGCTGCTGATTGCCGGCGGCTGGGTTTCGGTGATGATCACTCTGATTGTGGTGGTTTTCGGCTGTGCTATTTCGATGTTCGGTGGCGGGAGCAACAGCAAATCCTACACGCCGGTCAGCGTAGAAGTCAGGGACTACCGTCCGGTCATTCAGCAATACGCCAAAGAACACGGCATTCCCGAATACGTCGATCTGATTATGGCGGTCATGATGCAGGAATCCGGCGGTCAGGGACTCGACCCCATGCAGGCTTCCGAATGTTCCTACAACACGCGGTATCTGCATCATGCGGGCAGTATTGTTGATCCCGAATATTCCATCAACGTGGGTATCCAGAATCTCGCGGCTTGCCTGAAAGCAGCCAACGTGCAAAGCCCGATTGACATGGACAACATCAAGCTCGCTTTGCAGGGCTACAATTACGGCAACGGCTATATCGCGTGGGCTAAAGAGCATTACAAAGGCTATTCCACTGCCAATGCATTGGAATTTTCCGATCTGATGGCGAAGAAGAGAGGCTGGAGCAGCTACGGCGACAGCAATTATGTTCTCAATGTCCTGCGCTATTACCCCGTCGGACGTGCTTTTACCGCAGGCGGGAATCAGGTCATTGTGGAAATCGCCTCGGCGCAGGTCGGCAACAAGGGCGGACAGCCCTATTGGTCATGGTACGGCTTCAAGTCGCGCATCGCGTGGTGTGCCTGTTATGTGTCGTGGTGTGCCGATCAGTGCGGCTATATTGACGCGGGCATGGGGTATACTGATGATACGGCGGACATTCGTATTTCACAGTATGAATCCGAAAGCCGGAAACCAACAGGTGACACGATAGACCTGTTTGCAAAAGCACTCCATATTTCGCCATATGCGATGTGTATTCATAGTTTCCATTGCCTTGAGGAAATCATGCACACCTTATTTGCTCTGGAAGATATGTACGGTTTGTCAGTCGAAAACATAGACGGAAAGATTTGTGTGAGCATTCCAGAGCCATCGTGTGACGAATCATTTGTCGTATCCACGTTTCTGGAAATGTGGAGCGACATAGCGCAGGAATACCGCGAAGGCAGAATCGGCAAGGAAAATTACGACGAATGGCGGTATCAATTCCCCTACGGCAAAAGACCTGTTCCTGCCCAAATGCCCGTGAATCGGAAGAAACGCGGCAGAAAACCGACAAAGAAGCAAGACGATTGTGCAGTTAATGATCTTACTAAGCCAACTCAATAATCCGTTTCTGTCTTTTCTCTGCCATTTGCTTGAATTTTGCCGCGCCGCCCCATGAATGCGTGACGTAGGTAATCACAATATCCGCATTTTCAAGCATAAATCTGTTTCGGAAATTGATAGCGAATCTTGGCGGAACAGCTTCAATGCCATCGGGCAGAACGGTATGTGCAAGGTAGTCGGCATCTTTTTCAGTCGGCTGATAGGCAAGTACAACGTAAAAGCGAATGCTCTGTGTTTTCGCCAGTTCTGAGAGGATAGAGATAGCCATGCGGTCAAAATTGCCGTGGTTGCCGACATAAAATCCGGTGACGTTTTCCTTCTCTATTAGCTCGATTATTGCAGCTTTCAAGGTAGGCTTGACAGTTTCCGGCGCATCGCTGTGACCGAAGAAAGTACAGATCATCAAAAGCACCCCATTTTTTTGATTGATAATAACGTGTATATCCTAAAAGGATTTATGCGTTATTTTAGCATATCCGAATAGGACATACAAAAATATCAAAAAAAAATGAGGTTGTTGTTATGTCTGTTGATTACAAAGATATGGGAAAGCGCATACGGGAAATCCGGGAGTCCAAACACCTGACACAGGCGGCTCTATCCGAACTTGCCGGTATAGAGCCGTCAAACCTGTCACACATTGAACGTGCCGCCACAAAGGTGAGCCTGCCAACGCTGATGAACATCTCCAATGCCCTTGAAGTATCGCTCGATGAGCTTGTCTGCGGCAGTTTAGTCAAGAGTGAACACATCGCTGTTCGCCAGCTTAACGAGCTGCTATCCGACTGTACGCCTGATGAATTGCAGGCTGTAATTGAGATGGTGAAGACAACGAAGAATATATTGAGAAAAAAATAAGAAAAATAGTAAACGCGAAACAAACAACGTAAAAGAGTATCTGTGCTAAAAGCAAATGCCAGATACTCGTTTTTTATAAAAGGTAAAATTTAACAATAAGATAAAATGTTAATGTGAAACTATTCACTTAGATTTATTGTGAATGATGTGGAGAAATTTTTTGTGCAAACAGTAGAAATCTTCACGCCTATATTGAATAGCTGTGTTCGACGTGATATAATTTCACTTATGTCAAGCGATTTTTTAATAATACAAATTCATCAATGTAAAATAATAAATATTTCCCTGTCTAAAAAAAACGACCTTTTTGGCAGGGTGAATATTTATGCTAAAAATCGTACTCCTCCAAGATCGTTTTTTGGAGGAGTATTTGTGTTTTGGTCAGGTATTTTTCATACACTGGTAATACGCAACCACAGTTATATGTAAGACGGTGCTCCACCAATATGAAGCACCGTCTTATGATTTATCTTTGTATGCCCATAGTGTAGGCTGTCGCTCGCCGCCTCTCTATATTCGGATTAAAAATTTTTTATTCGAATATGGAGGCATTATTATGTCATACAACTATGGCAGAGAAGTAAGAAGATTGCAGAACAGACAGGCGCAGGAAGACGCGGAACTGCGTGAGGCTGGCGTCAGCGAGGTTTTCATTGAGATACTTCATAAGATGAACTGGCGTGATCTGAAAGCAGACAGAGTCTTCTATACGCACAATGTTCAGAGCATTGATGATATTTTTAATATCGTTACTTATACAATGCACGATGAGGACACGGTAGACAACATTGAGGAACTGCTTGTTATGATCGACAATCCCGCGCTCCGTCAGCTTCTCATGGATACGGACAAGCTGACGCTGGAAATGCTGTTTCTCAAAATGCAGGGATATTCCGTTGACGATATTGCAATGGAACTCGGCAAACAGACCGACGCCGTTTACAAGAGATTGAGCAGAATCAAAAAGAAAATTAAGTTCACACTGGCGTAATTGTGATTGATTAACCCTCTCTTTTGTACAATATAGCAGCAATATAACGAGGCACAGAACAGCAGAAAGTCGAAAAATGACTTTTCCATGCGGTCTCCTGCTGTTCTGTGCTTTGATGTTCTTGCGTTTTTAGAAGAATCGTGTATAATCTAAACAAATACGAATTATCAATTGGGTTTATGAGGTGTAAAAGCAATTATGAAAGATTCAGAATTAGTGGGCAAAGTACATTCGTCTGTTTATCACCAGTGCCAAAGGCGAGGCTATGCGGCACCTGTGGACGTGCTGATGGACATTGGTGTACTGTCCAAACAAAGGTATGAGGATTGGCGATATGGCAAGGTGGACTATTTGGAACGAGTCTGTAATTGCAATCTGAAACAACTGTCCTTTATCATGAAGCAGATTCGAGCGTATTCGGCGAAAGCAGGATACAAACCCTCTTTTTGCTATTATAAACGCTGGGGCGTCAAAAAGAAAAACGGACAGGGGCATAAGCCTGTTATTCCGCTTCGTTTCAGCAAAAGCGGCAATCCGGAGATAGAGAGAGCCTATGCCACTCACTATGTAGATGCAGCAAAATGCGAGGAATTGAAAAAGAATCGTGCGGAAGCTCCGGTTGCACATGAATGATATACGCTTTCGTTCAATCAATCCGTATAGCAGAGAATTGTTCATGTAGCAGTCTCTGCTATACATTTTTTCATTAGAAATGATTGCTATGCTATCGTCAAATCGAACAAAACAAAAGACGAAAGTTTGTAAATGATTTTTGTATAAAAACGCCGTTAATATTGGACATTTATTGGACAATGGGGTGTATAATTCCCTATATAAACTTGGACGGAGGAATCGTTATGATAAAAACCTTCCGGCAGCACGCCACGGTAAAAAGCATCACAGGCATCGTTTTATTGCTTGTTTTGTTTTCTGCCATTGTATTAACCATAGGCTTCAGTATTTTCACAGACGCGCTGCTTGAGCAATACGCGGAAGGCGCGTATCTTACCGCCAAGACCGCATCAACGTATGTCAACGCCGACGAGATGGAAGATTACCTGCAGAGCGGAGGCGAGGGCGAGGCATATGAGCAGGTGTGGGACAACCTTGACAGGCTGTGCAATTCTTCCGGCTCCACCTTCATTTATGTCATTATTCCCGACACAACCGATTATGCCCATATACAATTCATCTTCTCAACCATTGACCATCATACCAAATACACCAGATATGATTTCGGTTATCTGAGGGAAACCACCAACGACGAATACAAGCAGAAATACCGTGCGCTGGTTGAGAAGAATTCCGACCGGGAAATCGTGGTGCGCGACAAAGGATACATAGAGACGGATTCCCATATCACCCTTCTTGTGCCGCTCAAGGACAGCGAGGGAACTGTCAGCGCGCTGCTGTGCGTACAGCGGCAGATGGACGTTCTCACCAATATGCGCAAAAAATTCATCAACAGGGCGCTTCTGGCGCTTGTCGCATTGATTCTGCTGGTGCTGCTCGGACAGAGCTTCTTCCTCCACCGCACGCTGCTGCGCCCGCTGAAGCTGATTTCAGACGAAGCGACGCGCTTTTCGACCGAAAACACGGTGTCGGAAACCAAACTGCGGCATTCGATACGCAATGAAGACGAGATTGGCACGCTCGCCGGTTCTATCGACCGCATGGAGGAAGAGATTCAGGCGTATATCGAAAATCTCACCAAGGCGACCGCTGAGAAGGAACGTATTGTAACAGAGCTGTCGCTGGCTACGAAAATTCAGGCGAGTATGCTGCCAAATACCTTTCCGGCGTTTCCTGACCGTCCGGAATTTGATATTTATGCCACAATGACGCCGGCAAAAGAAGTCGGCGGTGACTTCTACGATTTCTTCCTGGTGGACAGCGACCATCTCTGCATGGTGATAGCGGACGTCTCCGGCAAGGGCGTTCCCGCCGCGCTCTTTATGATGGCGTCCAAAATCATTCTTGCCAATAACGCCAAGATGGGCAAGTCTCCGGCGAAGATTCTGGAGGATACCAACGCGACCATATGCGCAAGCAATCACGAAGAAATGTTTGTGACGGTGTGGCTGGGAATTCTGGAGATTTCCACCGGCAAACTGACCGCCGCCAACGCGGGGCATGAATACCCCGTCATTTGTATGCCGGACGGAAAGTTCGAGCTGCTCAAAGATAAGCACGGATTTGTCATCGGCGGCATGGACGGCATGAAATACAAGGAATATGAAGTGCAGTTATTCCCCGACGCAAAGCTGTTTGTTTACACGGACGGTGTGCCGGAGGCAACCAACAAGGATAACGATTTGTTCGGCACAGAGCGTATGCTGGCGGCACTCAATGAGGACACGGACGCTTCGCCCGAAACGGCGCTGCAAAACGTCCGTACAGCGGTAGACGGTTTCGTAAAAAACGCGGAACAGTTTGACGATCTGACGATGCTGTGTATGGAGTATAAAGGAACGGAATACAACGGAGGTGAGCCATCGTTGAAAACATACGAATTGGACATTATGGCGGAAAATGAAAATTTATCTGAGGTGCAGTCCTTCCTCGGTGAGTGTCTTGCAAAGGTGGACTGTCCAGCAAAAGCGCAGATGCAGATGGAACTTGCGGCGGAGGAAATCTTTGTGAACATCGCAAACTACGCCTATGCGCCGGATAAGGGACGCGCGGTGGTACGTGTGGAAGTATCAGACGATCCTGTT
>ONID01000197.1 GCA_900317765.1 uncultured Eubacteriales bacterium | reverse complement strand
TGGACAACGCGGTTGTTTACGGCGACACGGAGGACATCAGCGACAGAGTGGGCGTGGTCACCTTCAATCTGACCGACGTCAATTCCATGCATCTTGCCATGAAGCTTTCAGAAAAAGGCGTTGCCACGAGAAGAGGTGCATTCTGTGCACATACATACGTCTGGCGACTGCTGGGCGTTTCCGACGAGGCAGCCAAAGAACTGGTGGAATGCGGTGAAGGCGGCACGCCGGGCATGATCCGCGTCAGCTTCGGCATTTACAACACCGAGGAAGAAGTGGACGAGTTTCTCTCGATTCTCGACAAGGCGCACGGAGAATGCCTGAAGGAAATGGAAATGCTGCCTTACCAACCGGGGCTCTGATCTGCCGCATTTTGTAAAATTCAAACAATCCCGTCAACGCACTTGAAAAACTGCTCTGGCTGCGTTACTATACAAGCAGGGAATCCCCGAATAAATAAAAAGGAATGGTGATTTTCAGCAATGTTGAAAATACAAACCGATTTGCCGTGTATTCTGCTGCTGATGATGCTGCTGGCCGGCCTCTCCTTCATGGATCTCAATGACCGTTATATCCAGCCCAGTCACAGAAGAATCATTTTCATTATTGCCGCGCTGGATTTCAGCTTAATTATGCAGAATCTGGCAAGCTATTACCTTGAGCTGGAAGTATCCCGGCCGCTGCTTAGGACAGTTGTCAGTATTTACGGATATACGGTGCGTCCTCTGCTTCTGATCATGTTCTTCTACCTTGTCAATCCCAAATTGAAATACAGACCTGCATGGTGTATTTTCGGTGTCAATACGGTCATTAACCTGACTGCCTTATTTTCACATCTTTGCTTTTGGATTGACGAACGCAATCATTTTCAACGGGGTCCTCTTGGCTACACCTGTCATAATGTCAGCGTCATCTTTCTTGTCTACTTTGTTTATCTGACAGTCAAAGAATACGGACGCGCGCAGAAATGGCTTGTTGCCATTCCCATTTTCAACGTCTTACTGATTATCGGATCAATTATACTGGATACTAAAATCGTCGGGCATGAGTATCCTGTCACCTATCTTACCGCCGCTGTCATCTGTGGAAGTGTGTTCTTTTACGTCTGGCTTCATTTGCTGCTGGTTCGGGAGCATGAAGAGGCGCTCATGGCACAGCAGCGCATTCAGATCATGATGACACAGATTCAGCCGCATTTTCTCTTCAACACGATTTCCACCATCAAGGTGCTGTGTTTGCAGCAGCCGGAAAAGGCGGCGGATATTACCGACAAATTCGGTATGTATCTGCGACAGAATCTCGACTCGCTCGGACAGACGGGCTTGATTCCTTTCCGGAAGGAACTGGAACACACACGGCTTTATTCCGATATTGAGATGGTTCGTTTTGATTCCATACGAGTGGAATACGATATCGAAGACAGTCAGTTTTCGATGCCGTCGCTCACCCTTCAGCCGATGGTGGAAAACGCAATCCGGCACGGTGTGCGTGTTTGCGAGGAAGGAATCGTCAGAGTTGTCACGCGCCTGAAAGACGGTTATCACGAAATTATCATACAGGATAACGGATGCGGCTTTGACCCGGAAAAGATCAACGAGGACGATGGAGCGCATATCGGCATCCGCAATGTCCGCGAACGACTGCAAAGTATGTGCGGCGGCTCCCTCACCGTCGACAGTGTGATCGGCGAGGGAACGACGGTTACCATCCGTATTCCGCTGGAATCGCCTGAAAAAAGAGATGGTGACAAAACTGTAATAACAATAACGAAATTGTAATCAAAAACAGCTAAATTTATTGGACATTTATTGGACAGCGTTGTGTAGACTAATAAAAAAACAGGGCTTTTGTAAGCGTATGACACCCATTCCTCAAGGAGGTGAAGCATGATGTGGTGCGGAAAGGGTATGGAATTTCATTTACGCCCGCCGTAAAGCGGAGCGTGAAGCAGATAGCAAAGTGATATGAACAACAATATGACAACAAATGAAGGAGACTGAACCAAATGAAAAAAATAGTAGTAATGATGATAGCGACAGCCTTGGTACTTTCATTAATGGCAAGCTGCGGCGACGATAATAAGCAGACCTCCGGTCAGGAAGGCACTAATTCTTCCGCTACCGAACAACTCACAGACGACACACTGGGAGAAATCTTCAATGACGCGTCCGAAATCGGTGAAGGCACCGCAGGCTCATCCCTGAAGAAGGCGGAACTTGCCGCCAGAATCGCATCCTACGCGGCAGTGATTGGTTTCACAGACGATCAGGTAGAAGAGCTTAAATCAGAAATGCAGGCAAAATACGACACGTTCGATGAAGAAAAGCAGGCAAACATCGACAACGCTTTTGTGGAAGCATTCCAGTTGCTTGACAAAGCCATCGTGGACGGCGACTACGACAGCGTGAAGGGGCAGTTTGAGGATGCAGGCGCCGCCGAAGGACTTGATACCGTTCTGAAAGCGCCCGGTCTGAAAGAAAGCTACAATGTCTTCCGCTCTGCTTACATGACAATGGGCAATTCAGAAGATTAACACATCAAAATGATTCCGGCAAAGGAGAAATGAATTATGGATACGACTACTTATATTTTCATCGGAGTTGCGGTTGTT
>ONID01000154.1 GCA_900317765.1 uncultured Eubacteriales bacterium | reverse complement strand
TGCCGTGACACAGACCGCCACAGGCGGCGGCTTCGGCGGAAAGACGGGAATGTACTTCATCGACATGAACGCCGACGCGAAAATGACCGATGTGGCGCGGTGCATCACCACCCGTCAGGATTCGGGCATCGGCAAGCACAAGGGAGAAAAGTCCGGCGTGTTCGTGGAATACGACGGCGTGTACCCTGTCATTAATCCCGACATTATAAATAAAACGGCTAGTAGCCCGCGCATCCGCCCCAACGGTGCGCCGGCATTCTGCCTGACGGTGGTAGACCGCCACGGCGTAATTCATCACGGACGGGTCAGGCGGCTTGTCCCCCAAGAATGCTTCCGGCTGATGGGATTCGAGGACTCCCAATTCTTCAAGCTCCAGAATAAGCTTCATCTGAGCGACGCAAAACTCTACAAGCTGGCGGGAAACAGCATTATCGTGCCGATTCTCGCCGACATCATGACAAATATCAAACAAGTCAATGAAAAAATCTGCAACTATATGCTAATATGGAAATTCTGGATCAATCTTGAAATCAATGTTAGTTGCTTCGAGCTTTTCCTTGACCGCTTTAACATCAATAGCCTTGCCGCAAAAGATTTCGACAGGGGCGTTCTCAATCATTTTCTTAGCTTTTAGATAGTTGCAATTAGCAATCTCAGAAATCAGCTTTAATATACTCGAAGGTGCCTTAAAATGAGACACAAGCAGAACATGATATTCTGTTAAATCTGTTTCGTAAGGCTCAAAGTAAGTTGAGGCAACAGCTTCGCCACAATTATCGCATACCCAGCATATAGAATGACCATCCTGCCTAAATCTCATCTCTGCTCCACAGTTTTCACAAATCATTTTTTCTTCCTCCTTTGTGGATAAAATGTTCTGAATGTCCCTGGTACACTACGATCCTCAACCAGCCTTCCATTAATAGTCTTACCTGCTGTAACATAATATTTCCCTTTTGGGGTTGCCCATAAAATATCGGTGGGTGCTTGTACTGGAACATTCAATTTATTGGCTAAGTTCTGAGCGAAACCATTATCAAGTTTACCTGTGCTACATGACAACAAGCGTATTGCTTGTCCCTTGTACTGCTTATCGTGCTTAAATAATTTTGCTGCGATCCTATGATCAATCGTGATTGTTCGACCATTTTGCTGAATTTCTATGCTTACAGGATTTCCGTGAGCAATAATATCATAGAAGCCGTTGGCATCAATATCTTTTCTTCTTTTGATAAATATGCTGAAATCATCAGTTGGCTTCATATAATCCGTACTTCCGAAAGTAACACGGCTGCCTTTAGTATCGCTGAACAGTCCGCTATAACCTTTGCTCATTTCTTCACCCTCCCTGCAAAAGCCTTGCTTGTCTTGCTGGGATAGGCGATAATCGTTATGCCCTGCTTTTGAAGTTCCCTAAAGCATGGATAATTTACCGAACCAACCACAATAATTGTGTGCGGATGAAGCACTCTTACCATCTCATTGAGTCCCTGTTCAAATCGCGGACGGTCAATTTTCTTTCGGGGACTCCCACCAACGGTTCCTATAACAACAACATCATGTTTCGGGAGACCGTCAAAACAATATCCATATGTTTCAGGAGTCCCCCAGCGTACATTGTTATAAACAGGATTTCCGCAAATCGTACCGTACCAGTAACCAAAAGCCCTCGTGCGATAGGTGTTCCATAGTTTGAGTGGATAAGGAAAGTCCTGAAAAGTGGAAAAATCAGGTGTAATAATGCCTGCGAAATGTGACAGAATTTTGTATGCGTGATTGCTGCGAAACCAGATGCCCAAAACAGAATCAAAGTTCCAGTCATCCTCATAAAAACAAACAAACGCAAGATGAGTAAACCACTTGTTGCCCCTGCGTAATTCTCTGGCATAGATTTCTTTTGCTTCCTTGTAAGTGATGATCATAGCCGGGAGGGTCTTTGCAGTAGTAGGGCAAAAGGGAATATCATTCTTTGAGAACTTTGCACCCGCAACCATGTACGGTCGCCACCAGACGTCCTTAATTCCTTTACGAACGATTGTATCAATATTCAAAAAAATACCTCGCTTTACAGATAGTCAAAGTAGTATAAATCCGAGGTATTACGTAATTGAAACTTGTGGGGGTTCAAACAGCAACACTCGGATTTGCTAAACAAGCCGATTATTCAGACAACAATCCGAATAATCAAGCAAAGCAAAAAACAATAGAAATCACGGAGTTTGTTGATAGTTGCATCAATTAGCTGCATGCCAGTTGTGCAAATTGACAAATCTAAAAAATCTATTGACATTCGGATCGAATATTGCTACAATGAACTTGTGGGGGTTCGAGTAGCAATATTCGAATCTTTTGCCGTATTGATTGCGCCAACAATCAGTGCGGCTTTTTCTTTTTCCGATTGAATACAATCAATAAGCATCACCTATCTTTCAAAAAGTTACAAAGATTATATCATCAACATATAGTAGTTGTCAAGAGAATTGTTACTATATATTGATTTTAGCGTGAGTATTTCATTCATTTTCATTCTTTTCTCCATGAAAAGGATGGAACTTCATGTGCGAAGTAACTCCAATCGAGCCAGCCATCATTATGAAGTCTGCCAATGATAATCCAGTGCGGAACGCCGATAAGCAGTGAAAATACTTTAATTTCGGTGAGTGAATGATATTTTTCAGATTCTACAAAATCTCTGTAAAGGTTTGGAACTATCAATGTGTCTCTTGCAAAGATGTCTGCACGTTCTTCTATTTCACTCTTAACAGTATCAAAATCCACAAAACGTGCGCTCATATCGCCGTTTATCAGATGACCGATTTCGTGGAAAAGACTGAACCAGAATTTATCAGCGGATTTGCCTCGTATTGTTACACAAAGAATAACTTTTCCGCTTTCGGTTTGCTTGATAAAACCTTGTACAGGAGCACCGCGAAAATGATGCACCACATTGAATGCAACGCCACAATTACAAAAAAGTTCCTTGAGCTTAACAATCATGATGTTTGGATTATTTTCAAACATCAGTTTTTTTATTTCAGGGATTTTGGTTATCAATTGCTCACGATCAAACGGTTTTATAACTGTGATTTTTTCTGTTGCTAATTCACACATTCTTTGCCACGCAAACAGAACATAAGGATTAATGTTTGTGCTGCTTTTTATCTGTGCACGATAGGCAGCGTTATAGGTAATTTGAGGAATAACGCTGAGATTATTTACACATAGTATTTTACGAAGCTGTATGATTTTCTCGGTGTTGCCGCAATGATTGTGCATAATACCTATTTCGAGAAAAAAATCCACTATTTCCTTCATAGTTTTCAGAATACCGACTTCTTCATCAGTAATGCCGTTTTCTTCTTCCAGCTTTGCCATGTAGTCATCATAATCAGCCTGGTGTTTTGCCCAAGTGCCGATTTCTTCGCCAAGTGCAATATCAAGTTTGCGGGCAAAAGAAGCCGAAATGTCCTTTGTACCGTTGATTACCGTTGAAATATGTTTTTCTGACATTCCGGTACGAATCGCCAGTTCTTTTTGTTTCATTCCTAGTTCGCCTATTTTAGAAAGCAATAGTTCGCCCGGATGCTTTATTGTTTTTGTATTCTCCATGACTTTTCACTATCCTTTCTTTCAAAATTACCTTATAGGTAATTTGTTGTTGAATCGATTAAGCGCAGAAATGGAAACGATTTATAAAGCTAATTATACACACTAATGAAATAAAATCAAGTCTAAATTGTCCGATTCTATATTATGCCTAAATATATAGCGCTATATTTAGATATAATTATTTAATAATCACAAATTATAACAACGAGCTAAACTTAGGAATTACTGAAATAAGTCCCGTGGCAGATTCGTGACGCGATGGATCTGAGAGCCAGCGACGTCATCTCGTTTGAATACGGCTCATTCGGCGAGGACGTCATTGTGCTTCGCAGAGAACTCTGCGCAGACGGCGGTCTTGGCGACTGCGGATATCCCGATATTTCCAACATTCCCGACGGAGGGGAATTTGCCGATGAGCTTGAGGACGAGCCTGACGAAGATCTGGAAGTCAAGGCGCTGTTGGACTTCATCAGCGGATTTTCGGAAAAGGCACAGCGTTCGGCACTCATGCAG
>ONID01000127.1 GCA_900317765.1 uncultured Eubacteriales bacterium | reverse complement strand
ATGCCATAGATACCGCTTTCTCTGCCGTTGCTCCTTCTGATTGTATCGGCTGGTTTAAATCTTGTTTCGTGTCTTGCTGATTTGTTGGATTGCTATAGGATAAATCATCAGCCAAATCAGGATTGCCATTGGTATTGAGATTCCAGCGTACTCAAATTGGTTTAGAAAATCGGGTATCTCAGGTAAATATTTCCCAATTGCGACTCCCGCAGCCATGCAAAGAATGACCCATAACGTCAGGTATCGTTGAAAAACACTGATACCGGTATTCTTCTTTTCTTTCAAAGTACCACCTCATAATAAATTGATATATAGAAATCAATCAATGTATAAGTTTGAAACAGTGTCGTACTTTATGATGATGCATAAAGTACGACATTTTCCTAATATATATTGATGATTGTCTATATTTGCATTATATTCTATAAATTGATTTTTGTCAATATATTTTTATGTTTTTTTCGGGCAATTGTGTTGTGTCTGTTGTGTTATTATTGTGTGCAGAATATGTGAAAAGAATTATTTTATCATTACCACTTGACAGGAAGCATCTGTCATGCTATAATTGCCTATAATTCTTATCTACTTAGTATGTTATTAAAGGAAGGTGTAAGAGCGATGGTCAGACATCCGAACGGATGGGGACTGGCTACATTTGAAAACGGTGAACCAAAGGTGCGCACGGAGATGGTTTCCGCTGAGAAAAGCAGGATATTGCCGGACATTGTCAATGCCCTTCCCGAAAGCATATTACTGCTTGCCCATATACGCAGAGCCACCATCGGCGGCGTCAGGCCGGAAAACTGCCACCCTTTTGTCCGCACCGACGTCAGCGGACGTACATGGACGCTGATGCACAACGGTACGATATTCAGCGGCAACGAACTGAACCGCTACAAGGATTTTCAGAAGGGCGACACGGACAGCGAAAGGATTCTTCTCTACCTGATTGATATGATCAATCAGAAGACCGACCGTACCGGGCTGGCACTTTCGCTTGAAGAACGCATTGAAACAGTGGAAGAAGCCATCCGGGAACTCTCCTACCGCAACAAGCTGAATCTGCTGATCTACGACGGCAGCGTGCTGTATGCCCATGTCAATATGCGAAATACTCTGTTTGCCAGACAGGATGAAAGCGGCATTATGATCTCCACCACACCGCTGGAAGCAAGCGGCTGGGAACCGCTTCCGCTCAATTCGCTGCTGGTATACGGGGAGGGAAAGCTCGTCTACCAGGGCGAGAATCACCGCAATGAATATATTGACGTGATGGGACGCATCACGCTGGAATACAATCTATAAAGCAAAGGAGCGGTTTTCTTGGAATCTAAAAATATTACCACATCGGAAAAGCTCGACGAAGCCATCTATGATAAATACATCAAACCGACGCAGCGCAAACGCAAGCCCTGTGTCGGCACGGAATTTGAATTGCCTGTCGTCAATCTCAGCGGCGAAGCAGTGGATTTCAACATCGTTCATGCGGTGACAGATGAGTTCGTGCTGCATTTCGCATTCGACCGCCTGAGCCGTGATGAGGACGGGTTTATCTATGCCGCCGAGTCATCGCAGACGGGAGATATTCTTTCTTATGATTGCAGCTACAATACATTGGAGCTTTCCTTCGGCACGAAGGACGACATTCACGAGGTGGACCGGCTTTTCCGTCAGTATTACACCTTTTTGCAGTCCCTTCTCGGTCAGTACGGACACACGCTGACTGGCATGGGCGTCAATCCCCATTACGCCGTCAACCGCAGCGAACCCATTCACAACGGACGTTACAGAATGCTGCTGCACCATCTGAAATCCTATGATAAATACGGCGACGCCATTCCCTTCCACCACAACCCGAATTTCGGCCTGTTTTCCTGCGCGGCGCAGGTGCAGCTCGATGTGGAGGAAGCGGCGTTGCCGGAGGTCTTCAATACCTTCACCAAACTGGAACCGCTGAAATCCGTCCTTTTTGCCAATTCTCTCTGGGGAGACCGTCATGAGCTTCTCTGCGGACGAGATCTCTTCTGGAGAAACAGCCTTCACGGGCTGAACCGTCACAATGTCGATATGTATAACGTGTCGTTCACTTCTTCCGGAGATGTGCTTTCCTACATCAAATCCATGAGCATCTACTGCGTGGAAAAGGACGGGAAATACATCAATTTCCGTCCGACGCCGCTGGAGGATTATTTTTCGACGGGCAGCATGGAAGGCGAATATTTTGCTGAAGGCGGCTATCATTCCATTCGCTTTTCGCCGGAGATGGAAGACCTGAAATATCTCCGCTCCTTCAAGTTTGAAGACCTGACCTATCGCGGGACGGTGGAATTCCGCAGCGTTTGCACCCAGCCTGTGCGCGATCTGATGTCGGTTGCCGCCTTCCACACGGGACTGATGGAAAACCTTCCGGCGCTCTCCGAACGGCTGGAAGCCGACACCGCCCTTTATCACAAGGGCTACAATCCGACCGAACTCCGTCAGCTGCTCAACCGGCGCGCGTTCCCTTCCTTCCTGAAAAAGTCCGAAGTTTCCTCTCTGCTCACCGACGTGCTCGATCTTTCCGCGCAGGGACTCAAGGGGAGAAATTTAGGCGAGGAAAGCTATCTCAGCCCACTTTATGAACGGGCGGAAACGCTGATTTCTCCCGCGAGGAAAATGGCGGAAGGACTGGATAACGGCATTCCGCTTGCTTCTTTCATCAAAGATTACGCCGAATTGTAATGCTTTGCGCAACAGAAAGGATTTGACTATGAAATTCAATTTCTCCCATCCCGATGTGAGGGAATTTCTTTACAGCGGCGGTTTTGGTCTGGAACGTGAAACCCTTCGCGTTGACGGGAACGGAAGACTCTCGCAGATTGCTCACCCCTTTGGCGACGACCCGCACATTTCAAGGGATTTTTGCGAGAATCAGGTGGAAATCATCACACCTCCGACCGGAAGTCCCCGTGAAGCAGTGGCGTCGCTCCTTGCGCTTCACCGGAAAGCGTCCGAAAAGCTCTGTTCTCTCCCCACAGGAGAGGAAGTGCTGTGGCCTTTTTCCAATCCCCCTTTTATCACCGGAGAGGACGAAATTCCCATTGCCAATTTCAGGGGAGGTCAATCCGAAAAAACGGTTTACCGCGAATACCTCGCCCGAAAATACGGGAAGAAGAAAATGCTTTTCTGCGGCATACACTGCAATTTTTCTTTTCACGAATCGCTGCTGCAAGCCGGATTTGAGGAAAGCGGTATGGAAACCTTCCGCGCATACAAGGACAGCGTGTATCTTACGCTGGCGCAAAGGCTGGTGGAATACGGCTGGCTGATCGTCTGGCTGACGGCAGCCAGTCCGGTGAGCGATCTATCTCTCTTTGAGAAAGGCAACGACGGCAGCCGCTATGCTTCGCCGCGGTGCGGTGATCTCGGTTACTGGAACGACTTTGTTCCGGTGCTGCAATACGGCAGCATCACGGATTACACCGACAGCATCTGGCGTTACATCAAAGAAGGCGCCATCGTTTCTCCCTCGGAACTGTACTATCCCATACGCCTGAAACCCAAGGGCGAAAACCGTCTCGACCATCTCCGCACAAGCGGCGTCAATCACATAGAACTGCGTATGCTCGATGTCAATCCCCTGACCCCTGCGGGTATTTTTGAAGAAGACATCGCGTTCATTCAACTGCTGATACTCTGGCTGATGTCGCTTGAAGAAAGTGAACTGGATGAAACGGCGCAGAAAAAAGCCGTTAACAACATTAAAAACGCCGCGCTGTATGACGAGGAGAGTATTTTCATTGAGAATAACGGCGAAAGAAAACCCATTCGTGAGGCGGCGGCGGAGGTTTTGCGCCATATGCGCGATTTCTTCCGCTCTGTGGACGCGCCGGATGAAGTTTTTGCCATTCTGGATGATCAAAGGCGTAAAATTGATGATGCCCGCAACCGGTACGCTGTGAAAATCCGGGAGCAGTACGGCGAACATTTTTCTGCCAAAGGTCTTGCCCTTGCCAAACAATACGCGGAAGCAGACTGATTTTTTTAGGGAAGGCGGGATGACATTTGAGCAAAAGAGTCATTGTCGGAATGTCCGGCGGCGTGGACAGTGCTGTCGCGGCTTTGCTGCTCAAAAAGGAAGGCTATGAAGTGATCGGCGTGACGCTTCGTACATGGGAGAGCGACGACGGAAGTGAAAGCCGGTGCTGTGAGATCGATGACGCGCGTGACACGGCGAGGTTTCTTGGAATCGAATACCACGCCTTCAACTGCCTGTCGGATTTCCGCCGCCATGTGGTGACGCCCTTTGTGGACGCCTATCTGCACGGACGCACGCCCAATCCCTGCGTCAACTGCAACCGATTTGTCAAATGGGAGCGGATGATTTATTACGCCAATGTCCTTCAAGCCGATTCCATCGCAACGGGACATTACGCCTCCGTTGTCAGGCTGGACAACGGCAGATTCACGCTGCAAAAAGCCGATTACGCGCAGAAAGACCAGACCTATATGCTGTGGCGGCTGACGCAGGAGCAGCTTTCCCGCACGCTGATGCCGCTCGGCAGGATGACGAAGCAGGCAGTCAGGAGCATTGCGGAGCAGGCAGGCCTTCCGGTGGCGGATAAGCCCGATTCTCAGGAAATCTGCTTTGTCCCTGACGGCAGCTACGCGGATTTTGTGCAGTCAGCGGCAGGAATTGACGCGCCGCAGACAGGCAATTTTGTTGACGGACAGGGAAATATCCTCGGCAGGCACAAGGGCATCATTCATTACACCGTCGGTCAGCGGAAGGGTCTGGGAATCGCGCTGGGTGAACCGGTCTATGTCAGCGAAATCCGGGCGGATTCCAATGAGGTGGTGCTGGGAAATGCGGATTCTCTGCTCAGGGGAGAAATTTCTTGCAGAAGGCTGAATTTTATGGGTATCGCCGATCTCCCTATTGGAAAATCCATTACGGCGAATGTCAAAATCCGCTATCACGACAGCGGTTGCAATGGCACGATCACAAGAACAGGTGTGGATACCGTCAGAATATCCTTTGACGGCAAGGTACGCGCACCGGCTCCCGGACAGTCGGCGGTGTTTTACGATGCATCCGGCTGTATTCTCGGAGGCGGAGAGATTTTATAATTTTTTTACAGAACACGCAGTGAATTGTTTCTGACTCGCTGCGTGTTTTTTTGATGGATTTACCTTTTTTGCTTGTGATTTTGTCTGTTTTCTGTTCACAAATCAGCAACCGATTATTCAAAAAGCGGAACTTGCCTTAATTCCTACTTTACCTATTGACAAAATGGGCTTTATGGATTATGATGGTAACACAAAGCAAAAGTCAACGCGGACGACGCTTTGGTTTTGCTGAAAAAAGAAAGGCGTGATGCTTATGAAGCTAACCTTTGAGAAGCTGTTAAGAGCCAATTTCCGATTTGGTCGAATGTGTCGGTACTGTTGTCGCTGATTATTTTTCAATTATCCAAACACAGTTTTAAAATCATTCGATACAAAAAAGGAGAAATATAACCATGAAAAAGAAAATACTTGCACTTGCATTGACGGCGGCACTCGCCTTCGGTTCGGTCTTTTCCCTGACAGCCTGCGGAGAGGATTCTTCCTCCGGCGGAGAGGACAACAAGTCCTCGTCCATCACGATCGCCATTCCCAACGACGCGACCAACGGCGGCAGAGCGCTGCTCCTGCTGGAAAGCCTAGGCTACATCAAGGTGAAGGACAGCGCAGGCATTACGGCTACCGTGCTTGATATCGAAGACAATCCCAAGAACATCGAATTCAAGGAGGTCGAAGCCGCCCAGATTCCCAACGTCCTTCCCGACGTGGACTACGCGGTTATCAACACCAATTACGCGCTGGAGGCAAAGCTGAGTCCCGCCAAGGACGCGCTTGCTCTGGAAGGCGCAGATTCTCCCTATGTGAACGTGCTTGTCGTAAAAGAAGGCAACGAGAAGACCGACAAGATCAAGGCTCTCGCCGCTGCGCTGGAAAGCCAGAAGGTCGTTGACTTCATCAACGGCAAGTATCAGAACGAGGTCGTTCCTACTGTCGCAAACCCGACCAACGGCTTTGATGATTCGGTCGATTATGAAGCGCTCAAGGGTCAGACCATTACCGTCGCGGCAACGCCGGTTCCTCACGCAGAAATTCTCGCGGTTGTCAAGGACATTCTCGCGGAGAAAGAAATCACGCTTGACGTGAAGGAATTTACCGACTATGTGCAGCCTAATAACGTGGTGGAAAGCGGCGAGATTGACGCCAACTACTTCCAGCATACCCCCTACCTCAATAATTTCAATGAGGAAAACAAGACGCATCTTGTTGTAGTCGCTTCGATTCACGTAGAGCCCATAGGACTGTACGGCGGCAAGCAGACCACGCTTGACGCGCTGAAAGGCTAAACGCAGCGCATAATTAGCGAGCGTATGCGAGCGCGGGAGTCGAGGGGGTCACGCTTTCGCTTGTCGAAAGCTAGACCTCACTCGCGGGTTCAGGGCAGCGCCCTGGCGGGAGAATGAGGGCAGAGCCCTCATGAGCGAGGCAACGCCGAGCGAGCAATACGCGCTTCGACACGCAACAAGCCTGGGCGAATTCAGAAACAGCTTCGTTTCCCTATAAACCCAATCCCCGATTGACGATCTATCTGCCGTATTCCACCGGAAGGAGAGAATGACCGTGATAAAAATTGAAAACCTGTCCAAAACCTTCCAT
>ONID01000123.1 GCA_900317765.1 uncultured Eubacteriales bacterium | reverse complement strand
TTTCGTCAATGAGATTCCGCATGCCGCCGACAGCGTTTTTGACGCTGGTGTATTCGCCGCGGCTCATGCCGAAGCGCACGATGTCGATGAACTGGTATTTGATGCCGCGCTCCTTGAAATAGCGCTCGGCTTTCTTTGTGTCAAAGCATTTAGCTTTGCCGAATATCTGTATGTTCATGACAAACTCCTTCTATATTCCAGCGCGAAGCGCTCATTTTCTATTATCTATTATCTATTATCTATTCGTTATTCTCTATTCTCTTAGCGCAGCTTTGCTGCGCGCTGTACACGCATCCGCAGTAGTTCTGGCGGTAGAGACCGTACTGCGCGGAAAGCTCGATCGAACGTCGGTAGCCGTCCTTCTTCTTGAAGTCGGAGCAGAGGTATTTGACACCGTATTTCTCGGCGTATTCCATGCCGATGGCATTGAGCTTCTGTGCGTTCTTGTAGGGGCTGACGCTGAGCGTGGTTGTAAAATATTCATAATTTCCCTCGGCTGCCGCCTTGGCCGATTCCTCCAGCCGCAGGCGGTAGCACTTAAAGCAGCGTTCGCCGCCTTCCGGAAGGTCTTCCAGTCCGCGGGCAATTTCAAAAAACTCGCTGCTGTCGTACCGTCCTTCGATGATGGCGACAGGGTTCGGATACTCCGCTTCCGACACAAGCCTGTGCAGCTCCGCCACGCGCTTGCGGTATTCTTCTTCCGGTGTGATGTTCGGGTTGAAGTAAAAAAGCGTAATATCGAAATGGGGAGAAAGATATTCCAGCACCGAACTGCTGCAGGGTGCGCAGCAGGCGTGCAGCAGCAGCCGCGGCAGCCGTCCTTCGTTGCGCTTGATTTCCTTTTCACATTCAAGCCAGTAATTGATTTTCTGCGTGTTTTTCTGATTGCCGTTCATTTGATCGTCGCCCTTGTCTTATTCTGTGTTTATCATTATAACAAATGTCTGCGGCATATTGCAATAGCTGATTCATCAAAAAATATTAAAAGATAAAAGGATTTTATTGAACCACCCTCTGTGGAATATTGTTAAAATTTCTTGTGAATTGAAAAAGAAATTATTCATAAATTACACATACATTCTTGACATTTACAAATTGTTAATGTATAATACCCTTAGCGGATAATCCGCGTAAAATAATGTCCAAGTGACAGACAATCGGAGGAATTATTTATGAAAACACTTAATACCATCCAGAAACTTGCCAAGTTGGGCAAGATACTCAGCAAGATCGTGTACATTCTCAGCATGATCGGCGCGATCGGCGCCGGAGTCGGCGTTGTGCTGATGGCTACCATGGGCGAAGATGCCATTGCCAAGAGCAAGGAAAGCCTGATGCAGGCTGGCGAAAAATCGGCCATCGAACAGCTTGATAAGATGGATGTTCCGTTTTTGATCGTGATCATGTGCGTTGCGGTGGCATTCTGCGTAGCGGAAGCAGTCATCAGCAAATTTGCCGAGAAATACTTCACCAATGAACTTGCCGACGGCACACCCTTCACCCTTCGCGGTGCGAAGGAACTGATGCGTTTAGGCATCATTCAGACAGCTGTTTCCATCGGTACTTCCACTGTATGCGGTGCGGCATTGGCCATTGCCTCCGCTTCCATCAAGTCTCTGGAAAATGAATCCTTCAATGGCATGTCCTTTGGCTTAGGCATCACATTCATCATCGTGTCGCTCATCTGCCGTCTCGGCGCAGAACTGACCGAGGGCAAGACCGAAGCGGCTCCTGCTGTTCAGACGGCAGCCGTAGAAGCCGCACCTGTTGAGGCTGCTCCTGTTGTTGAAGCTGCACCTGTTCAGGAAAACGAGTAATTACGGTAGTTTTTTGCATAAAAGCAGCATAATTTCACACAAACGCACCGTCCTTTCCCTATGGTAAGTACGGTGCTTTTTATTCATTAAACATTTATATCGTGAATATCAGATTGACATTGGAATAATCATGTGATACAATGTTAGCATATGTAAAAAAGGGGAAGAATATATGGATTGGTTTCACGCTTTGATAGATTTTCTTAAAAGAATGTATGAGGAATACGAATGGTTCTTTGGGCTGTTCGGCGTCAGTTTGGCGGGTATTGCTTATGGCCTTTACAAATTCGCTGTCTGGCTGTTTTTGCCGATCATCAAACGGAAACGAATGAAAACTTCTGAAAAGAAGAATCTTCCAAAAAGCAATACAGACTGGAAAAAAGTTGTACCTGCTGCGTTGCTTGTCGTTACCTGCTTATTCGTAATCACGGCATCTGTTGTGATTATTTCACATTTCAGCAAAAATAACGATACCATTATTGATGATAACGCGGTTTCAAGCGATGTATCCGGTAAAGATACCCCTGACGATTCAAGTGAAGACAGCCCAGTTTCGGAGGAAGCTACACAGCGTGCTGCGGAAGATTCCCCTGCCGCCCAAAATGACAATGCAGACACTGAAAAAACAACCGTCGGTTCTGCCAATGAAAATAAAGATTCCGCAAAGACTGCCGCGAGTACGAAAAAGGGTACAACAAAGGGTACGACAAGTACAACAAAGGGTACGACAAGTACAACAAAGGGTACGACTAAAACCACAACTGATAATACCGTCGCAACCTTCCCCCAGTATAGCTCCGAATCGTATTATTCAAGGGGTAAGTGCGGAGATAACATCACATATTCAGTGTATGAAAACGGCTTGTTGGAACTGAACGGATCCGGAAAGATGACAGACTCGCAAGCATGGTGGGCAGAAAAAGAGATAATAAAAAAAGTCACCTTTACAGGAAACATAACTTCGATCGGAAAAGAAGCTTTTTATCTTTGTCAAAACTTAAACAGCATCACCATTCCAAGTTCCGTAAAAACCATTGGAGAATCTGCATTTCTGCATTGCGATCAACTGAAAAGCATTACAATACCCAACAACGTCAGTGTGATTGGAAACTCAGCGTTTGATGCTTGCTGGGGCTTAGAGCGCATCACCCTGCCTACTTCGTTAACACGTATCAATCAAAACGCGTTTTCTAACTGCGTAAGTATAAAAAGCATTACAATACCTAACAAGGTGACCGAAATTGGAGATTACGCGTTTTATTATTGCTCGGAACTAAATACAATCACCATTCCAAAATCTGTGACGAAAATCGGAAATAATGCGTTTGGAAATTGCTATGAAATTGCAGATGTTAATTACAAGGGTTCGGAGGAGCAATGGAACAGCATTTCTATCAGCGGTGGCAACACTTGTCTCACTAACGCCGCGATCCACTTCAATTCTTAATCTGCTCTTTATGATCAATCAAGAGCGCCGTTCTTTTCAGATGGTAAGGACGGCGCTTTTTTTTAATAAAAAATTCACCTTATAAAAATATAACCCATTTGAATTTTCCGGAAGAATATGTTACAATAAAAGTTACTCAATCTTTTAAACAGGCGGGTGTATGCAAGATATGGGAGAAATGTCGCCCATGATGAAGCAATATCTTGAAATAAAGGCGCAGAATCCCGATGCGCTGCTTTTTTTCCGGCTCGGCGATTTTTACGAGCTGTTTTTTGACGACGCGAAATTAGTGTCCAAGGAGCTTGATCTGACGCTGACCGGCAAAATCTGCGGCATGGATGAACGCGCTCCGATGTGCGGCGTTCCCTTTCACGCCTATGAATCCTACGCGGCACGGCTGGTGGAAAAGGGCTACAAGGTGGCCATCTGCGAACAGTTAGAGGATCCCGCAACGGCGAAGGGTCTGGTCAAGCGCGGCATTATCCGGATCATCACCGCCGGCACCATCATCGAAAATTCCATGCTTGACGAGGGACGAAACAATTACATCGCCTCGGTCTGCTGCTCCGAGGGAATGACGGGCTTGTGCGTCGCCGATGTTTCCACAGGCGAACTCAATGTCACGCAGCTCAGCGGCGCGTCGTCCTTTCAGAAGCTCTGCGGCGAGCTGAGCAAATTCGACCCGCACGAGATATTGATCAATCCCGCAGCCCTCAGTTTAGGCGGTCTGGATAAATTCATCAAAAGCCGCCTGAAAGCCTCTGTCGAGCTGCTTGACGATGAAAATTTTGAATTCAATAACGCCCTTGCCACGGTGAATGTGCAGTTTAAGGCAAAGGAAATCGAACGCTCCGGACTGCTGAATTATCCCGCGACGGTAATGGCGCTCGGTGCTATGATCGATTATATCTATTCCACACAGATGGCGGGAGAAGCGGCGGAGGAATATACTGACAAGGCGGTCAGAATCGAATGTTTTGACCGCATCAATTACTACGTCGGCGACATCTACATGAATATTGACACCTCCACGCGGCGCAATCTGGAACTCACCGAAACCATGCGCACCAAGGAGAAAAAAGGCTCCCTGCTGTGGGTGCTCGACAAGACGAAAACACCCATGGGCAAGCGCATGATCCGCGGCATCATCGAGCGTCCCTTGGTCAATCCGGTATCCATTCAGGCGCGTCAGAACGCGGTGGACGAATTGTGCGGAGATTCCATCCTCCGCGACGACATCATACAGGCGCTGCGCGGCATCAGCGACATTGAGCGCCTGATGACCCGCATTGTCTACGGCTCGGCGAACGCCCGTGAAATCCGTGCCCTTGCCTATGCCGCCGAAGCCCTTCCGACAGTGCGCGAATTGCTGCGCGGCATGAAGTCGGGAGAACTCAAGGATATTTACAAGTCCATCGACACGCTGAATGACATCCGTGAACTGGTGGAACAAGCCATTGTGGACGAACCGCCGCTGACCGTCCGCGAGGGCGGCATGATCAAGCCCGGTTACTGCAAAGACCTCGACGTCCTCAACGGAGACATGAGCGGCGGCAAGGATTTTATCGCCTCCATCGAGGAAAAGGAACGCCAGAAAACCGGCATTCAGCGGTTGAAGGTGGGCTACAACCGCGTATTCGGTTATTACATAGAGGTTTCCAACGCGTCAAAGGATTTGGTGCCGAAGGAATACATCCGCAAACAGACCCTTGCCAACTGCGAGCGCTACATCACCGAGGAGCTCAAGGAAATGGAAGGCAGAGTGCTCGGCGCACGCGACAGGATTGTCAAGCTGGAATACGAGCTTTTCGAGGAGATACGAAAGAAGGTCGCCGCCTGTCAGAGCCGTGTGCAGCAGACCGCCGACGCGATCGCAAGGCTTGACGTATGGTGTTCCTTTGCGGACGTTGCCGTGCGCAGCAATTACACTCGTCCGCTGGTCAACACTTCGGGCAAAATCGTCTTGAAGGACAGCCGTCATCCGGTGGTGGAAGCCGTTTCGGACGAGCAGTTTGTCCCGAATGACGTGTATCTCGACAACGGCGACAACCGCGTCGCCATTATCACGGGTCCAAATATGGCGGGCAAATCCACCTACATGCGTCAGGTGGCTATCATCACATTAATGGCGCAGTGCGGCAGCTTTGTCCCGGCTTCGAGCGCGGAAATCGGCGTGGTGGACAGCATCTTCACCCGCGTGGGAGCCTCCGACGACCTGGCTTCGGGACAGTCCACCTTCATGGTGGAGATGAACGAGGTCGCCTACATTCTGGAGAACGCCACAGCCGACAGCCTGCTTGTGCTGGACGAAATCGGACGCGGCACTTCCACCTTTGACGGCATGAGCATTGCACGCGCGGTGCTGGAACACGTCGCAGACAAGAAGAAGCTCGGCGCGAAGGCGCTCTTCGCCACCCATTACCACGAGCTGACCGAGCTGGAAAATCAGCTCAAAGGGGTCAAGAATTACTCCGTCGCTGTCAAGAAGCGCGGGGAAGACATTACCTTCCTGCGTCGGATTGTCAGCGGCGGCGCTGACCAGAGCTACGGTATTGAGGTGGCCAAGCTCGCCGGCATTCCCGACAGTGTTGTCAAGCGTGCGCGGCAGGTGCTCAAGCAGTTGGAAAGCGGCAAGCCCGAAGCCTCTAAAAAGAAGGTCAGCAACGAACAGACCGCCATTTCCTTTACTCCGCCGGGAGAAGCCGAAGCGATCTTCCGCTTAAAGCATCTCGACATCAACAACCTCACGCCCATGCAGGCGATCGGGGTCTTATCGGAATTGGCGGAGCTGGCGAAGTGACGCTCACGTTCGTTCGCTTAGAGAATAAAGAATAGATAATAAAGAATAGAATAGTTTCGGAGCGCTTCGCGCTGGAATATAGAATGGTTGGAGGAATGGGAAAATGAAAAAAATCAATCTGTCCGGATTGCTGCTTCGTGTGTTTCTTCCGACGGTTGTTTAAGCTCCCTGTATCTTCTGATCGGGTGGTTCTGCCGTTCGATACCGCATATTCTGCTTTTCTGCCTGATTGCCACCTGCATATTATACGGCATATTCAATGTGCTGATCGGCCCCATCACTGTTCCGTTGGCTGTGGCGGTGTACAAAAAGAAGAATATTTCTATCAGCATACTGTTTCACTGTCTGTGCAATTTGTTTTCGGTGATCTCATTCTGCACGGCGATACTTTAATCCGGAAGTGAATTAAAATAAAAAACATTCAATACTACGACATCGGGCTGAACCTGTTTTGCAGACAGTTCAGCCATCCCGAAAAAATACTGGCCGACGCGCAGAGCGAAGGCGTTTCCTGCATCATCACCGGCTCGGATATGAAGTCAAATGAATTGACACACCGCTTTGTGCAGACGCATGACGCGTACGGCACCGCCGGAATTCATCCCCACAATGCCGACTCGGCGCGGAAGGAGGATTTTGTCCGTATTGAGCAAATGCTCA
>ONID01000122.1 GCA_900317765.1 uncultured Eubacteriales bacterium | reverse complement strand
CACCAGACCGGCGACGAATGGTGCATCTATCCGATGTATGACTTCGCCCATCCCATCGGAGACGCGATCGAGCACATCACCCATTCGCTCTGTTCGCTGGAATATGAAGATCACCGTCCGCTCTACAACTGGGTTATTGAACATATTTCCGCTCCTTCCAAGCCGAGGCAGATCGAATTCGCCCGTCTCGGCATTGATTATACTGTGCTGAGCAAGAGAAAATTAAGAAAACTCATCGAGGAAGGCATCGTCTCCGGCTGGGACGATCCGAGAATGCCCACCTTGGCTGCCCTCAGACGCAGAGGTTACACGCCCGCTTCCATCCGCAACTTCTGCGACCGCATCGGCGTTGCCAAAAACGACAACGTGGTGCAGTGGAGCTTTTTGGAGCACTGCCTGCGGGAAGACCTCAACCAGAACGCTATCCGCGCCATGGCTAACAACCCGCTCAACGAGCTGGCAGGCAAGCGCAACATCACCTTCAGCCGTGAGCTTTACATCGAAGCCGACGACTTCATGGAGGAACCGCCCAAGAAATACTTCCGTATGTTCCCCGGCAACTACGTGCGTCTGAAGGGCGCCTACATCGTCAAATGCATCGGCTGCAAAAAGGACGAAAACGGCAAGGTCATCGAAGTATACGCCGAGTATGACCCTGAAACCCGCGGCGGCAATCCGCGGGAGGGCATGAAGGTCAAGGGCACGATTCACTGGGTCAACGCCGCCGACTGTGTCGAAGGTGAAGTCAGGCTCTTTGACCGCCTCTTTGACATCCCCAATCCCGACGCTGCCGATGTGGACTTCATGCAGCACATCAAGCCGAATTCCCTCACCGTCAAGCAGGGCTGCAAATTCGAACCCTGCCTTGCAATGGCGCAGCAGGGAGAAGGCTACCAGTTCCTGCGTCTCGGCTATTTCTGTGTGGACAGCGTGGATTTCACGCCCGATCACCTTGTGTTCAACCGCTCGGTTGAGCTGAAAGATTCCTACAATTTCAAGGGCTGATGAATTCCCCTGCAACAAGTATGCCGCCCCGAAGGGTGCTTCTCTCAACGGAAGCAAACCCTTCGGGGCGGTGTTTATCTTTTGTTTTGCCTGCAAAAAACTACATTCCGAAGAAATCCAGTTCCTTGCCCTGGGCGTGCCGCTTGAGGCAGTAGAAGTAGATCATATAGGCATAGGCCGAGCGGTAGGTGTTCTTGGAGTGAATTTCATAATACTCCTTCTCCCCTACGGCTATCTGTATGCGGTTCTTGTGAACGCAGCTCAGCTTGGTGATGTCTTCAAACTTCCACACAAACTGCTTAGGCCCGACGCCGGTTGCATTGCCCTCTTCATCCGTTTCAATGGCATTCTCGGTGTCAAAGACAAACCGGTCGCTGTAAAGGGCAAAACTGCCCTCCCCCATCAGCACGTTCTTTTCCGCGCGTTTTGCCTTGTACAGTTCGTTGACCGGCGTCACAATAACGGGAGTCTCGCCGGTCGCGTCGTAATTGCCCTCGGTCACCAGCTTGACCGCCTGCTCACGCTGCCAGTCGTCCCACTTGTCGAAGGCATCGAAGATAACGTCGTCCCCTTCAAAGAAGCCCTCACTGTTCATGGTCACCTTGTATCCGCATTCGGTGCAGAATATGCTGTCGCCTTCGCTCTTCATAGCCATCATTTTTCCGCATTTCGGGCACTGATAGAGCATCCTCTCCGCACCGTCGAGCAGGTCGTGACCCTTGAAGGAAATATGCATTTCACGCTGGTACTCCATCTCGTTGAAGCTCAGCGCCTCACAGATCGCGCTGTATAACTCATCCACCGACATGGCGGCCAGTTCCTCCGGCTCAATGACACGCACAAGCACACAGGAAGTCTTGCCCTTGCGCCACGAATTGCTCCAGCGCGGTTTGGTGAGATAGCTCCCCCTCACGTTGAAGAGCGCAAGCGGCATCTTGAACTGCTTGACCAGCTTGGCTGTGGCAGGGGCAATATAGCTCGTCTTGGAGGAAAAACAGCAGTTGGCTTCCGGGAAGATCAACAGGCTCGCACCGTCCTTCCTCACCAGCATAGCCTCCTTGATGGATTTTAAATCCATCTGGGCGCGGACTATCGGTATCGGGCTCGCAATATGCGCCACGAACTTGCCAAAAACCGGGTGCTTGAAAAGATGGTCGCTCGCCAGCGCGTGAACCACTCCCGGAACCGAATTGATTACCATCAGCGGGTCAAGGTCGCAGGCGTGATTACAAAGAATCATGTAGGGACGCTTGGTAAGATCGTTCTTGGTGCGTTTGAAATTCGCCTTGAACTTCAGAAACGCCAGTGTCAGCGGCTTTCCGATGCCAAACCAGAATTTGTGCCGAGGCAGGTTGTACTTCTTTTCAGGCTTTTTCTTTTTCTGATTTTTGTCTTTATTGACAGCTTTGTCGTTCTTGTCTGCGGACGCATTGACCGCAGCTTTTTCCTCTGTTTCGGACACGATTGTCACTTCCTTGTTTGAATTAATGAATCCATGAGAGAGCACATTTCATGCTCACTGCGCCTTGGAGAATTTCTCACACGCAGCACGGAACGAATCCGACGCCTTTTGCATTGCCTTGGCAAACTCATTGTAAAGGGCGCGTTCCTTTTTTTCTGTTATTGCGCTTCCTTCGGTCGGATTGTCGTATTGGCGGAACATATCGTCATATCCACTGTAAAATTCAAGTAAAGAACCGCATTTGTCAATGGCGTCTGAATAATCCGCCATAGCCGCATCAAGTGCGCTCTGCGCCTCGGAATACGCCGCGGGGGCATTCTGCCCGGAAAGCTCCTTGCAGGCTTTTTCCAGCCTGTCAAGATTCTTCTGAATATCGGCAATCTGCGAATTGGACGGAGCGTATTTTCTGTCCGCTATTTGTTCCACCGAATCGCTGAAGGCATTGGCGCAGTCGGTGAACGAAACAAGTTTCTCATTCATTATCTCGGCGTAGCTTTTTCCGTGATCCTGCTTCTGTTCGACGTTGGGTGCAGAGCATCCCGGAAGAAAAAGGAGAAACGCTGCGCAGCAAACAAAAACAGAAACCGCAAGTAACTTTTTCATGTGTAATTGACCGTCCTTTGACTGTTAAACGCCCATCCCGGGCACCGGCTGCTTCATGATATACGGGAGGATGCTGGCAACAAAGATGCTCAGCAGGCAAACGACTATGAAGAATATCATACCGCCCGAGGTGACGAAATGAAGGAACTTATGCTTGACGGAGTCGAACTGCGGCAGCCTTCTCTCCTCCGGAACCTCCAACCTGATCCAGGCATACTCCGCGGCCGAGACCATTTCCTCGCCGGATGAAAGTCTCCTCTTGCGTGCACTAAGACCTCCCGACCTTCTGATGATGAAATAAAGCAGTGCGAAGGCAGCAAATATCATGGTGCCGTAATCGAAGTATTCCACATATTTTGCGTAGTAATCATACCAATCAGGCATAAAGTAGCTGATCATCTGAGGAATCGAAGCGATGATATTGTTGACCATGTGAATAAATATGGTCTGTCTGATGTTGCCCGACTTCGCCGCGACATAGCCCATGACCAATCCGATAAGGAAAGCCATCGGCGTCTGTCCCATGTTGCCGTGCATGAGTCCGAATGCCAGAGCGGAGGCTACGATAGCGAAGCCTGATCCGTATTTGGAAAGTGTGCGCAGCATTGCGCCGCGGAAAATGTATTCTTCCGTGACCGGGGCAATGATGCAGACCCAGACGAGGTAACAGATCATTCCCACCAGCGGCATGGTTTCGGGAGTGTACAGACTATCCGAGTTCTCCGGAACATAGCCCATGAAATCGCCGAACCACGGCTTCAGGAAATAATAATACACATAGCACCACGCGCTGTTGAGACCGAGCGCTGTCAAAAGTGCCGCCAATGTGAAAGCAGGGCTGAGCTTGTCTCCCTTAAACGGGTCGGTGAATTTATATCTCCACTTGCGGAGGTGAAGCGACGAGGGAAGCATGTTTCCCACAATGGCCGAAAGACCGCCTGCAAACATAATGGGCGCCAAAAGTACAGAAACCATTTCCGATTGATCGTTCATATCCGCAGATGAGATCTGTCCCATCAGGGCAAGCACAATCACAGCGACGATAATGACGACAATCTCCACGGCAAACATCAATCCCATATCCGCCATCAGCATCAGTCCCACGCGGGAACAGTGCTTGCGGAACAGCAGTCGATCCATTACGTTCTTGGGAAGAATGGGATATTGCTGCACCGGCTGTCCGTACATCGGCGGCATATACTGCTGCACCGGCTGGCCGTACATCGGCGGAACATACTGCTGCACCGGCTGGCCGTACATGGGCGGCACATACTGCTGCTGCACGGGCTGTCCGTACATGGGCTGCGGGTACTGCTGCACCGGCTGTCCGTACATGGGCTGGGCGTACTGCTGCACGGGCTGTCCGTACATGGGCTGCGCGTACTGCTGCACCGGCTGGCCGTACATGGGCTGCGAATATTGCTGCACGGGCTGGCCGTACATGGGCTGCACATACTGCTGTACAGGCTGTCCGTCTGTGCTCATCGCCGGACGTGAACTGTCGTCATCGAAGGCTCCCGAAAAAGCAGAAACGCTGGTTCCGGAGTAATCGTGCGCAAGATACTCACTTTCGGCGGGTTTATTCTCATCAAAATTGTTATTCATCTGTTTCTCCCCTTTTTCGGAAAATAATCAGCTTGCTCAGCACGTAATTCATTATAACCACAACGACATTTGAACAGAGCTTGGCAAAAAGCGACTTGGCATCCTTTAGCGGGCAACTCAGAATCTCGGCAAGCAACCGTTCAACCGCGATGTAGCCCATCACGCTGACCATCAGCCATATGATAAACTCATCCACAAGCAGAGAAAACAGCCTGGCGCCGACAAAGGAACCCGCTTCCCTCGCAATGCCGCTGAATGAGTATTCCTTGCTGTGAAAGACAAAAATCCTGTTTGTGACATACGCAAATACCACAGCAAATATCCACGCGAATATATTTGAGATAAGAGCGTGCATTCCGAACACCGAACAGCAGAGCTGGAATACCACGATATTCACGATCGTAGTACACACGCCGAAAAACAGATAGGAAAATACCTCACCCGTCATGATGCTCTTTATTCTGTCCCGGATTCCGCTCTTTTTTTCTTCGGACATTCGTCACCCTCCCATTTAATGAATGAACTTGACGGCGGTTCCGACAGCCAGTATCTCTGAAGCTCCCTGCATAACCGACGAGGTGGTGTATCTTACATTTACTATCGCATCCGCTCCGAATCTTGCCGCGTCTTCGATCATTCTTGAAGTGGCAATTTCGCGCGCGTTGTTCAGCATATCGGTGTACGCGTTTATCTCGCCTCCGATGATTGTCTTAAAGGAAGCGCCTATGTCAGAGCCGATATGCTTGGTCATAACCACACTTCCTCTGACAATGGAAATCGTTTGAAGCTTCTGTCCTGCAATGTAGTCTGTGTTGACAAGTACCATTTTGTTCTACTCCTTTTGTTGATCATTCACTGCAAATATTATCCGATATCGAACGAAACCGGATTTATGCCATTATACCATATAATTGGTAAATATGCAATTATTTTTTCATATTTTTATCCAACATACGCTTTTGACCCGCCGAATCGATTGACATTTTGACCGGCGATGATATAATATCCTTGTGGGTCAAAACAGAAACGCATCGACAATTTATTTCAATCAGGGGATGATGACATGAACAGCAAAAACAAGGATTCTATCGAGGAAGACAACGCTCTCCCGGTCACAGAGGAACCATCCGAGCCGAATAAAACAGAAACGTCGGCAGACACGCCGCTGTTGCAGGAAAACTCACATGCTGAGGAGGAATGCGCTGACGATCTGAAGACGGAACTGAGGTCGTATAAATTGGCTTCCGTAACAGGAATGATCCTCCTGCTGGTGATTTACACAACCCAGCTGTTTTTAGGCAAGGGAGATAATTACGGCTTGTGCACCGTGATCTTCGGCATGCTGGCTGTGCAAAAAGTGATTGCCGCCATCAGAATAGGGAGAAGAAACGATAAAATCACCGCCGTGTTCTATTCGATCGGCTTTATTTTGGTATCGATATTCTACATTGTGTGGTTATTCCGGAGGACAGTATGAGCAGAAAAGGTATACTATTTGACCTCGACGGCACTCTGTGGAGCACCTCTGACCGGATTGTTCCGGCATGGAACCAGGTGTTTGACCGCAAAGGACTGCCGACCATCACGGTAGAACAAATGAATTCCTTCATGGGAAAGACCCCGGATATGATAGCCTCGATGATGCTTCCCGACATTCCTCATGAAAATGCCATGCGCGTATTTGCGGAATGTGTGGTCGAAGAGGATCAATATCTGGCAAAACACGGCGGCACACTGTATGAAGGACTGGAAGCTGTACTGGCGGAACTGAGGAAGAATTATTTTCTCGCTGTGGTGAGCAATTGCGGAGTGGATTATCTCGATATATTTCTCGATTTTCACGGGCTGAGAAAATACTTTGACGACTGTGAAACCTACGGCGGCACACACAAGCAGAAATCGGAGAACATCAAGCTGATAATAGAAAGAAATCATCTTTCATCGGCAGTTTACGTGGGAGACACCGATCTCGACCGTGAGTCAGCGGAAAAAGCCGGTATACCCTTCATCTGGGCAAAATACGGTTTTGGAATCAACATAGCCACGCCGTATTCCATCAGCGCAATAACGGAGCTTCAAGATGTCATTGAGCAAGTGTTCTGAAAGCTCATCACTGATAGTATTGCCATCTCATCCGGAAGTTGCAGCTCTGCTCTTCCTTTTCCCTGAAGGAAAAAATAATTATAAAAAATAATAAAAAAAATAAAAAAAGCTCTTGACAAATGCTCACAGCTGTAGTATAATTACAAAGCGCTTGAGGAAAGCGGTCAATTAAATCTTCGGACGTTTAGCTCAGCTGGTAGAGCACCTGCTTGACGTGCAGGTTGTCAGCGGTTCGATTCCGTTAACGTCCACCA
>ONID01000119.1 GCA_900317765.1 uncultured Eubacteriales bacterium | reverse complement strand
TTCCAGACCATCGGCGTGTGCGACGGTCTCGCCATGAACCACCCCGGCATGAAGTACTCCCTGCCTTCCCGCGAACTCATCGCGGATTCCATCGAGGTCATGCTCACCGCTCATCCGATGGACGCGGTCGTATTCATTCCCAACTGTGACAAGATCGTTCCCGGCATGCTGCTTGCCGCCTGCCGTCTGAATATCCCCGCCATCTTCATCAGCGGCGGTCCCATGATGTCCGGCAAGTGCGACGGCACCAAGTACGGACTTTCCGAGATGTTTGAGGCTGTCGGCAGCTTCTCCGCCGGCAAGATCGACGCCCGCAAGCTGCATGAGCTGGAGGTCAAGTCCTGCCCGACCTGCGGTTCCTGCTCCGGCATGTACACCGCCAACTCCATGAACTGCCTCACCGAAGCCATCGGCATGTCGCTCCCCGGTGCCGCCACCTGTCTTGCGGTTTCGGCAAAGCGCCGCAGACTTGCCAAGATGAGCGGCGAAAGAGTCATGGAGCTGCTCAAAAAGGATATCAAGCCGCTTGACATCATCACTCCCAAATCTCTCGAAAATGCCCTCCGTTCCGAAATGGCGCTGGGCTGCTCCACCAATACAGTGCTTCACCTCACCGCCATTGCCTATGAAGCCGGTTGCCCCATCAATATGGACATTATCGACGACATCAGCAAGACCACTCCCCAGATCTGCAAGCTCAATCCTGCCGGACAGATCTTCATCGAGGACCTTGAAGAAATGGGCGGTATCGAGGCTGTTCTGAAGGAACTCAGCAAAGCCGGTCTGATCAATACCGACTGTCTGACTGTTGCCGGCACGGTGGGCGAGAGAATCGCTTACGCACCCGAAGCCGACGGCACCGTTATTCATACCCTTGACAACGCCTACCGCAAGGACGGCGGCATAGCGGTTCTCCGCGGCAATATCGCTGAAGAAGGCGCAGTCGTCAAGCAGGGCGCAGTCGCCCCCGAAATGATGCAGCACCGCGGTCCGGCCAAGTGCTTTGACAGCGAAGAGGACGCCAGCGAGGCCATTCTCGGCGGCAAGATCAGCGCAGGCGACGTTGTCGTCATCCGCTACGAAGGACCCAAGGGCGGTCCCGGCATGCGCGTGTCGGCATGGGTCTTGACAAGTCGGTCGCTCTCATTACCGACGGCCGTTTCAGCGGCGCGACAAGAGGCGCTGCCATCGGTCACGTATCTCCCGAAGCTGCCGCCGGCGGACTCATCGGACTTATTCAGGACGGCGACATGATCAATGTGGACATCACCAACCGCACGCTGACCCTCGAGGTGGATGACGCGGAGATCGAAAAGCGCCGCGCAGCGTGGGTGGCTCCCGAAAAGCACCTCAAGGGCTATCTGGCACGCTATTATCAGCATGTCAGCAGCGGCTCACAGGGCGCTGTGTTCCTGAAGGACGAGTAATCCGAGAAAGCAGATAAAGAAGTTTGACATTGCAGCATTGCGAGAGTCAAAACCTGTAGCATCAAAATTCAAAAGAGCTGCGTTTCCATTTGACGAAACGCAGCTCTTATATTTTATTCAAAAAAATCAAGATACGTAGTATTCCTTCATATTGTCAAGGCAAAGGCACGCCAGTGCTCCGCTCGCAAAAACCGCACCGCAGTCTATACAGATATTGTTGCAGCTGTGATATATCTCAGCCTGACCGGTGAACGAGAGCGTCGGCGTGTGTCCGGTGATAATGTATACGTCCCCTCCGAAATATTCCCTGTTGTAGTCGAAACGGACAAACGCAAGTTCTTCTATACTGTACGCATCGAGAGGCTTTTTCCTGTCAAATTGATTGGGATCTCCCAGTCCAGCGTGAACCAGAATAAAGGTCTTTCCTCCGGCTTTGACCACTTCATAAGGGGCAAAATCCTTCATGTAATCCAGGAGTATCTGCCGCTCATTCTGCGGGAGCTTCTGAAATCCGTCAATCGTGGTCTGTGCGCCGTTCATGCGCCAGATCATGAGACGGTACATGGATTCGTTGCTGATGTTTTTGTAGAGGTTTTCCTCATTTACCTCGTCAAGAAGCCAGCTCAGTACATCGATTGCCATTTGGTCGTGATTCCCCATGAGAGGAAAAACATTGTGCCTCATGCTCATATCACGGAGAATTTCCACAGGCTTTTTTCCCCTGTCCACAACATCTCCGAGGATGTAAAGCTCGTCTTCATCGCTGAATTTTATTTTTTTGAGCATGGCGAGATACTTGTCGTATTCCCCGTGAAGATCTGACATAACGTAGAGCATAATGATCGCCTCCTGCAAAACCATTATACACTGTTTCACGCGGTAACGCAATAGGCTCTTTTTCTTTAGAACTTCAAATATCTGCCTGCACGATTGGAGAGTATAACGGCGCAGGCAATCTTGATGCAGTCGGGAATAATAAAGGGCAGCACGCACCAGCCAAGCACGGTGCCGAGTCCCACCGGACCGCTTGTCCGGGCGTAAACCACCATGAACCACGCTGTTCCGAAGGCATAGCAGATCACAAGACCCAGCAGCATGGACAATACCAGCGGGACGATTTTCCGTCCAAACCTGTCCGAAGTAAAGCCCACTATGAGCGCTATAAAGACAAAGCCCAAAATATAACCGCCGGTTGTCCCGATAATCTTGTCAAAACCACCCTTAAATCCCGACAGTACGGGAACTCCGATGGCAGCAAGCATGATATATACCGCCATGGCCAGCGTCGAACGCTTCATTCCGAATATTCCCGCGACGGCGAATACCGCAAAGGTTTGCAAGGTGAAGGGGACGACGGTGGGGATGGAAATCCATGCGCATACCGTGATGATGGCAGCCGAAAGCGCGACAAAAGCAATATCGGCTGTGCTGAGAGTAAATCTCTTTTTCTTGTCTGAAGTGTTCTGGTTCATCAATATTTCCTCCATATTGAGCGATGAGTTGTAGGATCGCTTTTTTTATTTCTATCATATTCTACTCGGTTTTTTATTAATTGTCAACCTGTTTTTATAATTTGGTTAACAAATTCAAAATATTAGTCCCCGGCGCGTTTTTTACGTCAAAACGCGCCGGGGTAATAACAAGTGTTTATTCGTCGGCTGTGGGGGGATAATCCTCTATGCCTTTTGCGATGAGGGATTGTTCAGCGTATTTTTCGGATAGGGCGACAGAAAGAATCTTGGCGAGATATTTGAAGGTGTTGCTCTCCTTCTTGCTCCATTTGCGCTTTCGCTCAAACTGATTGAAAACCGTATACCCGAATGTCTCACCGGAGCGTCCTTCCAGTCCGCAAATCACCAGAGAGATCATGCCGTCGTTTTTCAGCAGGTTTTTTAGAACGGGGTGCAGACTGCTTGCGCTTATGTCGGAAATACACCTTATTCCCGAGTTGCCAAGCTCCGCGTCAAGGTCAACGGAATGTTGTATGAGAGGAGAGCGTCCGTCGTGGGTGGGAATATTTCTGTTGCTTATCCAGCGACAGACTGTCTTGAGCTTATCGCCTTTATCGTATCCCTTGATGTAGAGTGAAACCGCGCTGAGATTGTATTTTCTGCCTACTGTCCGCAGCAATATTTCGAGCGTGCCATAGATGTCGTTTGATGTGGCGAGCAGCGAGAAGGCTATGTCGATGATGTTGCAATCGATCTCGCCTAATTCGGAGTTGGTCTGAATAAAGTTTGTGTATACGCTCGGACTGATCTCCTTGACAAGGCTGTAATCGGCATGTAGCTCACCGTCGTAGATGCAATAGGCGCTTTTGCCTTTCTTTTTCGCCTCGTATGCCGCACGGTCGGCGTACTGGTACAGCTCGTCGAAGTCAAAGGCGTCCTTGCCAAAGAAGGCGATACCAATGCTGCAGCTGATCACAATGGTGTTTTTTACACCATAACTCTTTATAAGGCTGCGACACAGTCTGCCAGCCTTTTTGACTGCGAATTTCTGTGTAACGTCCTTCATCAGCACCATGAATCTGTCGCCGACCAGACGAGCCACAATATCGGTGTCGCGGAAGGATGATTTTATGTCGGAGGCGAATTCCTTCAGCACATTGTCCCCGAAGGTATGCCCGAAACATTCGTTAATCAGGTGGAAGTTGTCAAGGTCAAGAATCAGAAGCACATGATATTTTTCGCCTTCTGCGGAAGTGTCGCTTTGAGAGGCAAGAAATTCTCGTATTTCTGCCTTGGCGGTTTCCTTATTGAGCAGTCCTGTCAGCAGATCCGACTTCATGCGTCTTTCGATGAGCTGTTCTGCTTTTTTCTGCTTGTCGATGGTTTTGAGTTTGCCTACGATTCGGATCACATTACCCATGTCATCCTTTACCGTGCTGTAGGAGCACCTGTACCATGTCTTTGAGGTCTGACCGATCTGGCACATCTCAAAGTCAAATTCTCCATCGGCACCGTCTACAATGGCGTCGGCAAATGCTTCGCATGTTTTGCGATAGTCGCTTTTGCTCATGATGTTGAGAGCAAATTGTCCGTTGAAGAAATCTTCTACAGCGATTTCGTTGGTGCGGCTGTTGAAGTTGTAGATGGAGAAGTATTTTTCAATCCTCGCCTTGTTGCCGGATAATATGCAGACGTCCTTCTCCGTGTCGTAGTCGAATATTGTCTGTTCCGAGCTCTGCTGGATGATGTTGAAGCGCTCGTTTTTAATCATCAGTTCTCTGCGGAGTCGTTTGCGCTCAGTGATGTCGGCAAAGACTATCGTGACAAGCGCCCGTTCGTTTTCTCTTTCCAAAAAGCGCGTTCTGACCTCGTTAACCGTCATTTTGCCGCTCATGTTGAGCACACGCGTTTCAAATACTGCTTCGCGGTGTTCCTCATCCATTGAGTTCAGTGTGGTGCGGAATTTGTTAAAGTCGTCGGGATGAATGATGTCGTCGCCGATGCACTCGTTGAAAAAATCCTTGAATTCCAGCCGGTTCCAGCCAATCATGCGATAGAAATCGTCATTTGCGTATTTTACGGCTATCTGTCCGTCGCTGTTGATAAATACCACTGCCATGCTGATGGCAAAGGATTCCAGCACACCGTTGGAGCGGTACTTGTTTTCATTTTCGCCGCCTATGTCGTCGTATAGCCGTATGACCGAGCAAACCAAATATCCCTTCGGGTCATATCCGAAAGTCAGAATAACAGTGACGACATTTTCGTCGCGCATGACCAGACGGTGTCTGATGCTTTTGCCAGGGCGTTTTATCTGCGTGCCTTCGTCAAATACCTCCCGCAGCGCGTCGGCTACCTGCTCTTTGTCCTCGGGACACACCAGATCTATATAACACAGTCCTTCTGTGCTTTCCCCGGGGGGCAGCCCGAGAATGCGGCTTACCTGTCTGCCGGGATTCGTTATCACCAAGTTCTCCGCCGAATCAATATCGAAAAAGCCGCAGTTTTCGTTGGATAATACAGTACCTGACGTATTCATCAGATCACCTCCTGTTGTTATAAAATTGCACTATGCTAACGTATTCATCACAAACATAAAATAATCCCAACTCTATTATACATACTTTTCAACAGCAAATCAAGTATATTTTACTATAATTATAGATTCGAGCTTGTAAATTTTTTATAAATTAATGTGATTTTCTATTTCAGAAATATCGAATGATTGCCAATTTATACTGATTTTTTATATTTTGGTAAAATACACCTGTCACTTTTTTATAAATAAAATCATCATTTATATTGTCATTTCAGAAAAAATATGTTATAATTACAGGTATGTAATTATGGAATTCATTTTTTGTACGGTGATGAAATATGAGCGGCTCAGAAAATCTTTTTATTAGAATACTTGACTCAATCAGAAAATGGCTTACGAATGTGCAGCACAATCTCAGCCATACCGAGATAGGCATGAATTCGGCTGTCAGGATTGCCATGGTGGCAATAAGCATTCTGGTTATCTGGTTTCTCTTCAAGCGCATGCTCAAAAGCCAGATTAAGGAATCGGCTTTTCTGCTTTGGACGCTGCCAGCGTTCTTGCTGTTTGTCTACGGCATGTGGCCGGAGCTGACATATTATGTTGCCGATCTGACCCATCTTGCGTACGGATATGCACTGGTTGTCACGGTTCCGTTTATTGCGCTGCTCTATTATCTTGCGTTCAGGCAGATGTGTCAGATCTCGGGCATCATGTCAAAAGTGGTGGAATTGGGTTCGGTGGTATCGCTTCAAAAGCATGAAATCAATGAGCTGAAAAAGCGCATTGCCGAGCTTGAAGCATCAGATGGTGCGGAGAATCATCCTTTGCCGAATCACTCCGACGCGCAAGACAAGAACCAAAATCAAAATGTCGAAGTGACAATTCATTAATGCATCATGCAATAAAAAACATCACATAAATTTACCCATATATTTCCGTCACTTGGAAGTATATGGGTTGATTTTTTGTCTGACGTCCTGTATAATTAAAATAAGAAACCACAACTAATACGGAAAGGACAGTGCCCGACATGAAATTTGAAGCGGTCTATCACATCGCAAGCGATAATTATTGCTATATGAATAATAATAACGAGCTTATCGTCAACTTAAAGACCGGCTATGACGTGGAAGAGGTCTATATCCACTACGGAGATCCCTTTGCCACCGGCATTCTCGGTGCGCAGAACAACTGGGAGGGCGTTCGTCTTCCGGTTTTCTTCAAAAAACGTCTGGCACATCAGTTGTGGTGGACGACCACTATCGTGCCGCAGTACAAGCGCTGCCGCTATTTTTTCGAGCTGGTCAGCCGTGAGGAATACGGCGGAGAACGTGAAACGTGGTATTACTTCGAGGATGGTGTGCTCAGCGATGAGCAGGTGCATCTGGAAGGCAAGATGCTGCAGTGCTTCACCTTCCCGTGGATGAATCCTTCCGACATCAATTACACGCCCAAGTGGGTGAATGACGCTGTCTGGTATCAGATATTCCCCGAACGCTTCTGCAATGGCAATCCCGAGATCAACCCGGAGGGAACCCTTCCGTGGGCAGATGATACCACTCCCGTCAACAATGAGCAGTTCTACGGCGGCGACTTGCAGGGAATCATCAACCGTCTCGATTACCTTGCCGATCTGGGAATCACCGGTATTTACGTCACCCCGATTTTTGAGGCTCCGTCTGCTCACAAATACAACACCACTGATTACATGAAGATAGACCATCATTTCGGCGACGAAGAGACTTTCCGCGAGCTGGTGGACAAGGCGCACGAGCGCGGCATTAAAATTATGCTCGACGGTGTTTTCAACCACTGCGGCGAATTCTTCGGCCCGTGGCAGGATGTTCTGGCACACGGTCCCGAGTCGAAGTATTACAACTGGTTCATGATCAATCAGTGGCCGATCGACAGAGATCGGTGGGACACCCGTGACGGCAAGTTCTATTCCTTCGGCTTCTTTTCCAATATGCCCAAGCTCAACACCAACAATCCCGAGCTTGTGGAATATCTTGTCGGCGTTATTGAATACTGGGCGAAGGAGTTCCACATTGACGGCATCCGCCTTGACGTGGCGAACGAAATATCCCATCAGTTCTGCAAGACGCTGCGCTATACCCTGAAAAAGATCGACCCGGATTTCTACATTTTGGGCGAAATCTGGCACAATGCCATGCCGTGGCTGCGCGGCGATGAATTCGATTCGGTTATGAATTACCCGCTGTCCCACAGCATAACGGATTTCTGGATTGACCGCTCCCGCAAAAAACGCGATTTTGAATATATGGTCAACCGCTGCTACACCATGTATATGCAGCACACCAACGATGTGCTTTTCAATCTGCTGGATTCGCACGACACGGACAGAGTGTTCCGCCGCAACCATTGCAATATGGATCTGGTGTACCAGCAGCTTGCCGTGATCTTCACCATGCCGGGAAGCCCCTGCATTTATTA
>ONID01000118.1 GCA_900317765.1 uncultured Eubacteriales bacterium | reverse complement strand
AAGGAAAGCATTCTGGGACCGCTTTTCAAGCTGCTGGAGGCATCGTTTGAACTGCTGGTGCCGTTGGTGGTGGCTGCCATCATCGACAAGGGCATAGGCGGTGCGGACAGAGGCTACACCGTCAAAATGTGCCTGCTGCTGGCGGCGCTGGGCGTGGTGGGACTGGTCAGCTCGGTCACCGCCCAGTTCTTTGCCGCCAAAGCCGCCGTCGGATTCGCAGAGAAGGGTCTTTCCTATTCGGACATTGATTCGCTGGGGACATCTACATTAGTCACCCGCATGACCAGCGACATGAACCAGGTGCAGTACGGCGTGAATATGACGCTGCGGCTGCTGCTGCGTTCGCCCTTCGTGGTGTTCGGTGCCATGATCATGGCGTTCACGGTGGACGCGAAGGCGGCGCTGACCTTCGTCGTGACGATACCGCTGCTGTCGGTCGTGGTGTTTGGAATCATGCTGATCTGCATTCCGCTCTACCGCAAGGTGCAGGAAAAGCTGGACGGCGTGCTGCTCTCCACCCGCGAGAATCTCACCGGCGTGAGGGTCATCCGTGCCTTCTGCAAGGAAGAGGAAGAAAGCGCGCGTTTCCTCGACCGCAACGAAGCCCTCACCGACGCGCAGAAATTTGTGGGGAAAATCTCCGCGCTGATGAATCCCGTCACTCTGGTCATTATCAACGGATCGATCATCGCTCTGGTTTACATAGGCGCGATGAGAGTGGATCAGGGAATCATCACCCAGGGCGCCGTGGTTGCGCTGTATAATTACATGTCACAGATACTGGTGGAATTAATCAAGCTGGCAAATCTGATCATTAGCGTCACCAAATCCATCGCCTGCGGCAACCGCATTCAGGCGGTGCTGGAAATGCAGCCGTCCATGGTCTTTCCCAGTGAAGTGACCGCCTCCTGGGGCGATCCGAACAGCGAATATTCGGTGGAATTCCGTCATGCGGACCTTCGCTACGGTCATTCGGGAGAGAATGCCCTCTCGGACGTCAATTTCAGCGTGAAAAGGGGAGAGACGGTGGGCGTGATCGGCGGCACAGGCTCCGGCAAAAGCTCTCTTGTCAATTTGATTCCCCGTTTCTACGATGCGTTCGCAGGAGAAGTGATTGTTGACGGCGTGAACGTGAAGGAATACACCCGTCAGTCACTTCGCGGTAAAATAGGAATGGTTCCCCAGAAGGCGGTGCTTTTCAAGGGCACGATACGCGACAACATGCGCTGGGGCAATCCCTCCGCGACAGACGAGGAGATCAACGCCGCCATTGCCACGGCGCAGGCTTCCGAAGTGGTGGCCGGCAAGGAGGGCGGTCTGGATTACATGATCGCACAGGGCGGCAAGAATCTCTCCGGCGGTCAGCGCCAAAGGCTGACCATTGCGCGCGCATTGGTCGGCAAGCCGGAAATACTCATTCTCGACGACAGCGCTTCCGCGCTTGACTTTGCCACCGACGCGGCGCTCCGCAAGTCGATCAAGGCAATGGAGGACAGCCCGACGGTTTTCATTGTGTCACAGCGGGCAGCTTCCATCGCACATGCCGATAAAATCATTGTGCTCGACGACGGCAGGGTTGTGGGAATAGGAAAGCATGACGACTTGCTCAAAAACTGCGATGTCTACCGCGAAATATACAATTCTCAGTTCAGTGTTGAGAAAATTAGTGGTTAGTGGTCAGTGAACAGTGAGTGAGAAGTGGGAAGTGAGGAGTAATTTCAATCATTTCTTCCCACTCCCCACTAAGCAGCTTCACATTTCCCCGAAAGGAGATTATTTATAAATCATGGATAACCAGACCAAAAGCACTATCAAAAAAGTGCTGGCATATATCGGCGTTCACCGCTTTCAGCTGGCGGCATCCATCCTGTTCGCTGGAGCCTCTGTGGCCCTGACGCTGTGGATTCCCCTGCTGATCGGACGTGCCATCGACTGCATTATTGACGCGGGAAAAGTGGATTTCAGATTAATCAGATTCTATCTCATAAAAATAGCCATTGCTGCCTTAGCCACTGCCCTTCTGCAATGGCTGATGAATACCGTCAACAACAAGATCACTTTTGAGGTCGTCCGCGACATCAGGGACGAAGCGTTCCAAAAAATTGAAAAACTGCCGCTCGGTTACATCGATTCCCATTCCTACGGCGAGACGGTCAGTCGTGTCATTGCGGATGTGGATTCCTTTGCCGACGGACTGCTGATGGGCTTTACCAATTTATTTACCGGCGTCGTCACGATTCTCGGCACACTGGTTTTTATGCTGATGCTTCACCCCGGCATTACAGCCGTCGTGGTGGTCATGACTCCGATTTCGCTCTTTGTGGCTAAATTTATTTCCACGCACACGCACGACATGTTCAAGCTGCAATCCGAAACACGCGGACAGCAGACCGCTTTCATCGATGAAATGGTGAATAATCAGAAGGTAGTGCAGGCGTTCTGTCACGAGGATGAGAACATGACCGAGTTTGACGAAGTGAATGAGCGTCTGTCAAAGTATTCGCTGCGTGCCACCTTCTTTTCCTCGCTGACCAATCCCGGCACCCGCTTTGTCAATAACATCGTATACGCCGCCGTTGCGCTGGTCGGTGCATTCGCTGCCATCAACGGCAGCATTACCGCCGGTATTCTGTCGTCATTCCTGAGCTACGTCAACCAGTACACCAAGCCCTTCAACGAAATATCCGGCGTAATCACCGAACTTCAGAATGCCCTGACTTGCGCGGGAAGGATTTTTGAATTGATCGAGACGCCGGCGCAGGTTTCCGACGAGGGCAATGCCGAGCTGACAAAGGTACGTGGAAAGGTTGCATTGCGTGACGTGTCCTTCTCCTATGTGCCGGATGTCAGCCTGATCGAGCATTTAAACCTGAATGTCACCCACGGCAAACGGGTAGCCATTGTGGGCCCCACCGGCTGCGGCAAGACGACGCTCATCAATCTGCTGATGCGTTTTTATGATGTCAATGACGGAAGCATTTCGGTTGACGGCAGCGACATCCGGGAAGTGACGCGTCACAGCCTGAGAAAGAATTACGGAATGGTGCTGCAGGAGACATGGCTCAAAAACGGCACTGTCCGGGAGAATATCTGCATGGGCAAGCCGGATGCCACCGAGGAACAAATGATCGCGGCGGCGAAGGCATCCCATGCGCACAGCTTTATCAAACGCCTTCCCCAGGGATATGACACCGTGATCAACGATGACGGCGGAAGCCTTTCGCAGGGGCAGAAACAGCTGCTCTGTATTGCCCGCGTCATGCTCTGTCTGCCGCCTATGCTGATTCTGGATGAAGCCACTTCCTCCATTGACACCCGCACGGAATTGAAAATTCAGGACGCTTTCGCCCGCATGATGAAGGGCAGAACCAGCTTCATTGTCGCCCACAGGCTTTCCACCATCCGCGACGCCGACGTCATTCTGGTGATGAAGGACGGTCACATCATTGAACAGGGAAATCACAGTGCGCTTCTGCAAAAGGGCGGATTCTATTCCAAACTCTACTACAGCCAGTTTGAGGGCTGATTTTAGTTCGGATTTTGGTTATTATTCTCAAAATTATATAAACGGAATATGAATTGAAACCTGTTGTTGTGGCAATTGCACAAATCAAGTTTTGTTTGTAGAGAGATAATTTTAAAGGTTGTGAGTTGTATTATATTTTTGTTTGTGATATAATTATTTTTACAGAGTAGAAATGCTGAAGTCATCGAGTCATCCAAACAGGTGAGAAGAAAAAAGCATTGAATGACGGAACGATATAAAACGGAGTTGAAGAGAATGGATAAAACCGAAAACGGCATTAACAATCAGAAAATTAATTTCAACACCTCGGTAGGAGAATCGGCAGTAACGGATGTTATTGTGGAGAACCCTGACCAGACGGTTGAAGTGGAGATGGAGGCAAACGGAGACGATCTGAAGGTCAATGAATTGGACTGGGGTGATCTGAGCCAATACGGTCCCATTCTCCCCCTTGGTACAGATGTGCTGAAGGATAAGCCTGTGTATCGTTTTTTCAAGCGGTTCTTCGACATTGTGCTGAGTGTGTTTGCACTGGTCGTGCTTTCTCCTTTGCTGCTGCTGGTGGCGCTGCTCATCTTCCTTGATGATCCTCACGGAAGCCCGATATTCATCCAGAAACGCGAAGGCGTGAACCGCAAGGTATTCAAGCTGATCAAGTTCCGTTCGATGGTGGTGAATGCCGAGGAACTTCTGGAAGAGCTGCGTAAGAAGGGCGTTACCATCAAGGATCCGAAGGATCCCACCTACAAGATGAAGGATGACCCAAGAATTACGAGATTTGGACGCCTGATCCGCAAGACAAGCATTGACGAGCTTCCCCAGCTCATCAATATCATTATGGGACATATGAGTATTGTCGGTCCGAGACCACCGCTTACCCGCGAAGTTAACCAATACAATGATTTTGCGATGCAGCGTTTGCTTGTTCGTCCCGGTCTGACCTGCATATGGCAGACCACCAGAAACCGCGATGAGGTTCCCTTCCCGGATTGGATGAAGATGGATGTCACATACATACACAAATGTGGCTTCCTGCTTGACTGCAAGCTGATAGTGAAGACATTTGCGATTGTATTTACCGCCAACGGAAACTGAATTAACGCATACTAAAACCCGTGAATGAATCGGTTGACTCATTCACGGGTTTTCAATATACGTGTTGGCAGGAATTACAATAATTTCCCTTCGCCCGATGCGCCGTTTTCGGCATTTTCCTCAGCGGCTGGAGAATATTCCCTGATAAACTGTTTGCCGAGGGGCTTTTCGTTATGGCTTTCCTTCTTTTTGGTGGGAAGAAGAGGTTCCTCCGTGCCGGGTTCTATGTCCTCATTAATGGGAACATATACGGTACCGTCTGCGTTTGTCTCAACCTTCATGACCCTGTTTTCAAACACCTTGAAGGCAAAGCTTCTGCGTGCAAACGCACTGGCGCATATCCCTGAAAAGAGCAGATGCAGCAAAAGCAGGACGATCAGCAGAGCCGTCAGCATAGCATATCTGTCGGTCAGGAGTTGATCAATAAACGAATCGCCCGACAAAGCGAGAAAGATGACCGCTGCTCCCGAAGCAAACAGAAACAGAACGACAGAAATCACAGGAAATACCCGGAATCCGCTGCGCTTCAACGTCCCGGACGCACATGTTCTGGCGGCACCGAGGTACCTGTGACCGAAGAATGCGCAGGCGGAAGCGACGTAAAGCAGTATCGATCCGGCAAAAAGAAGAATGCCTGTGACATTGGGCTGAGTGGCAATGGTGTTGTATCCCAGACTGCTCAATAGTTCGTTGATACGGTCCTGTGTGCCGCTGTGTCTGAAAAAGAGATAGCCAAGCGTAAACATTCCCATAGCGGTAAAGAAGCTGACGATGGCGTTGATTGCGATGCAATATCTCAATAGCGTGCAGCCGATTCGCACGGAAAAGAGACTGACGGCACTGAAGAGGGCAGCCAGCGCCGCAAATCCTGCGAATGCCGCAAATCCGGGCTGAAATCCCTTCATCACCGCGAGATAACCCGATAAAGCGGCGACGGCAACCGTTAAAAGCACCACAAAAATGCTCAGCACCGAACGGAAATGTTTTTTTGTAATATAACCGATGGAATTAACTGTCATATAAGCCCGACCACCCTTCACATCATCCAAAGAACAGCATAGACAGACAATACGAACAGGTCGCCAGGATGGCGGCAGCGACAATGGCTGAGCCGAGCAGCGTCAGGAAGGGACTGCGCCGGAATGCCGAAGCCTTCTGAATACCGAAATAATAGGCAACCGCAGCAGCGGCGAAGCCTGTCAATAAAAGCAAGATTCCGAAAGCCGAGGAAATGATGGCGGCAGGAATGGCCAGCAGCATGGTGACCGACAGCGGGAAGAGTGCAAAGGCGGAGATGTTGAGCGCCTGATTGATCGATGGCTTTTCTTCCGCGTGGATGAATGCGATTTTAGTCATCAGTGTCAGCAGCACAAGCAACAGGATAGACATCAAGGCGGCATGCGCCGTCAGGTTGCCGAATAAAACGATGGCCTGATCCGCCGAGCCTGACGAATTCTGAATGACTGAGGCGATGCGTTCACCGCATATCTCCCGGAAGAAACCGGGTGAAAGCGTGCCGAATGAGGCAAGCGACACAGCGGAGAAAGACACGATAAACAGTGAACCGAATGTCACCCAAACCGACACGGAACGGGTGCGTGCTGCCTTTTCAACGGCCTTTAGCGGTGAATCAGAGAAGAATGTCTTGATACAGCTTAATACGTCGGAATCCTCCATCTGAACCGGTTTCACATTTGCCTCGCTCATGCCTCCGCAGTTCGGACAAATTCCGTTGTCGTTCAGTCTGCCGCCGCAGTTTGAGCAATAACTCATATACATTACCTCTTTCTTTTCATATGCACTTTTAATATTTTACCATATAAAAGTAAAAAAGGCAATAGATTTAAAGAAATTCACCAGATTTCAGAATAGCAACACGGAAATTTTTGTTATTTTTACAAAAGTTATATAATGTTACAGATTATTGCGTTGGAAATCAGCATGCCCTTGCGTGTGAGCCGGATTCCGATGTCGTCGCACACGCAGTAGGGTGCCAAAAGCGGGGAAGATGCCCTCTCACGCAGGGCGTTGGGAATATCTGTGCCGAACCTATCTCGCATTCCCTCATTTGTCAGACCTTTTGACAGTCTGAGGCGGAGCATAATGTATTCTTCCTCTGTTCCGCCGTCGCCGTCGCCGTGAGGTTCTTCTCCCGAAAGATAGCTTTGCAGACTGCGGTCATAATAATACCGCTTTCCGCGAAAGAACCCATGTGCAGCGGGGCCGATTCCGATATATTCATCGCAGTTCCAGTATTTCAGATTGTGCCGGCTCTCGCATCCCGGTCTGGCAGCGTTGGAGATTTCATACTGCGCAAATCCGGCTTGTTCCAGCCGGTTGAAGGTTCGCTCGTACATGTCGGCAAGACCGTCCTCGTCGGCGATTTTGAGGGCGTATTTTATCCGGTAGAACGGCGTGTTTTCCTC
>ONID01000029.1 GCA_900317765.1 uncultured Eubacteriales bacterium | reverse complement strand
CTCCAAGAGATAAAGTTTTTCCAGCGTGGGAGTATTCATTCTCTCGAATTTATTGTTGTTTGATTCAGTTTGGGTTCATCTGAACAGTGATGGATTTCGGATAGTAATTAACAAGAGATTAGGGCATTCATCGAATGGTGAATGTCCTAATTTTTCGAATTATCGCATAGGATGTGAGCAACTTGTATTATATTAGCAAAGTGCATATACAACGTTTTCGTTCAATAAATTCCAAAAAAGGTATGGAATTTGAGATTTCAGATAAAAACATGCCTATTGCAATCTGCGGACAGAATAATGTTGGAAAGACAAACACACTAAGAGCTATTAATTTATTCTTTAATCCGGAATGTTTTGATTTGCAATTAGATATTCCTGTTGTAAAAAAAGCAACACATGGTGGCAGCTATTACCCAAAAATTACTCTTACATTCAAATCACAGGACAATCCGGATGGCTTTATCGAAATAACACGGGATTTTAAGAATTATAACGAAAATTGCTCAGGATTAAAAGGGAAGATTAAAGAAGGAAAAAAAATACCAACTCAAGAATATAAAGAGTCTGACATTAAGCTTTTTTTGAGTCAAATAGAGTTTAGATATATTCAATCCATTGATGTAAACATTTCAGAAATAATAGACACATTAACGAACGATATATTAGATACAAGATACAATAAGGCACGGTTTTCTCAAAAGAAAAAAGATCTTAAATCCGCATATGATCAGTATAGTCAAGGATTGCAGGAAATATTAGACACATTTTCTTCGGATGTTTCTGAAGTGTTCCATTCTTTCAGAGATAATTGGAATATCAAGTTTACAGTTCCAAAGAAAATGGATCGTTTCAGAGATATGATCTCTGATGATGTAGAGCTGAAAATAGATGATAAAAGTGGATTGGGAGTAAGCAACAAAGGTTCTGGATTACAAAGACTTGCGGTAATTCTACTAAATCTTGAGGTGCTCAAGAGAATGGATAAATCCAGAAAAAATACTTTTATTGTTTGTATTGATGAACCGGATATTTACTTGCATGAAGGCTTACAAAAGAAATTGTATGAATTCATTATAAACTGCGGTTTTCAGATTTTTTACACTACACATTCTAAGAATTTTATCGACCAAAATAATTTTGGAAATATTATTTTTCTTGAAGCAATTCAAAATGCCAAATCATACGAACGTGTTAACGGAAGAATTGTTGAATACATAACTACTGCACATACTCCTCTTGACAACAAAAAAGGATATAAAAAAATTTGCGAGCATTTAGGAATAAAACCTGTTGCTATTCCAGAACCTGTTCTTGGAAAATATAACATATTAGTTGAGGGCGAATGCGACAAAAAATATTTATCCAAGTTAGCTCAATATTTCGGTATTAATCAAGATGAGGTTAACTTTATTATTGCAAAAGGTGTTGATCGAATAAATCCTATGCTGGATGTCTACAATTCTTTTTCTGCTCGTCAAGCATATAAACCCATTATTCATGTTCTATATGATGACGATTCTGAAGGACGTCCGCAATATTTTCAAACAACTTCTTATTTGAAGGATAAAAAAAATAAATATACCAATATTATTGTACATCCATTTCTTATACGGAATTTTGCTGGAAAGCAATCAAATAACGGAAACTATGAAATTGAAGATTTAATGTATCCAGAAATAATCTGTTATATTCTGAATAAATTTTTGAAGCAGCAGGGAATGATAGAAATTGATTCCACTCAGGTTTTAAAAGATATTGCAGAATTCAGATTTATTAATGAGGGGATATTAAAGTTGTGCGATATTATGGTTGGGTTTGCAAACAAAGGGGTTACAACTTCACCTTCGCAATTTTGGGTTAAAGGCAGAATGTGTGAACTCTTTGATATAACCGATATAGAAACAATTCAGCTGCTCGAAAAAGCAAAAGCAGATCATCCCGCAGTTAAAGAATTTGTAACAAAGCTATTTGCTTTTGAAGAATAATAATTTTTTTCTGAATTAGCACTCTGCGGGATATACACCAGAACCGCGCTGAAAAGGGAACGAATTGTTGTCAAAGCAACTGTCAATCATATATTGAAATTCGATTTGCATATTCTGTCAGAATATTCAATGAAATCAATTATTGTTTTTCCTGGAATTTTCAAGAGATTGTAATTTTGTTATACTCAAATGATTGGGCTTTTCAAACCAAATCGGCTGCACACGCATTTTCCATGTGGCGCAGCCGATTTTTTTGCAAACACGGTTGCAGAATTCTGTTTCCTGTGTTAAAATGCAATTAAGTGCCAAAGGAGAGGGAATAATTATGATCAGAGAAATAACCCCCGGCGACCTGTCGGGACTGCTGGAACTCTACACCCATCTGCACGAAATCAGTGTACCCGAGGACAGCGAACATCTGCGCAGCACATGGTCTGCGATAAGCGAGCATCCGGATTACCACATCATTGTCTGTGAGGAAGACGGCAGAATTGTTTCCTCCTGTGTCTGCGTGATTGTCCCGAATCTGACCAGGAATGTGCGTCCCTACGCGCTGATCGAAAACGTCGTGACACACGCCGATTACCGGGGAAAAGGATACGCAACCGCCTGTCTGGACTACGCGAGGAGATTGGCAGTATCCGCCAATTGCTACAAGATGATGCTGATCACCGGCACCAAGAGCGAAAGCACTCTGGATTTCTACAGAAATGCCGGCTACAGCAGCGAGGGGAAGACGGCGTTTTATCAGCTGTTGGACGGAAATATCGTTTTTTGAGACATATATAACTTACAAAAATGTCACACCACTGTCACCTGAATCGATGTCGGAATGTATCCGTTTCAGCTACAATGGAATTACCAAATGAAACGGAGGTAACCGAAAAATGGAAATTCTGAAAGTCAACGACATCAAAAAGACCTACACGTCCCGGATGGGCGGCAGTCAGGTGCAGGCGCTGAAAGGCGTGACCTTCACGGTGGAGCGCGGCGAATACGTCGCCATTATGGGCGAATCGGGTTCGGGCAAGACGACGCTGCTCAATATCCTCGCGGCGCTCGACAAGCCGACAAGCGGCTCGGTGGAGCTGGACGGCAAGCAGCTTTCATCCGTCAAGGAACGCGCCATGGCAGCTTTCCGGCGTGAGAATTTAGGCTTTGTGTTCCAGGAATTCAATCTGCTGGACACCTTCAATCTGCGGGACAATATTCTGCTTCCGCTGGTGCTGGGCGGCAGGAGCGTAAGCGAAATGAAAAGCCGACTCGAACCGATCGCTTCCTCCCTCGGCATTGAGGAAATTCTCGACAAGTACCCCTATGAAGTGTCGGGCGGTCAGAAGCAGCGAGCCGCGGCAGCCAGAGCGCTGATCACCAATCCCAAGCTGATTTTAGCCGACGAACCGACCGGCGCGCTGGATTCCCAGTCGTCTGCGGACCTGCTGCGGGTGTTCTCCCAGATGAACCGCGACGGACAGACCATCCTGATGGTGACCCACTCCACCGACGCGGCGTCCAACGCGGGAAGGGTGCTGTTCATCCGGGACGGCGTGGTATTTCATCAGCTGTTCAGGGGCGACAATACCAACGAGGCATTTTACAAAAGAATCTCCGATACCCTGACCATGCTTCGCACAGGGAGGGATTCGGAATGAAACTCGGATTTTACGGTAAATTAGCGCTCAACAACATCCGCAAGAACAGCCGCTTTTTCCTGCCGCGGATCTATACGGAAGCGGGACTGATTGCCTGTTTCTATATCATGCTGACGCTGGCGATGGACAGCAGAATGAAGCAGGTCAAGGGCGGCTCCTATCTGCCGACCTTCATGTGGATGGGAGCGGTTCTTCTCGGTCTGCTGTCGGCGGTGCTGATGCTCTACATCAACCGGTTCCTGATGAAGCAGCGCAAGCGTGAATTCGGTGTTTACAATGTCTTAGGCATGGAAAAGCGCCATGTCGGCAGGGTGCTGTTCTTTGAAAATGCCATCAGCAGTCTGCTTTCCGTGTTCGGCGGTCTGCTTTTGGGAATGGTGTTCTATAAGCTCTGTTCGCTGCTGATCTGCCGATTGCTCCAGACCGACGCGGTGGCGGGATTCTATTACTTCACGCCGATCACGGTTCTTCCCACCGCGGGATTCTTCCTGGTGCTGGATTTCCTTATCTTCCTATTGAACAGAATCAGTGTTGCTTTGATGAAGCCGGTGGAACTGCTGCAAAGCAGCAGCGCAGGGGAGAGGGAGCCGAAAATCAAGTGGGTCATGCTGGTGCTTGGCGTGCTGTCGCTCTGCGTCGGCTACTATCTGGCGCTCACCACCGAGTCGCCGCTGAACGCCTTAATGCTTTTCTTTGTAGCGGTGCTTCTGATTATCGCCGGCACGTACTTTCTCTTTGTCGCGGGAAGCATATTCGTGCTGAAAAAGCTCCGGAAAAACGAGCAATTCTACTACCGTCCGCAGAATATGCCGGCGGTCGGAGGACTTCTCTACCGCATGAAGCAGAATGCCGTGGGGCTTGCCTCCATCGCCATTCTTGCCACAGGCGTGCTGGTGATGATCTCCACCACCATGACGCTCTATGCGGGATATGACAAGGTGCTGACCAAGAATTATCCGCAGCATCTCTACCTTCAGGCAGGTTTTACAAATGAAGACGGAGAGATCACAACCCTTTCGCCCTCCGATCTGGAAAGCATCGTGCGCAAAGCGGCTGAAAAATACGGCGCTGAAATCAAAAACGTGGAATACCACGAGTACCTGCTTTGTTCCTATTATCGCAAGGACAACAGGCTGTTCATGCAGACGGAAATGGACGAAGCCAGTGTGATGAGCATTTCCTCCGGCATCGGGAATTATTTCTTCATGACCGAGAAGACCTACAGCGACCTCACAGGAGAAACGCTCGGACTCTCCGGGGATGAAATGGTCGTCTGCTCCATCTATGATCCGAACGGACTGAAAGACCTCACCGGCACGCTGACCATCCACGGCAAAACGTACACCATCCAAAACAACATCTATCATTATCCCATATCGGCAAGCTACCTTGCTTCGATGTTTGCCTGTTACGGGGTAGTGGTTCCCGATGAAAACACACTTGGTGAGATTTACGCCGTTCAGAAGAAAGCGCTCGGCGAACACGCTTCGGAATACACCAGAAGAATCGCCGTGACCTTTGCCGACCTCGATCAGGCAGAGGCAGTCGGGGATCAGATCGACGGCGAAATCAACAGGGAGCTGACGGAACGCGCAGGCGGAAGAGCGCGGCATTCCGGCCTTGACACACGCTGGAGTGCGAAGGAATCCATGCTCGGCATGTTCGGAACGCTGTTGTTCCTCGGATTGCTGCTCGGTGCGGTGTGTCTTTTTGCGACAGCGCTGATCATCTACTACAAGCAGATTTCCGAAGGCTACGAGGACAGGACGCGCTTCCAGATCATGGAAAAAGTGGGAATGAGCCGGCAGGAGGTCAAAAAGACCATCGGCAGGCAGGTGCTTTTCGTGTTCTTCCTTCCGCTGGCGGTCGCGGGAATTCATATGGCTGTCGTGTTCCCGATACTCACGCGCATGATGAAGATTCTGATGTTTTTCAGCGTCAGTCTGTTTGTCCTCTGCACGCTGCTCACCTTTGCGATATTTGCATTGGTGTATGTTTTCATCTATCTCGGCACGTCAAAGACATACTATAAAATCGTAAGATAACAGCGCTCGCGTTCGCTCGCTAAGATAATAGATAATAAAGAAAAAATAATAGATAATAGAAACGGAGCGCATACGCGCTGAATCTATTTCCAAGCCCGCAGGGCTTCCTCCTATCTATTCTCCATTATCTCTTTTCTATTATTTTAGTGAGCTTGCGAGCGTATTTTGGGGTGATTTCTATCTATCGGATATTTTTAGTGGAGGACGATCACGCGCTGGCGGAGGAACTGCAAAAGCAGATACAGCGCGGAGGGCATGAAGTCCGCTGCGTCAGGGACTTTCACTCCGTGAGCGAGGAATGTCTCGCCTATGATCCGCATCTTGTGCTGATGGACATCATGCTGCCCTTCCGGGACGGGTATTACTGGACGTCGGAACTGCGCAAAAGCACCACCGTTCCCATTGTGTTCCTGTCTTCCGCCTCGGACGACCTGAATATCGTCATGGCGATCAACATGGGGGGCGACGATTTCATCGCCAAGCCGGTGGAGCCGATGGTGCTGACAGCGAAGATACAGGCGGTTCTGCGCAGGACATACGAAATCCACGGCAGCGGAGACACGATGGCGTTTTCCGGCGGGGAGCTGCATCTGAACGACGGAAGCGTGCATTATCAGGGACGTCAGGTTGAGCTGACAAAGAACGAATTCCGCATTCTCCGCACGTTGTTAGAGAATAAGGGAAGCATCGTCAGCCGGGACGCGCTGATGCTCCGCCTGTGGAACGACGACTGCTTTGTGGAGGAGAACACGCTGACCGTCAACGTCAACCGCCTTCGCAAAAAGCTGGAAAGCATCGGACTGTGCGACGTGATCACCACCAGAACGGGAAGCGGGTATATCATACAATGAAATTTCTGAAAGAAGCAGTAAGAAGGAATCGCTGGGCAATTCTGCTGTGGATGGTGATCAACGGCTTTGAACTGACGGTTTTTCTGCTGTACAATGTGATGATGGAGCCGCTGCTTTACGCGGCGGCTGTATCGCTGCTGCTGCTGGCGGTACTGACAGCGGCGGATTACGGGAGGGAAAAGGAGCGGCACGCAGAGCGGCAGCGCACTTCCGGTTCGATTGCAAGGGACTGGAAGAGCCTGCCCGAACCGCATTCGCTCGCGGAGGAAGATTACCAGGAGATCATCCACGCGCTCGGCGACCGCATGGAGCAGGTCATGAGCGAATACGAATCGCGGCGGCAGGACCAGCTGGATTATTATACGGCGTGGGTGCATCAGATCAAGACGCCCATTGCCGTGATGAAGCTGAAGCTCTCGGGGGACAGTCCTGAGAACAGGCTGCTGCTGGCGGAGCTGCTGCGGATTGAGCAATATGTAGACATGGTGCTGCAATACATCCGCCTTTCGGGAGGCTCGAATGATCTTGTGATACGGGAGTACAGTCTTGACGAGCTGATACGGGAAACGGTGCGGAAATTCGCGCCGCTGTTTCTGGAAAAAAAGCTGCGTCTTGACTATACCGAGGTACAAGAGAACATCGTAACGGACAAGAAGTGGTTTGGCTGTATTTTAGAGCAGCTTATTTCCAACGCGGTCAAATACACCTCTGCGGGGACTGTCTCCATCGGTATGAAGGACGGATTTCTGTATATCTCAGATACCGGTATCGGCATTGCGCCGGAGGATCTGCCGCGGATTTTTGAACGGGGTTACACCGGGCTGAACGGAAGGATCGGGCAGAAATCGAGCGGACTGGGGCTGTATCTGACCAAGAAAGCGGCCGACATGCTGGCAATACCGCTGCGCGTGGAAAGCACAGTAGGGAAGGGCAGCAGATTCATGCTGGACGTGAGAGCGAAGCAGACAGCGGCTAATGGATCGGAAAAAAAACAATAACAACGGAGGAAACGCCATGACAGACCAAAAACGAAATTACGGAATAGATCTGCTGCGCATTGTCTCAATGATAATGGTTGTCACGCTGCATGTGTTGGGAAACGGATGGTTTCTGGACGACATTGACGGAATAACACCCGTATTCGGCACCATGTGGCTGCTGGAGATCGCCTGCTACTGTGCGGTGAATTGCTATGCCCTGATATCCGGATATGTGGGATACGGCAAGAAATTCAAGCTTTCCGGCATCATTCAGCTGTGGATAGAGGTTGTGTTTTACCTGGTATTATTCAATCTGATCTATAAAATGATCGATCCTTCGTCGGTGGATGATACGCAGATGTTCACGTCGTTGTTTCCGGTGATGTCGGATAAATATTGGTATTTCACGTCGTATTTTGTGCTGTTTCTGTTCACTCCGTACATCAACAGCTTAGTGGATAAGATGGATTTCAAAAAGCATTCGCTCATGATTTTATTGTTTGTCATCGTATTCTCGCTGATGCTGATGCTTTCCACCATGAAAAAGTATGATTTCGGCAACGTGAATGATCCCATAACAAGCGGATACAGCATGTTCGGATTGAACAGCGGCTACAGTCCGCTGTGGTTGATGATCATGTATTTTACCGGGGCATATATCAAAAAATACAGACTGGCGGAAAAGATCAGACCGCGGTATTGCGTGGCAGTGTATGTCGTCTGCGTGCTGCTTTCTCTGGTGCTGAAACTCATCACCACCTATCTCTATGATCATACAGGTCATTACGGTCCGATGATTTCATTCATTGTCAAATACTACACACCTACCATCCTGTTGTGTTCGCTTGCATTGTTTGTTTTGTTTGCAAAGATGAAATGCGGTCAAAAGACGGCGAAGGTCATTTCCTTCTTTTCTTCCTCGGCATTTGGAGTCTATATCATCCATTTGCACAGGAATAATCTTCAGCTGCTGAGAAATCATCTCTCGGGCTTTGAACAGACCGGCGTCATCAGATCGCTTCTGTATATTGTCGCAACGGTGTTGATCATCTGGTTCGTGTGCTCCATGATCGACAAGATCAGACAGGTATTGTTCCGGCTGCTGAAAATCAGGGTTCTCTCAGAGAAAGCGGACGCCTTCATCCGGAAGATTGTCAGTCATACAATGTCAAGATATCAGCGGATAATGTCGCAGACAGAATGAGAAGATATGTAAAAATATTGTTAACTACACGGAATCTTCGAAATGACGGCATTTTTTGAACATATCGAAAAAATATTTAATAATTATATAATTGACATTGAAACGTCTGTTGAGTTATAATAGACAAGTGTCTGTATGAACTGTTCGTTTAAGGTTCATGCCGAGAAAAACGGAGGTTGAATGTTAATTATGAATTTCTTGGATTCGCTTCTTGACAAGATCCCGATCATCAGGGATATGGACAAGAAAAAGCGCATACTTGCAGCGGGATTTATGGTGTTTGCTTTTGTGTCGCTGTTAGGCATTATTATCGATGCGGTAACGGGAGCCGGGGGAGTGATTGCCCTGATCTCTGTGGCGGTAGGATTTCTGCTGATGGCGGGCCTGATCATAGCAGACTTCATCATGTCCCGCAAGGCGCCGCCGGAATACCCTCCGGAGCAGTACAATTTTTACGACGATAATCCGGGCGACTACGGTTATCAGGATGAAGCGCAGGATTACAACACAGGCGACAGCCCGGTCGGTACATACGACAGCCAGGATTACGGCGAGGAGATAAGGGACAACGGATTCGCCGATGACATGAATTTCAGCGACGAGGACAACTACCGGGATGAATACGGGTTCCAGGAAGCCGATGGCTTCCAGGATGCCAACGCATACAGCGACGAACAGGACTTCCGCGATGACGGCATAGAGTACACGGTCACGCCGGATCCCTACACATCACAAACGCAGCAGCGAGAGCCGGAGAAATTCAGGCGTCAGAATCCCTCCCGTTTTGAATTCCGTCCCACACCGTCGGAACCCGTCAACCGTGCGCCGGTGCTTTACGATGAAAATGCCATCGGCAAGCCGGTCATGATGTTTGACGCACCGTCACAGCCGGTTCATGACGAAGTGAGATTTGCGGCGCAAACGGTTGCGCCACAGGTCATTACGCCGGAGCCTGCGGAGACGATCGGCGGACCGGTCATGTCGATTCCCTTCAGAGGAGTGGATGCGACGGTGACGGCATCCGAGCCGCGCAAGGTAGAGCTCAGCAAAACCGAAAAGGTGGAACCGGTGCAGCCTCAGCCCATCAGGAGCGCCTATGCGGCCAAGCGCGATGAAAGAGGGCAGGAGATAGAGGAATTCTTCGACCACATGAGCGACGACGAGATACTCTACAGCGACTGCGTGGAGGTGTGGGCGTCGGATGCGAAACCCGCCGCCATACGTCTGCTCAAGCAGGTGGAAGCGCTGGGCGACAAGAAAACAGCCGATTCTATCGGCAGGGAAGCCGAATACGTCAACGCCATGCTCGACAGAATCTATTATTTCACAATGCTTGACAGCATCAAGGAAAACCTCGATTTGAAAAAGTACAATTTTTCCGCGATGGTCAAGGAATGTCTCAGACGTTTTTCACCCTTCTTTATGGAAAAGCGCATCGGACTTCTCTGGAAAGGGCTCGACATAGACATTGTCACGGACAAGCGCTGGCTGATTTTCGCGCTGACGCAGGTCGTGTTCAACGCGGTGGAATTCACAGGACTGGGCGGCAAGATCGCCATATCCGCCAAGAAGGAAGGCAGCATGATTCACCTGATGGTGGATGACAGCGGCTGCGGCATATCCGACGACGATCTGCCGCACATCTTCATGGCAGGCTTCATGGGGGACAACGCGCCCAATGAAGAAGGACGCCGGACAGGCATGGGACTCTTTATCACCCGTTCGGTGATAGAGAAGTTAGGCGGCAGCGTCACAGCCGAATCCACTGTCGGAAAAGGCACCAGAATTACGATGATACTGCCTGAAAAGATATAATGCAACAGCATATGGAAACCGGAGCGCATGCCGTCAGTGATGTGCTCCGGTTTCGTTTGTTTTTGACTGCTTTTTGTTTTTTGCATATTTGAATATATTTTTTTATCAAAAGATATTGACTTTTGGAAATAATTGATATATAATGCAGTTAATCAATAAAAAAAGAGGAGGTGACAAATATGACAAATTCTCTTGATGCTTACAATGCAACAGTTACCCAGAGCACAGAGCAATTGCAGGAGCAGCTGCAATCCACCGCTCCCGCAACGATTATCGTGTTTGTGCTGTCGATCGTGGCCATGTGGCTGATCTTCAAAAAGGCAGGTCAGGGAGGATGGAAGGCACTGATTCCGATTTACAATATCTATACATTATGTAAGATTGCCGACGGAAACGGCTGGAAGTTCCTTCTGTTCCTGATTCCGATCGTGAATATCATTTATGGCATTATGCTGACATTCAGACTTGCCAAGTCTTTTGGCAAGGGCATTGCCTTCGGATTCGGACTGCTTTTCCTGAATACCATCTTCATGCTGATTCTTGCATTCGGCGGCGCACAGTACGTCGGCCCGAAGGGACAGCCGAGATAAGGATTCATTCAAAAAATCAGATTTTCACCCTTCTTCTTTGCTTGCGGAGCGGGCAGAGCGGAAGGGTGTTTTTTTATAAAAAAAAAGTAAAAAGCGCTTGAAAAGTATTAGGGTTGTGTGATAGAATAAAAAGAGGATATTTTATCGGAATAAACTGACTGTCTCAACGGTGATTTTCAATGGTGAATGACTTTTTTGAAATATTAAAGCGCCTTGTTACATACTTTACGATCTTTGACCTGTTGGATATAATCATAGTATCATTTTTGGTGTATTATCTCATCGTGTTCGTCCGTGACACACGGATACAGCAGCTGATGAAGGGAATACTGGTGATTTTTGTCGCCTATCTGCTGGCGTCATGGCTCAAGCTCAATACGCTGCTGTATATTATCGACATTATCGTCAATAACGGAATTCTGGCAGTCATCATCGTATTCCAGCCGGAACTGCGCAGCTTTCTCGAGCACATGGGACGCAGCAAATTTTCGGTGGGGAGTCTTTTCGGCGAAGAGGACGACCCTCACGAGGCGCAGCTGAATGCCATCAACGGCGTGGTGGAGGCCTTCCGCACACTGCAAAAGCAGAAGATGGGCGCGTTGGTGGTCTTTGAGCAGGAGGATATGCTCAACGACATCGCTGCGACAGGTACGCAGGTGGACGCCATGCCCAACGCGGGAGTGATTTCCAACATATTCTTCAATAAAGCGCCGCTGCACGACGGCGCCGTGATCATCCGGGACGGAAGGGTGTATTCCGCGGGCTGCATACTGCCCCTGACCAAGAGCACGAATATTTCGATGGAATTAGGCACCCGTCACCGTGCCGCCATAGGCATGAGCGAAAATTCCGACGCCGTGGTGGTGGTGCTGAGCGAAGAGACAGGACAGCTCTCCATTGCGGTAGGCGGCAAGCTGAGCAGGTTTGAAACCGCGACGGAATTCACATCGGAGCTGATGCAGGTGCTTTTGCCGAGCAGGAATAATGAGCAGAAACCGGGCAACAAAATTCCCATCCTGTCGCAGGTCAAGAAAAAGCTCATCCGGAAACCCTCCGGGATGAAGAAGAATGACGGCGAAGCCGTTGTCAGACAAGAGCCGGATGCTTCGGAAGAATGGCATGAGCAGCCGGAAAGCAAAGAATGATAAGAGCACACAGATGTTTTCCGAATAATAAAAGGACTGATTGCAATGGGAAACAAACAAACGGGCGGCAGACATGTGATGATAGCCGTTTACAGAAAAATCCGGGGCTTTATCAATCGTCCGTGGTTCTACAACAAAAAATTTCTTGTGACGCTGTCGGTGATCTGTTCCGTGCTGATGTGGGCGACGCTGGCGATCAATATCAGCCCGGTGGAGACAAAGACGGTTTCGGCGGTGCCGATCACCATCAACGTAGATACCATCAAAGAAAACTTCGGTCTGGACTTTGTCGAGATCATCAGTCCGGAGTCGCTGCGAAAATTGGAGCTTGACGTCAAGGTAAGCGGCAGGAAGTATCTTCTTTCCCAGCTTACAGCGAATGATTTTTCGGCGGTGGCCTCGGCGAATAAAAGCATTTCCAAGCCGGGATCCTACGATTTCACGCTGCTGGTCACCTGCAAGAATCCGCTGCTCGACGTCAAGATAGAGCAGAATTCGCAGCAGATCTACGTCCGGTTTGACCGGTTTGTCGAAAAGGAATTCACCGTGTCGAACGTGAAGGCGGTGGGCGCGACCATTCCGCCCGATTCCAATCTCACGATGGGCACACCCTACACGAATGTGTCAACCGTGAGCATATACGGCCCGGAGACCGAAGTCAATCTTATTGATTCGGTTATCGTCACCGCGGAAATCAATAAAGAACTGACCGACGGCGAGACCTTCGACGGCAGCATTGTATTTTTAAACAAGAACGGCGACCCGCTCAATCTGAATCATATCACGGTGACGACAGACGTCACCGAAATGGTGTCGGTGACAATTCCCATCCGGACGACCAAGGAATTCAAGGTGGATGTGTCCTTCAAAAACGCGCCCTCGAATTTCGACGCGTCCAAGCTGCCGATCCTCATTTCCCCGAGTACGCTGACCATCTCAGGCTCACCCGACGCGATCAACAACCTGAAGGAAACCTACACGGCGGGTGCGATCGACATTTCAAAGCTGCGCAAGGGAACCAACAGCTATAATTTTGCGCTGTCGCTGAGCACGGGACTGGAAATATCGGAAAAGATAGACAAAATCAAGGTAGATATAGATCTGTCAAAATACAAGGTGGAATCGATCGACGTCAATTCCAACCATTCAAAATTTGACATCATCAATTACACCGGCACGCGAAAAGTGAGCTTCAAGACCAAATCCATCGACAACATCCGCATCATAGGACCGGCCTATGTGGTGGAAAAGCTGACCGACAGCGACATCATCATCGAAGCGGATATGAAAGGCATGGAGACGGTCACCGGCAAATGCACCGTGAACGCCCTTGTTTCGGTCAAAAACCGTTCCAACTGCTGGGCAATCGGCAGCTACCAGGTGGATGTCAACATCGGCTGACCGTCACGCTTCGAGCGTCCGACAACAAATAATGAAACTCCCCGAATGACCGCAGAAAACGGTATCGGGGAGTTTTTTGAGCAGACAGAAGAGTATCAGAACGCGGATTTGTCAATGAGGGAGGGATCAATGCCCTGACCGAGCAGATAATCGGTAAATTTAAGGCTTTCACCCGGTTGTTTTTCGACGATGACGGATTTCAGATCGGTTGACGGAAGGGTGTAGATATTTTTCGTGTCCTTCATGTAGATGCCGTTAGCCCCGAACAATTCCTTGCCGCCGTAGTAGGTGGAACCGACCGCCAAATTCAGACGGTACCTGCCTTGTTTGAGGCATACCGTGATTTTCCCTCCGTCAGTGAGAAATACCTTGAGAACCGGCACTTCCTCACCCGAATCGGCGATCTGTATGACGTCAAGAATAATATTTCCGTCGCCCTTGTTCCGCTTGAATTCGATAGGCCACTGACCGTTGGATTTTCCCGCAATGACCTGGGAGGACTCCGGTATCTTGACCTTGGCGACAGAAGCGCCGATGGAGGAACCGTAGCGGGTGATGGCGCGGATAATATTGAAGAAGGGAAGCGACATGCTGTCGCCGCTGTCAAGAAGATCGACAATGTCGATGTTGACCGTCACCTTGAGCGCCCTTTCGTCGGAGTATACGCCGCACAGCTTGTTCAGTGCGGCAACGGAGGGCTTTTTGGCGGAGGAAAGCGTTCCGACAACGTCTAAAGAATCAAAGGAAAGGGTGATAAAGCCGTTTTTGTCCTCGCTGCTTTTCAGTGAAACGTTTCTGACAGAACAGAGATAGGGCGTGATCACCTGTTCCATGGCTTCCCGTATATCGGCGGAATCGGACGACTGTTTGCCGTCTTTGGACACCGTCAGTCCTTCCGAAGCAAAGCGGGAGGAACATCTGTCAAGCCAGCCGGTATAAGCGGAGGTGTACTCCTTGCCTTCGCCGATTTTCCTGTCCTCAAAAGGCTCGGGAATAATCAGGTCGGTGAGGGCGTATTCAAAGTTTCTGCTGGAGGTCAGCTGTTCGTTCTTCCATGCCCTTTCGGCAGCGTCGGCGATTTTGCCGAGCGTTTCCACATCCACAGCGGGAAGAAGATCCCCTTCGCCTCCGCTGCACAGACCCAGGATCTCGATTTCCTCCGCGGAACCCGTGAACATTCCGGCTGCGTTGGTTTTGAGATACTCCAGCGGTTCGGTGTCGGAATAACGTCCGGCGTTTTCCTCCGGTGCCATGAGTCTGATCTTTGCGGAAAAGAGCCTGTTTCCGTCGGAATCGGTCTTGTATTCAATGGCTTTGATCTCGGCGTTTTCGATGATAGCCAACTGCGTTGCGCTGAGACTGTGTCCCGAGTTTTTGCAGAGTGTCGAGAGATTCTTCCCGAGCGTGGAGGTAAATTCGTCTTCCTTAGGAAGATACATACTGGAGGCAGCCGCAGCGGATAAGACCATCACTGCGACGCAGGCGATAACTGCCGCCGACATGATCAGCTTCATGCCGCCGGTGGTTATGTTTTTAAACATCAATCAAGTTCCTTTCCTTGGTGACAGTTCCCGATCTGAAGAATCCTTCATCAGCGTTTGTTGTAAATATCTTTAATGGTCATCTGTGTGTCGGCGATCATGCCGAGGGCTTCGTTTTTGGTGAGAATCCCCTTTGACATGCATGCGACAGCCATGGAGCAGTGTTCCCAGAAGAAGCTGTTTTCCTGCGTCTGTGTGCTGACGATGAAGCTGCGGGCAGTTTCCACCGATCTGATAACGCCGTTGTAAATGTTGGATTTGTTGGTCAGGCTGTCCCTGGATTCTTTGGATATTTTACTCAAAGAGGGCGCCTGATAATTGTTGCAGAGTTTTGTGACATTGTCTTCCTTCAGAAAGAACTCCACAAATTCGATCACGTCGTCCCGCTTGGTCTTGTCATAGTATGCCTTTTTGGTGATGTAGAAGCCTTCGGTGAAGTCCACATACAGACCGTTTTCGGTTGCTCCGGCAGGCGAGTCGGAATCCGAAACCTTCGAGTTCCCGGGAACTCGAAGGTTCCCTGGCTGAGTGGGATCAGGTGAACGACGGGCGGTGGCGGAGGTGGTCGTTTCGGAAGGCAGTGTGTTGGCTGTCATGGGCGGATATACCGGACCGGACAGCTCGTGAGTGGGATAGGAATTGGAAGCCGTGGTGATTTCCGGCAGGGGAGTGGTGCTGCCCACTTCGGGAAGCACTATGTAGCTGGTGTCGATATCGACGTCGATCTGTCCGCACATGGAGTTGTCCATCAGCAGAATGGCTGCCTTTTCGCTGTTGAAAAGATCAACGGGAGAGGGGGGGTTGCCGGCGGAAGTGTGTTTGAGATCGGAAGGGGAAACCAGCCCGTCAAACGAACCTTTGGACATGTTCGGAAAAGCGTTGAGTTCGTCGAGAACCCGGATGGCTTCGAGGACGGTGTTCCAGTGTTTGTCGGGCGTGCCCTTCATCGCCGAATAAAGAGATTCGGTGCCGCCCAGACCGCGCACCATGTATTCCACCAGCGGCCCGCTGTCGTCGAGGCTGTTGGCAAAGAGCGAAATCTTTTTGTTCTTTTCAAAATGCAGCGCGGCGCGCACAATATCGTCCCATTTCTCAGGGATACGCAATGAACTTCTGCGGAACATGGCGGCATTGATGACGATGCCGCGCCATTCACCCCGGACAGGAATGCAATACCGTCCGCCGTTGCTGGCGGCGGCACTGTTCAGGGCTGCTTCGGAGACGTTGGAGGCGAATTTGGGATAATCCTTGCGTATATCGTCCACAGTCATGAAGAAATCGGCAAGCTCGCTCATATCGCTGACAGCCGAATAATAGATCACATCCGGCGTACCTGCCCCGCGGTAGGTGGAGGGCAGTGAAAGCTCCATCTTGTAGCTTCCCGAGCGTGAGGTGGATGTATCGTTGATGACGACGTTTTTGTGTGTCTTGGTGTATTCGGCGATGATTTGGGAATAGGGAGCCGCGTCGGTTTCGGAACCGAGCGTGCTGAATGTCCTCATGACAAAATTGCGCTTCTTGTCCTTTCCGCAGCCGGTGACGCAGGACAACAGCAGCGAGAGCACCAGCGCAAAGGAACAAAGTCTGAGCTTACTGACAGACAAAACCATCACTCCTAAATTATTTGAGAAGGGTGATTACGCCGATCACAGGCAGCGGACTGAGACGGTTTCCGGCGACATTGAAAATGCCGATCAGCGAGAGTGCCAGAGAGATCAGACCGATAAAGACGAACAACAGCGCCGGAATAATATTCAGCAGAATGATTCCGCCGAGTATGGAATTGACGATGGAGTGAATGATCATTCCCGCCAGTTCACAGAGGAAGAGAACGAGTCCCTGATTGAGGTGAAAACGGAGGGTAGGATCCCTGCGGATGTCGCTGAAAAGACCCACCAGAAAAAGCGGGCCGACATAGGCCAGATAGCTGAAGGTTTTTGCGTCGTTGTTCATATTTGATCATCCTTTTTATTGTTCAGTTTGTAATCGCGTCGTAAGACCTGCGGTCGTTTCCGCCTGTAATCAGCACCACGACCTTGTGGGGAGCGCAGACAATGGAGTGTCCGCTCTGCGAGATCGCGCCGGTCTTCACGCAGATTTTGTCGGGACAGTCCGCATAGGTCATGCGGACGCTGCCGCCGGAAATTTCAATTGTATTGCCGTCACTGATCCTGTACACACAGTCGTTGTCGAGCGGCAGCAGGGCAACTTCTGTTCCGTCCACCCTGACCGAAACGTATTCCGGCTCCGGCTGACGCAAGGCAAGAATCAACCCGAGAATCCCCGAAAACGCCAGCAGCCCGGTCAGAAGGATCAGATCGCCCCGCGTGATGCCGAGCTGACGGAAGGAGCTGCGCAGCTTATCCATTTTCCCTGTCAAGCACTGCGAGCCGGCACATCGCTCTGTAGCATATTTCGGCGTGGAGCATGAATTCGTCGAGCGAGAGATTTTCGTCGGACATGTGCAGGTTGCAGGGCTGCTTTGCGTCGGAGAAGACCGGACCGAACGCCACGCCTCTGCCGTGAAGTGCGCGGGCGTAGGTTCCGCCTCCCATGGAGACGGGAATCATGGGCTTTCCGGTGATTTCGGTGAAGCAGTCGCCGAGTGTCCTGATCAGCGGGTGATCGGCGGGAACGTAAAGCGGCGGGTTGTCGTTCAATACTTCGAGCGTCATCCCGTACTTTGCCGCTTCGGCTTGGGCTTTGGCGATAATGGGCTTGCTGTCGAGCGTGGCAGGATAACGGATGTCCACGCTGACGGAGGATTTTCCGTCATGGGCTTCCGTCAGACCGACATTGAAGGTCAGCTCGCCGGAAAGCTCGTCGGAGCAGTCAATTCCCAGTGCCTTGCCCCTTGTGCCGATGCAGATCTTTTCCGCAAAGAAGGCTTCAGCGCTGCCCTCGGACCAGACGCCGGCTTTTTCTGCGGCGGTGAGCAGATAATTAATGGCGTTCACGCCGTTTTCGGGACACATCGCATGGGAAGATACCCCCTTGACAGCGAAGGCGAATCTGTTTTCGCCCTCTTTCGAAACAACGCATTCCGCGTCGCTCGCGTTGATCAGCGAGGCGATGGCGTTGGCGGTTGGTTCATCGCAGGAGATCACGGCGGTACAGCTTTCAGCCACGCAGTTGATCGCGTCACCGCCCCTGACGGAAAGCAGCGCAGGGTCGGTGCTGCCCGTGAAATGCAGGTGAAGGATGCCCTTTTCGCAGTTGCAGGCGGGATAATCCGCGTCGGGTGTGAAGGCGAAGGTGGGAAGGGCGTGCCTGGAGAAATAATGTCCCATATCGTCCATGCCGATTTCCTCACCGCCGCCGAAAATGCAGCGGATGGGACGCTTCATGGGAACGCCGTTGTCCTTCATTGCCTTCATGCAATAGAGGGCGATCATAGCGGCGCCCTTGTCGTCTGCGATGCCTCTGCCGTAGAGATAGCCGTCCTTTTCGGTGAGCGTGAAGGGATCGGAGTGCCAGCCTTCGCCGACGGGAACGACGTCCACATGACAGAGCACAGCGGCATAATCCTCGTCGCCGCCTTCCCCAAGCTGGGCGTGACAGGCGAAGTTGTCGCAGTTCTCAGTGGAAAAGCCGAATTGATGGGCGAGTCCGGTCATGAATCGGATAGCTTCGGCGGATCTGTATCCGAAGGGATACCCCTCGATGTCGCAGTCCGGGACGGCAACCGATTGGATTGCCACCAATTTTTTCAGATCGGCGAGTATTTCATCCCTGTATTTCGCCATAATAGGTTCAAACAAATAACCATCTCCATTTAATCAATAATATAATACATTATAAAGTATGCGGATGTAAAATATCAATATCAAATATGAAAATTCTTTTAATTTATAGATAACAAAACGCACGCGGCGTCATCTTTT
>ONID01000060.1 GCA_900317765.1 uncultured Eubacteriales bacterium | reverse complement strand
GTCTTTATGTGGGGCGTGTATCCCCAATCGCCTTTGATTTCCGTGACTTTAAATCTTGTTCCCTTCTGGATATTTCCTACCAAAGAGGAATTCTGATCGGCTTTGCTTCTGATTCTTGATCCCGCGGCGACATTGACCACATATACGCCGGGCGCATAAGACGCGGCACTGGCGGATAATGGGAAAATAGCGAAAATCAACAGTAATGCAAGTGTCAATGATAATGTCTTTGTCTTCATTTTGATGACCTTCCTTTTGTGAATTTTTGATGTTTTGTATTCTGGAAATAAGGCTAACGATTTGAGATGGTATTTCATTCAGCTCATGGGTTTTCCCTCCTTCATCTTTTTAGCTGCCTCTCTTGCGTTTGATACGGTATCTGTCATCCTTTGTGCTCAGTATATCACGGGTACTTGAAAAAGTATATTACACGACTGTTCGCATCTCCGGAAGACTATGGGGCTGCATCTCTGTCATCCTTTGTACTCAGTGTATCACGGGTACATGAAAAAGTATATTACACGACTGTACATCCATTTTTTCATCTGTATACAAAAAAAACAGGCGTTTTGTCAGGATTGAATTCCTGACACCGCCTGTTTGCTTTGCTGTTACCTTGTCAGCATAAAGCTGGTTGTCACTAAATAAGCTGATAATCTTTTAATTCATCTTTGGAAAAGAGCTTCAATAATAACTGCTTGACGCTGACAATATCTGAATAATAAGTAATGGATAATATATCCAGAACATCAATCGGCGCTCTTTTGCCCTGTCCAAGAGCGGAAATGATCGTGGCCTCTCCGTATTTTTTGGCGCACAGATGCTCCATATGGGCTAAATCCATCATTGTATTGATGCTTTCCACATCCATCTCAAACAGGATACCGAGAAGGATAATGTAATTGCGGTCAATTTCTGTCGCGCCGTTGGTTTTGATCCTGGAAAAGAATGTTGTCAGTTTATTTCCAACGGATTGATCAATCACACCTGCCTCCATATAGTAAGTCACAAGCGCATTGATGTTATCGACTCTTTTCCCGTTCTTTCTGACGAATTCACAATTGTCAAAGAGCTTGTCAATATAATCGAGCAGCCGGTAATTGGAAGTGAGAATCGCTTCCCAGTTGTCACGCACATATTTGATCATATCGGTTGTTTCACAGAGGTTGTTCATCAAAACCTCTGTGTCAACAAAAGTGATTTCCTCTCTTTTGGCCTTATCAAAAAGCATTTGACGCAGATATTTTTCCTTTGTATTCCATGCATTGGTAAACAGCCGGTCTTTTCTCTGCTGTATCGGTTTCTCTTTTTCAAAAAAATGCTGGTTGAGTTCCGCCACTTCCTTGTAATAATTCACATTTCCATTTTTCACCAGCGCATCGCGTCGCTTATTGTATTCCGCAGGAAAAAACTCCTTGGTCTTGAGATAGGTGATTTCTTCAATCTCGTTTCTCATCAGTTTTTTTGCCCTCAGATAGTCGTTATAATCGAGGTGATGAAGAAGGACATGAATGCACGCGGCGTCGTCAATATTTTTGGGATAGAGCTTTCCGCAGTCGCAAGCACGTGTGAGGAACGCATTGGCTTCGTCGAGGCTCAGCTTGAGGATGATCGCAATTTTGATAAACTCGCCTCTCTTGTATGGGGCAGCTTCTCCATTCAGCCATTTTAATATGTATCTCCCACTGGTTCTTCCAAAACTGCTGATAAATTGGTCAACTGTGACGTGATGCTTTTCCAGAAGTTCCTTCAGAATAATATCAAAACCGACCATGTTATTTTCATGCTGACTGAAAAACTGATAAAGCTCGTTCAAGTCCTTGCATTCACCGGCGCGTATGTTCATAAAGTTTGTTACAGTTCCCATAGCGATTCCCTCACATATCAATTATATAATTATTTTATCATCAAGTTCACATATTGTCTATGCTTTTCCGACAAAAACAAAACGAAATTCCGACCGGCATTTTTGAATGCAAGGTCGGAATAAAAATAGTTTTCGGTTTTATGATACCGCATCCGGAGGCTGCTTGCTTTTTTATTCTTTAAAGCGAGCGCTTACGCCGCCTCGGGAGCAAGCCGGTATCCCTGTCCCCAGACGGTCTGGATGTAGTTCTGACCGTCCGCTGCGCGTCGGAGCTTGGCGCGGAGATTGCTCATGTGGACGTTGACGGTGTTGTCCTCGCTGTAATAGGTTTCACCCCATACCGTCTCGAAAATGCTGATCTTGCTGAACACCTTGGAGGGACTTTTGAGCATCATTTCAAGAATGCCGTACTCAATGGAAGTCAGAGCGATGTGAACGCCTCTGACAGTCACTTCGCGGGTGTCAAGATTCAGCTCAAGGTCACGATAGGAGAGAATTCTCGCCTTGCTCTTGCGGCAGTGCCTGATGTCACGCTCCGCGCTTTCGAGAGCGCCGTCCACCGCCTCGGGGCGTTCACAGGAACAAAGCAGCTCCACCTTCGCTCCGTCCAGACCGGTGGAAGCGTAGTTGATAACGTAACCCGACTGTACGAGCAGCGCTTCGATGTTCTCTGCCATACAGCCGTCTTCTTCGATAATAAATACTTTATAGGTCATTTGCATAGGTAATACCCTCCCTGCTTTTCAAATACATTGCATCACACGGGAAAGCAAACAAAAAAAGCCCGCGATCCCTTCCGATAACCCCGACAACAAGATAATAGGAAAAGCATGCAGGTCTTTCAGTCATTTCAGAAAATGCAAACCCAAAAAGCAGAAAAACGGCATCTGTCACACACGTCCAAAACGCAGTTTGGGAAACATTGTCATATGAAATATAAAAAGGCGCAGTCCAATTAACGCAACACAGTATGATGTTATCAGGATAACTGCCAATATAAAAAATTTCAAAATAATCTATTGGCACAACAAACCCGACGACATTTTTACAACGACAAACACGTTATAAAAAAGTCCTCAGAATTTTGTGTACCCCGTAATATCATAAAGCTTGCGCATTGAACACACTCCTTTGCACTTGATCATTTGAGAATATGGTAACACTTTATTCAAAATATGTCAAGTGATTTTTTTAATCTTTAAGTTTTCTTAATAATTCGGCGACCGCACCATTCAATAACCAGCCCGAAAAAACGATAATGCCCGGCACACAGCTGAATAAGCCATGTTATCGGGCATTGCACTGCATATTTTTTTAATGAATCAGCAAAAGTATCCTACACGTTAAATTGACAAATCATCCGAACTTAACCCATTTGCCATTCCATTACCAAAATAGCCTGAAGTTTAAACTATCTTACTTGCTCACCAAAAACATCACGCTCAACAAACAGATCGTTCACCGTTACGTTGAAGACCTCTGAAAATCCCTTCAGCTCAATATCGGTAACTGTACGCAGACCGTCTTCAATTCTGGAAATGGAACCTCTGCATACATAAACACCCTTCTCGTCGAGCTTGTCGGCAAGATCCTGTTGACTCATTCTGCGTGTAACACGAAGAATACGAATGTTCTCTCCTACGATGTTGTTCTTTTCACCGTTGATTATACGCGGCATTTCATATCACCTCAAATAAGATTAAAAAGTTACCACCGTCCGCCCGTGAACCGTGCTGCAAGCAAAGCCGACCGGGCAGACAATACATAATTGTACATGAAGTTTACGCTTTTTATTCTATGTAATTCCTTTCGGAATATCCGGGATCGTAGGACTAAACCCGGAGCACATCGGTTAAGGCAATAACACGCGGAAATTGCCCATTTCAGTGATACTGAGTGCATCACTAACCCATGATCATTATACTACATAAAATATATTTTTGCAATAGATTTTTGTCAATAAAATGCTGTATAAAGAGCCGAAAAAAATAAGTTTACAATTGATTAAAGAAAAGGCGCATATTAATGTGCAAAAAGACGCCTTTATCAACCGAAAAGCTGTTCCCTGATGGCGTTTATTATTTTTCTCTCCCGTCTCGAAACCTGCACCTGACTCATTCCCAAAAACGCAGCGACATACGACTGTGTCTTTCCGCAGAAATACCTCAGCCGGATAATCTCCCGGTCGTCAGCCTTCAGCGTGGAAATGACCTCCCGGAGGGCCACCAGATCCACCAGCGTTTCATCAAAGCTCTCCGAGGGAACGTCCTCCTCGAATTCCTCGCCGTCGCGTTCCGCTGTCAGTGAAAGCACCGGGCGCAAAGCGTCTATTGCCTCCGCAATGTCCTCCGGCTCCACCTGAAGCCTTTCGGCAAGCTCGCTCACCGTGGGATCACGCCCCTCGGTATGGCGGAACTGCTCCTCGGCGCGGCGTATCCTGAGTCCTAAGTCACGCAGACTGCGGCACACCCTGACCGTTCCTCCGTCCCGGAACAGACGGCGTATCTCGCCCAGTATCGCAGGCACGGCATAGGTGGAAAACCGCACGCTGCGGCTCCCGTCATAACCCGCCGCCGCCTTCACCAGTCCCTCGCAGCCCGACTGATAGAGGTCGTCGTAATCAATACCGCGTCCCATATACCGGCGTGCACAGGCGTGAACGAGTCCCATGTTTTCCGTGACGAGCCTGTCCTGCTCAGCCGTCATGGCGGTATCTCTGCGCGATGCGCTTTTCCATCGTGACAGTGGTTCCCTTCCCGACTGCCGAACGCACGCGCAGCTTGTCGGTAAAGCTTTCCATCACGGCAAAGCCCAGACCAGCCCTTTCACTGTCTCCGGTCGTGAAAAGCGGCTCCCTCGCCTTTGCGACGTCCGGAATGCCGCAGCCCTTGTCCCTGACCGACACGCACATCCGCCCGTCGTCATAGATCTTGGCTTCTATCCAGATATTGCCGATGGTGTCACGGTAGGCGTGAACAATGCAATTGGTCACCGCTTCGGAAACAGCCGTCTTGATGTCGGTCATTTCCTCGATGGTCGGGTCAAGCTGCGCCATGAACGCTGCCACGGCAGTGCGGGCAAAGCTCTCGTTTGCCGAATTGCTGGGAATGACCAGCTTCATTTCGTTTTTTGCTTTAGCTCTCATTTGTTATTATATCCTCACTTTTCCATCAATTAATAATTATTTATTAGATTAATTAAAATTATTTGTAAATTTTTAATTAATATCGTTTTAAATCACATCAAGCCTGCCTATCCCGGCGAGCTTCATCATCCGCTGAATCATCGGAGGGGCATTGACGACACGGACTGTGCCGCCATAAGCCGCTGCGTTCTTATACCTTCCCATGATCAGACCGATGCCGGAGGAATCCATAAATCCGATTCCCCCGAAATCAAGCACAAGCAGCTCCGGGCGAACCATCTCCGCCTCGCGGTCGATGCTCTCACGGAACTCGGCTGCGGTGTGATGATCGATCTCTCCCGACAGCAGAGCCACCAGCGTATCGCCCTTTCTCTCAAATACCACTGACATGACACAACTTCCTTTCCGCACAAAAAAATGCACACAAGTTATCTTTGATAAAAGAATAACTCATGTGCAAAAAAAATTAGCTCATAATTTGACGAGCAGATCCATTCTTTTCTCAGGAAAAAAACCGATGACAAAAGAATTACAGACCGAATTTTTTGGTTATGCCGGAAGGAATCTTGTCGGCAATGCCTCCGGGTAGCTTGTCGGCGAGGTCTTTGAAATCGACCTTGGCCACCGCTTCAAACGCCTTTTCGCACTGGTCCTTGGGCAGCTTGGTTTCTTTGACAAGGAAGTCAATGGCGTCATCCTTGCTTCTGATGGTACCTGCTGCGCCCTTGAGCTTCTCAAGTGCGTCCTGCAGCTTTTTATCCATAATTTCACCCCCATGAAGCGCGCTCACATACGTTCGCGCTGAAATAATAGAGAATAGTGAATGATGAATAGTGAATCATTTCGGAAGGGCTTCGCCCTTGAATTATTTTGTATCACTAACCACTAATCACTAACCGCTAATCACTTAGTGCCTGCGCGGTTGTCGCATAAAAAATATCATCGTGACCCGCGATCAGGTCGCAGAAGCGCTCGAAACGCTCCCATCCGCGCTGCATGTCAAACTCATAGCTATGCCCCCACAGCAGGAACAGTTTCGGGCTGTCGGGCTGCAGCGCGATAAATTCCTTGGCGAGGTCAAAGATTTCGTCCTCCTTGTGGCGGCAGGTGGGAGAAATCTCCAGCACATCCTCCGGCATGTCGAAGGTATGTGTCGAGCGGACGCCCCTCGCATAGCGCACACCACACTGTTGCAGCAGAAATTTCACTTTTTTATTGGTATTGCCGTAGGGATAGGCAAAGCCCGTCACATTATTTCCGAATATTTTTTCGAGCGCATGCCTGTCGTCTCTTACTTCGTCAAACACTTCCCCGTCCGAGAGCTGTGTCAGGTCGCAGTGATGAAGCGTGTGTGAGGCGACCTCGTGTCCCCTGTACAGCTCCGGCAGCATTTCCGCCGGCATCCGTTCGATCCTGACTCCATCGGCTTCCCAGACATAAGGAGGCTCCATCATCCCGGTATTCAGATTGAAGGTGCACTTCAGTCCGTATTGGTTGAGCATCTCCACAAGGCGTATGTCCTGGTAAACGCCGTCGTCATAGCTCAGCACAAACGCCTTGCGGTATTTTTCCGTCCATTTCATTGAAAATTCAGCCTTTCGCAGAGATATGAAAAATTATCTTCCCAAAATCGCTGTAATGGTCAGCGATTTTCCGTCTGCACTCGACGCGGATATTTTTCCCCTGTGCGCTTCAACGACGGCTTTGGCTATGGAAAGACCTATGCCGTAGCCGCCGGTCTGCGAATTTCTCGACTTGTCGGCGCGGTAAAAACGGTCAAAGAGCTTGCCCAATGCAGATGTGTCCACATGCTCAGCGGTGTTGTAGACCTCAATGCAGACGCTTCTCCCCTTGGCATGTGCCCTGAGCGAGATCGTCCCGTTTTCGTCGGAATATTTCAGCGCGTTGTCAAGCAGTATGGAAATCAGCTGCGTGATGGCTTTTTCATCTCCGCAGAGATTGAGCATCGGCTCGACCTCCACGGCAAAGGTCTTTTGCTGCACCTTGGCAAGCGACTGGAAGGACTGCGCCGTTTCCGTGATCACATCCGAAAGCGGGAAGTCGATCATCTGCACCTGCGGCTTTTCCTCTTCCATGCGGGAAAGATAAATCAGGTCTTTTGTCAGAGCGGACAGCCTGCCGACCTGTGCGCGGATATCCCTGATCCACTCGTTGTCCTCGCCGCAGTCCATTTCAAGGATAGTTGCGTCTGCGTCGATAATGGTGAGCGGCGTCTTGATCTCGTGTCCCGCATCGGTGATGAAGGACTTCTGCTTTTCATAGCTTTCCTGCACCGGCTTCATCACCATCTTGGAAAGCAGCAGCACCAGCCCGGCGACAGCCACCATTCCCGCCAGGGAAACCATGACGCTGTAAATCAGGAATGTGCGGAAGGAATTGATGCGGTTGCGGCAGTCGAGGAAGATAATCACCGTGTCGCAGTCGTCGGTTTTCTTCAGGTATCTGTAGTTCGACAAAAAGCCGCTTGTGTCCCCGTCAGCCCACACTTCTTTGGCATATTCCTTGGCCGTGTCGGTATCGACGGCCGCTATCCTGCCGGTATCGACAGAAGTGGCTACACCGTCGGCACTGATGCGCACGGTAAAGAATCTCGATTCATACGCCAGTTCGGGGGACGTATCGGGCGAAAGCTCGTCAAACAGCCAGTCGGAGCTTCGGTTTCTGTGCTTGAAGCCGCTGCCGCGCTTGGGGAACTGTCCGTCGTTCTCGGCCAGCATATTCAGCACCGTGTCGCTGTCACGCACCACACGGCTGTAATTCAGTATATTGATCGCGCCCATGATCACCGTCAGCACAAGAAATACAGACAGCACCGAAACGGCGATAAATTTGCGTCGGAGTTTTTTGATCATTGTCTTATTCCACCGCCTCCAGTGAATAACCCGCGTTTCTCGAAGCCTTGATTTTGATATCGGCATTCAGGGCGGTCAGCTTTTTACGAAGGTAAGAGATGTACGCCCACACCACATTGATCTCGGAATCGCTGTCAAAGCCCCAGATTTTTTCCATCATCAGTTCGGTGGGAATCAGCTGCTTCGGATTGCTCATGAGCAGCTCCATCACCTGAAACTCCTTGTTGGCCAGACGGAAGCTCCCGCTGGGGGAGGAAAGCTCATAGGTCGTCCGGTCGAGGGAGATATTCCCCATGGTGAGCACAGAACTCTGGGAGCCGGAACGTCCTCTTGTCATGGCCCGTATTCGGGCAAGCAGTTCCTTGGTGTCAAACGGCTTGGTGAGGTAATCGTTGGCGCCGTAGTCCAGCCCGGCGACCCTGTCGTCTATCTCCGACTTGGCCGTGAGCATCAGGACGGGAATGTTGTTGCCCTTGGCGCGCAGCCTTCGGAGCACTGTCAGACCGTCCATCTTGGGCATCATGACGTCGAGTATCAGACCGTCGTACTGCCCGACCGACAGATAATCCAGCACTTCTTCGCCGTCATACGCCGCGTCAACCGAGTAATTGTTTTTTTCGAGAATGACGGTGAGCGCCTTGGAGAGCGATTTTTCGTCCTCCGCAATAAGCAGCCTCATGGTGGTTCATCTCCTTCTTTTATTTTATGAAGAAATATTCTATAAACAAAAACGTATCCATAACGCCTATCGTGAAAAAGACCCAAATTCTGAATCTCGTCCTTTCGCCTCTGTAGAGAAAGTAGTAATTGGCGAATTCCTCCACAAAGCAGACCCATGAGAGAATCATTATCACCACAAGGCAGATTTTAGTTATCAGTTCCATCATAAACCGTCCATTTATCAGAAGTCATCACAGCTTGGGTTTCGAGCCCCTCATATAATATTCGTATGCCGGATCGTAAGAAAAGACGTCCATGAGATATTCATCGCCGATCAGCTCAAACATCCCCGCCGCCTGCCAGCGAAGGTCATACTTCGACTTGTAAAAAGAGCTGTTGATGGGGAAAGCGTAATTTGAAGTCACATGGATCATGGGCGTGTTTTTTTCCTTGGATGATTTCATAAAGCCCGCCTCAAAAAGCAGCGTTGCCCAGTTCAGATGATACCGGCTGCTCACCAGAAGAATGGAATCCACCTGGGGATAATCCCGGGTGAGAATCTCATAGCTGTTCAGAGCGTTCTCCACGGTGGATTTTGATTTGTCTTCCTTGATGAGGCGTCTGCTGTCCACGCCGTTTTCCTTCAGCCAGCTGCACATCTGGCCCGCTTCGGTCGCTTGGCGGTTTCTGGAAGCCGTTCCTCCGCCGGTGCACATCACCCATGCATTCGGGTACTTCTCGGCGCACTCCAATGCCCGCTGAAGTCTTCCGTTCAGCTCATACAGTATTTTACCGTCCGGCGCCAGCTTTTGTCCCAGAACAATGATGCACAGATTATCTCCTTCCGGAAGCCCCTCGGGTATGGACTTTTCATTGACCCTGAAATCGGTATTCATATAGTCCCAATAATCCATGATGTTCTGCCAGAGTTCCCATTGACCTGTACTGATTCCGTTCAGTTCACCCAGCAGATCATCCACCTTCCGATCGGCTTTGGAGCCGTAGCAGCCGTAAAAGGTCACCATCTGATGAATCAGTTCGTCGGCCGCCTTGATTTGCTCCTCGGTGAGCGGCTTTTCTTCGGAGGAAACCGGCTCCTCGGAGGCGACCTCATCCGACACGGATATGACCGGCGCGGGTCTTTCCTGCGCCATCTTCTTTCTCCCGTTTTCCACAGTCCGGAAAGCGGTGAAGACATTCGCGCCCAACAGCAGCACCGCCAGCGCGGCAATTGAATATTTTTTGATTCTGTGAGTGTTACCCATTGTTTTTTCTTTTCCCTTTCCTGCCGGCGGGCAATTCGTCATACATCCCGGTAATGAGACGGGAAAGAAGCGCCCTGTCGTCGGTGTCCGTCACCGAAAGCATTTCCTTTGCGCCGTCATAGGGCAGTTCCGGATGCGCTTCCGGCATGACCTTCCGCGCAGCGGCGACGTTTTTGACCAGAAAACGGTCGTCGTATATTCCGCCGAACACTTTGCCGCGATAATACAGAATGTATTCTCCCATCATAGGGCGGTATGAAATATCGCTCAGTTCGCTGAGCTGGTCGAGCACATAATCGAGATATTCCTTTGTGGAAGCCAAAACGATTCCCCCATCATACTGTCATCATCCTGAATATATAATACCTCAAAACAAAAGGCATTGCAACACAAATTTTTTAAAAACCGTGCGTCAATGCCCATTTTTTTATGCTGTTTTTCCGATTTTTCCCCTGATAAAATCCGCCGCGCAGAACACCGCAAACACGGCAATATTGATGATCACGACGCTTGCGCCGGTCGGAGCGGAGTATTCGTAAGAAACCATCAGCCCCGAAAGAAAACAGAAAACCGATATGGCTGCCGAACAGATCACCACGTTCCGGAAGCATTTGAAAAGCCGCATGGACGACATGGCCGGGAAGATAATCAGAGAGGAAATCAGCAGGGCGCCGATCATTCTCATGCCGAGTACGATGGTGACGGCAGTCAGCACCGCGATAAGCATATTGTAAAAATCCGCCCTGATGCCGGTCGCCTTTGCGAAGGGTTCGTCAAATGTAACGGCGAATATTTTGTTGTAGAAAAGGACATACAGTGCAAGTACGGCAAGCGAAAGCACAACGCTGAGCGTGACGTCTGACTTATTGATTGCCAGTACGCTTCCGAACATATAATTGTTGATGTCAGTATTGACTCCCGACTTCATGGAGATGATAAAAATACCCACCGCGAGAGCGCCCGTGGAAAGCAGTGCGATCGCGGAATCGCCGCTGAGCCTGCCGCCCGAGCTGAGTCTCAGAAGAAGGAATGCAGCGGCGACAACCACCGGAATAGCCACCGACAGCGGCGCCCAGTTCATCACCGTCGCCACCGCCATGGCGCTGAACGCCACATGCGACAGTCCGTCGCCGATCATCGAGTACCTTTTCAGCACCAGATTCACACCTAACAGAGAGGAACAGAGAGACACAAGCGTACCCACGACAAGCGCCCGGATGATAAAAGGATATGAGAGCATTTCAAGCATATTGACGTCAGCCTCCTATGAATTCCCGTCCCGTCGTGCTTCTGACATACTCCTCGGTGCTGCCGAAGAAAAGGGCGGTGTGTTTAAGGTGCAGAATTTTGTTCGCGTTTCTCACGGCGGTTTTAACGTCGTGGGAAACCATGATGATTGTCATATGGTATTTTTGGTTGACCTCTTTGATGATTTCGTAGATCTCGGCCGTTACAATGGGGTCAAGTCCTGTCACAGGCTCGTCGAGTATCAGCAGCTTTTCGGAAGCGCACAGCGCTCTCGCCAGAAGCACACGCTGCTGCTGTCCCCCCGAAAGCTCCCGGTAGGAACGGTCGGCCAGCTCCGTGATGCCAAGCTCTTCCATGTGTCTGGCAGCGCGTTCCCTGTCGGCTTTGGTGTAAAAAGGAATGAGCCGACTGTGATTTAAGCACCCCGACATGACCACCTCGCGCACGGATGCCGGAAAATCCCGCTGAATGGCGGTCTGCTGCGGCAGATAGCCCACGTCGCTGCGCGATATACCGGAAGAAAAAACGATCTCCCCTTCCGTCGGCTTTTTCAGCCCCGCAAGGCACTTGATGAGTGTGGATTTGCCCGCGCCGTTCTCTCCGACAACGCAGAGATAATCCCCTTCATTCAGTTCAAAGCTGACCTTCTCCAGTACCGTCATGTTCTCGTATCCAAGAGAAATATCCCTGCATTTGATAATAGGTTTCTTCAATTCAATGCCTCCCTCAGAAGTTCGACGTTTGCCCGCATCAGGCTGAGATAGCTCTCCCCGGCGCTGAAATCCCTTGCCGAGATGTTGTGACATGTGTTGAACTGCGCCGTTCCCGTGCCGGTGGATTCGGCTATCGCGTCCGCCACCTTGTGGCTGGAAAGCTCGATGTAAAGCACCAGCGGAACCTTCTCCCGCTTCACGGTGTTGATCAGGAAAGCGACAGTCGCCGCGCTTGGCTCCGTCTCGGCGGCACATCCGGGAAAGGCGGCGTAATAATCCAGCCCGTATTCCCTCACAAAATACAGCAGCGGGAACCTGTCGCCCAATAAAAATCCGCGTTGTCCGGGTCAAGCTCGCAGAGCGCCTGATTGATCCTGTTGACAATGGCGATGGCGTTCATGGGCGAAGTCCAGACGTGCTCGTCGTATTCTTCCTCCTCCTCCCCGTCGTGGTGGTGATCGGAGTCGGACTCGTTTTCATGTTCGTGTTCATGCTCGCCGTGTTCATGCTGATGTTCATGGCTCTGCATTCCCTCGGACGTTTCCTCCTCGATGGGTTCCACGCAGTCCATCGCAGACACGACTTTCATCCTCGGATTGTCAGCCGATTCCAGCACCGCTTCCAGCCAGCTCTCCGATTCGCCGCCCACGTTGAGGAACAGATCGCATTTGGAAATGCCGATGATGTCCTTGGGGCTTGGCTCGTAGGAATGCGCCTCCATGCCGGGCTTGAGCAGCATTTTGATATCAGCTTTGTCTCCGGCGATACGCCTTGCAAAGTCATACTGCGGAAAGATGGTCGCCACGATGGAAATTTTGCCGTCATCCGCATTTCGAACGGCTTCGGAACAACCAGAAAGCACGGTTCCCAGCATTGACAAAGTAAGCATAACTGCCAGAAATTTTACTAACAAACGATGTTTCAACCTCATTTACCTCCTACCTTCTACCTTTGAATTACCTTTTGCCGCATTCCTCACACAGTCCGTAGATAATGGTGCGCCCGTTGTCCACACGGAAATGATGGTGCTCCATGATGTGGCGCTCGAATTCGTCCATGAATTCGCAGTCCATGTGAATGACCGTGCCGCAGCGGGTGCATTTGAGGTGGAAATGCCTGTCGCAGCCACCCGCGCCGTCGATGAGCTGATACATGGCTCCCTCGCCGCCGTCGGAAATGAATTTCTTGATTTCTCCGTTCTCCACCATTTTGTCAAGACAGCGGTAAATGGTCGCCTTGCCGATTTTCTCGCCGGAATTCATGAAGTAGAGGTAAATTTCATCCGCCGTCACGCAACTGTCGGGATGCAGCCGGAAGTATTTTTCAATGGACTCCTGCTGACGTGTGCGGTAATTCTTTCTGCCTTCGCCGTTTTCCACGCAAACACCTTCAATCACTGTAATATCAAAACAAAAATGAAAATCATTTTCAAATTAGCCTTATTATTATAACACGGTTTTTGCAAAATGCAATACCTTTTATATTCTTTTTCAAAACAAAAATCGCCCTGTCAGACAAAATACCTTTGCCTGACAGGGCAATCATTATTCAAGCGTTAACTCAATCAGCAAATGCCAGAAGAAAATCAGCAAACGCCCTGGGCGAGCATGGCGTTGGCGACCTTGAGGAAGCCTGCGATGTTGGCGCCGGCGACGAGGTTGCCCTCCATGCCGTATTCCTTGGCAGCCTTTGCGGAGTTGTGGTAGATGTTCTTCATGATGTCGTGCAGCTTTGCGTCGACTTCTTCAAAGGTCCAGCTGTATCTCATGGAGTTCTGGCTCATTTCGAGAGCGGAGGTAGCGACGCCGCCTGCGTTGGCAGCCTTGGCGGGTCCGAAGAGAACGCCTGCGGACTGGAACGCGTGAACCGCTTCGGGAGTGGAAGGCATGTTGGCGCCTTCGCAGACAGCCTTGACGCCGTTTGCGATCAGAGCCTTTGCGCCGTTCTCGTCAAGCTCGTTCTGGGTTGCGCAGGGAAGAGCGATGTCGCAGGGAATGGTCCAGATGCCTCTGCAGCCCTCGGTGTAGGTTGCGTTGGGATGATTCTCGACATATTCCTTGATTCTGCCGCGCTTGACCAGCTTGATCTCCTTGACAGCGTCGAGGTCGATGCCGTCGGGATCATGGATGTAGCCGTTGGAATCGGAGAGAGCGACGACCTTTGCGCCGAGTGCGGTTGCCTTCTGGGTGGCGAAGATGGCGACGTTGCCGGAACCGGAGATGACGACTGTCTTGCCCTTGAAGGAATCCTCATGATCGTTGAGCATTTCCTCGGTGTAGTAGCAGAGACCGTAGCCTGTCGCCTCTGTACGTGCAAGGCTTCCGCCGTAGGTCAGACCCTTGCCGGTGAGAACGCCGCTGTACTCGTCGCGCAGTCTCTTGTACTGACCGAAGAGGTAGCCGATTTCACGAGCGCCTACGCCGATGTCGCCTGCGGGAACGTCGGTGTCAGGGCCGATGTGCTTGGCAAGCTCGGTCATGAAGCTCTGGCAGAAGCGCATGACTTCCATATCGGACTTGCCCTTGGGGTCGAAGTCGGAGCCGCCCTTGCCGCCGCCGATCGGCAGACCTGTCAGGGAGTTCTTGAAGATCTGCTCGAAGCCGAGGAACTTGATGATGCCTTCGTAAACGGAAGGATGGAAGCGCAGACCTCCCTTGTAGGGGCCGATGGCGCTGTTGAACTGAATGCGGAAGCCGCGGTTGACCTGGACATTGCCCTTGTCGTCTACCCACGGAACGCGGAACTTGATGATTCTTTCGGGCTCGACGATGCTCTCGAGGACGCCCATCTTGATATATTCGGGATGCTTTTCGATAACAGGCTCGAGGGATTCCAGAACCTCGGTCACTGCCTGATGAAATTCAGGCTCATTGGGATTGCGCTTTTTAACGGTTTCCATAAGATCTGCAAGATACTGATTTTTAAAAGCCATTTTAAAAGTTCTCCTTTTGCAAGATGAATTCATACGCTTTTTCAGCGCTGTAGGTAATATTGTAATACACGCTCTATGGATTTGTCAAGTTGTTTTTTTCATTTTTTCGTTAATTTTGCAATTATTATATTTGAAACTTGCAAAATTGTGCATTTTATTCATTGCAACCGCTGCAAATCTGCATTTATTCGCGTCTCTTCAGGCAAATCACTGTAATCATCGCCGCCAGCAGAATCACTGCGGCAACCGCAACAATCACAGCGTCGCTGAGCGACAGCTGTTTGCCGAAAACGGATATTCCGGATATGTTTTCGGGCGTTTTTTCGCCTGGTTGACTGTCTGTTGCCGACACCGCTTCCTCCGTTGGCTTGGTTTCCACGGCATTTTCCTTGCCGGCATTTTTTTCCGCTTCCCTGTCCGACATGTCAACATGTTCAAACATGTCGTTCAGCCCGGGGGTGTCATTTCCCACCGTGGTATAGGCAAGACCGAAAAGGCGGCAGTCATATCTGTCGGATTCCTTCACCTTATAATTGAAGTTCTGCTGGCTCTTGTGGCACTGAAAACCAATCACCGCCATATCATACGCCGTCTTTCCGCCGAAGCGTTCCAGCTTTTTATCGCTCCACTCCACGACGATCTGATTTTCCTTCCACAGATGAAGATAACATTTCTGCACCTTGGTGATGCCGTACTTTTCGGCACTTTCGGGATAAACCGACGGATCCTCGTAGATTTCAAGGGCTTCCAGAAGCGTAGTGGCATTCAGAATGTGCGCGCCGTGTCCGTATTCTCCTTTTATATCATGGGCGATAATCACTTTCGGAGCAAACCGCCTGAGCATCTCCACCTGAAATTCCAGCACGCGGTCGTGTCCGAAACACTCCGCCGCAGAATAGTAGCTGGTTTTTGAAGCATGGCTGTCATAAAATTTATCTGAAATAATCGGATAATTCCTGACGCCCACTGCCCAGAGCCCGTCGAGCTGCTCATGACAGCGCCTTGATTCCTTATAATGATTGGTCATATAGACCACCTGCACATCATACCCCAATTCTCCGGCATAATACGGCAAAGCTCCGCCAAACCACAGATGTTCGTCATCCGCATGCGTAGGCATGACCATCAGATCGGCTTTCTGAACCGGCGGCTGCCAGACCTGTACCCATTCAGGCAGATTGCCCTCTGTAAAAGCGTAAACATTGGTGAGTTTGCTTCCGCCAGGAATGTCCATTGCAAAACCCGTCACTTCATTGTCCAGCGAAAGGTACTCGTGGATGAAGCCCTGCTCACCGCCCTGCCTGACACTTCCGTCAGGCAGACTAAGCGTCCATTGACAGGGGGTTTCAAACATGAAATACAGCTGTTTTACGGGAACATCCGCAAGAAATTCAATATGATCTCCCGATGGAGATGCCACATAATAAGTCCATTGTTTGCCATCAGTCACCGACGCCATACTCATTCCGGGGTTGGTGGTACAGGAGGCTGACAGCCCGGCACAAACCGCATCGGGCTGAATCACCGAAACCACCTCGGCAGAGGCTGATACTACCGCCGGAAAAGAGAGCAGCAGCGTCATGATGACCGAAAACGACAATGCCGCTTGGATTAATTTTTTCAACTGTCTGTCGCCTCACTTTTCTTTCTGTTTAATAACCGCAGCAATCCCGCCAATAAAGCCGCTGCAACCACGACGCACCCGGCAAGAACAACCAGAAGTCGGAGTGAAACAAACGACGTCGGGTTTTTGACAATTGCTTCTGGGACTTCGGAGGAAGTATCGGTTGCTGATACCTCGGTTTCTTCGGGAGAAATCCGGGTCTGCTCAGAACGGTCGACATGTTCAAACATATCGTTCATTCCGGGAGTATCATATCCCACTGTGGTATAGGCAAGTCCGAACAAACGGCAGTCATACAATCCCTGCGACGGATTGCTGTAGAAGTTGTACTGTGAAGCATTCTTTTTGTAGCCTTCATCCGCCATCGCCATAGCCGTTCTGTTGTCAAAATGACTGAGACGCATTTTTTCCCAATTGACAACAATCTTGTTTTCATTCCACAAATGGAGATAACATTTCTGTACGCTGCACAAGCCGTATTGTTCCGCGCTTTCAGGGAAAGCTTTCGGATCGTTCGTCAGCCCGAGCGCCTCCAAAAGGGTTTTCGAATTCAGAATATGTACGCCATGTCCGTATTCTCCGTCGATATCATGCCCGATCACAACCTTCGGACGGAACCTGCGCAGTGTTTCCACCTGAAAAGCAAGCACATTGTCATAACCGAATTTCTTCACTGCCCAATCATATCTTTTGGTTTCAAACCAATCGGTGAATAGATCGCACACCAATGGATAATGTCTCACGCCCACCGTCCAGAGAGCGTTAAGCCGCTCATGCTCACGAATGGAATTGTTATAATGATTGGTCATATAGACCACCTGCACATTGTAGCCCAGTTCTCCCGCATAGTAAGGAAGAGCTCCTCCGAACCACAGAAATTCATCATCGGAATGTGTCGGCATGACCATCAGATCGGCTGTATCGCACGGAGGAAGCCATTTCTGCACCCATTCGGGGGTCTCTCCTTCCGTGAACCCGAAAAGTCCGGTAAATACCGCGCCTTCCGGGACATCGACCGTAAATTCCGACACGCTCTGTCCCAGATCGACATATTCATGGATCATTCCGTATTCGCCGCCGTTTCTCACGGTGCCGTCGGGCAATGTGAGCGTCCATCTGCATGGCTTCTCAAACTGAAAGTAAAGCTGACAGACCGGCTTTGCCGCTTTGACCGTCAGACGCGCATCATTTTTGAAGGTATAAAACCATCGTTCCCTGTGCTGCAGACCCAGGAAAGATTCTTCCGGGAGCTGTTCACTGGAAAACGTCATCCTGACAAATTCCGCCGCATTGGCAGCATCCTGTGCGCTACCCGAAACCACGACAGTATTTTTCCTGTCAGAATGCAGCGAGTGATCTGACGAGGCTGAAACGGTATACGACGGTACGGAAGAAAACACGAATAAGGATACAAAAAGAGGAAGAATAATGTTTCTTAATCTCATACCCAAACACTTCCCTGCCTTTTATTGAGAGCAAAACAGCGATCCGCCCTCGCAGTCAATTGCCACCACAAGGGGAAAGTCCCTGAATTCCAGCCGTTTGACCGATTCACAGCCCAAATCCTCAAAGGCGATTACCTCGCAGGAGGTGATGCACTTCGAGGCAAGCGCACCTGCGCCGCCGACGGCGCAGAGATAGACCGACTTGTTGCGGCGTATCGCCTCACAGACCTCCTCCGAACGTCCGCCCTTGCCGACCATCGCGCCGAGTCCGAGATCGAGCATTCGCGGCGCAAAGGGATCCATTCGGCTTGACGTTGTGGGACCGCAGGAACCGATGGCAAGATGCTCCGGCGTGGGCGTCGGTCCGGCGTAATAGATCACCGCGCCGTCCAGTTCATAGGGCAGCTTTTCGCCGCTGTCCAGCAAACCCATAATGCGCTTGTGGGCAGCGTCGCGGGAAGTATATACCGTACCCGACAGCAGCACCCTGTCACCTGCCCGCAGCCTGGGAGCCATTTCTTTTATTTCTGAAGTGTTGAATGAATATTCTGCCATTTTATTTCTCCTTACTTTGAAATTATACACAACTAACCGCTCGACAAAAAAATTACGCAAATTATTATACCACGTTCCGACAGCATATGCAATAATTCCGGAAATTTTTTTCTGACACATTTCTAACATTTCTAAAAAATCAATCGCATACGACTTCCGCCACAGAAAATGCCGTACGCAGTTCCCCGCCAAAACCGCATACGGCAAAAAATAATAATTTAAAAAATGAAAATTTTAGTTGACATGCGTCATCTGACCGATGAATATCGGAAGGCAGCTTTCGTTGTCGATGATCATATAGACAAACGGTCGGTCAAGAAATACGGTATTCATCATCAGTGCTGCGTTCTTGCTCATCTCAACCGCAGTGACCGCGCCCGCCTTGGTACCGCGTTCATCCACGTCTATGGCGGTCTTGTGAATCACACGGCTGATATACAGATCCCCCGGGGTCACGTCGGCCATTCCTGAGAAATCCGCCTTTATCTGGTCGAATGCGTCTGACATGCCGTTCTTTCTCAGAACATCGCTCAGCTCGGCGGCATATTCCGCACTGAATTTCGGCAGCGAGACCAGCACCGATTCATGTTCCTCCGCCTTGATTTGTGATGCGATTTTGCCGTAATTCATGGAGGAAATGTAGTCCCCAAGAGAAATCCCTTCATTCGGGAGCATGGCAACAAAGCTGTAGCCGGAGGCATACGGCTTGACGAACCCCTGCGCTTTGCCGTCGTCAAGATAGACCGATTCCGTCGAACCCATCATGGAAACCTGTTCCGTCTTGCCGTCAATGCCGGTAAATTCTCCCTCGTGCACCTGATCCTCGCGGTATATCTCCTGCCATTCCGCGTCAAAGGAAAGAGCGTTGATGAGGTACATCACAGCGGTATCGGGAATTGTGTCGAGAACCTCCGGAATCATGCCGTCTGTTTTTTCATTCACCCAGCCGTTGATGTCGGTCAGTGTCTTTTGATCGAACTTGGAACTGAATACATCCGCGCCGTAGTAATCGGCGTTGGTCTGGAGGAATTCCTTTTTGAAGTCAAACGAATTTTCTTTGAGCCAGATGGAATTGGCTGAGGAAAATTTTGCCTTTTCACTGCTCGGCAGACTGTTGTAGTACGCGCCGAGGTATCGGTTGAGCTGCTTACCTTCCTTGGTGCCGCCAAGCGTTTTCTGCATTTGTTCGAGGGTGTCCCCCTTTGCGCCGTTTGCGGTCATGGCAAGCGCTGTCATGACAGACAGCGGAGAGACAAGCGTATTCTTCTTGCTGTCAGCTGCCGCGCAGTTTCTAAACAGCATGAGTGCGAAGTCGCTGTACGCCTTTTCAAAAGCCTGCTCTCTGTCCCCGTCCTTTTGGAAGGCAAGCGCATTTGTGGATCGTTCCACGTTTGCCATCAGGTCAGTGGTGCTGTTGGACAGCGCAAACTTCTTCCCGCTGCCGTTTCCGTCGGAACAGGCGCACACGCCCATCAGCATGGCTGCCGAAAGCATCGCACTGACAGCGCGTCTGATTGTTGTTTGTTTCATGGTGGGTTGCTCCTTTCTTTGTGCTTCTACTATTGTTATATCGCTCCCCGGCGGAAAAATCAATCCAAAATTTAAAAAAATTATATTAAAAACCCCTTGACAGAAATTACTTCATCTGATATAATAATTACAACATCAGATGAAGTAATTACTACGACAGACAAAATAGTCTAAAAACTGCTTCATCGAATCATATCTCCGGAAACTGTGAAAGGAGGAAACCGCAGTGGCAGAACTCAGCAGCGATGTGATGAGAGGGTACAACGATGTGATCGTGCTCAGTGTGCTGGCGGAGGGCGATTCCTACGGCTATGAGATCTCGCGGTGTATCAACGAGCGCTCCGGCGGCAGGTATCCCATCAAGGAGACGACGCTGTATTCCACATTCAGCCGTCTGGAGCGTTCAGGCTTCATCAGCGCCTACGTCGGCAGCGAAACCTTCGGAAAGCAGCGCACGTATTACACAATGACCGACGCGGGGCGGAACTACCTTGCCCGGAAATGCGAGGAATGGCAGCTTGCCAAGGACGTGATCGGCGCGTTCATCGACAGGTACTTGCAATAGGATGATTGACCCGATATTATCATCATACACACGAAAGGACAGGTTTATTATGGAAAAAATGGAAAAAATGGAAAACACGGTACAGACTAACGAAAGAATCAAGACATTCATTGACAATATGTTCGCATCTCTCCCTCAGAATGACCAATCGGCACGCATAAAGGAGGATATGTACTGCTCCATGCAGGA
>ONID01000207.1 GCA_900317765.1 uncultured Eubacteriales bacterium | reverse complement strand
GGATTCATTTATTCAACAAGTATTCAAAATCGCGCTGCCCGTTGCCTTGCAGTGTATGCTGCAAGCGTCATTTTCCATTGTCGATCAGGTGATGGTCGGCTCGCTGGGCAGCGTCAGCGTGGCGGCGGTGGGCATTGCGGGCAAGCTCAGCACCTTATACAGCGTTGTCATCGGTGCGGTGGTGAGTGTCGCGGGCATCATCATTTCACAGTATCTCGGAGCCAATGACAGCGAGGAAGCCGACAGGGGATTTTCACTGCATACGCTGTTGTCAATAGGAATAGGCGTTTTGTTTATGGCTGTGTGTCTTGCGCTTTCCGTCAGATTGATGGGGTTGTATTCGACGGACGGAAATACCGTTGCCGTCGCAGCAACATATCTGAGAATCATCGCTTTCGGCTTTTTGCCCTATGCGCTGAGTATGATGATTTCGGTCAGAATGCGTTGCCTGGAAAGAGCCTCCCTCCCGCTGGCGTGCAGCGTGATCGCCAGTGTGCTCAACACGGCATTGAATTATCTGCTGATCTTCGGCAGGCTCGGGTTCCATGCCATGGGCGCCAACGGCGCGGCAGTGGCCACCGTCATTTCGCAGGTTTTCAACGCGCTGCTGCTGGTTGCCGCCATGATCGTGATTGACAGAAAGAGGGGTCTGCCCTTCCGGTTTACGCCCAAACTTACCAAAATGACCTGCGGCAGTTATCTTGCCATATTCCTTCCCGTGCTGGTCATTGAATTCATGTGGAGCCTGAGCGAAAACCTCTACGCTTCGGTTTACGGTCACATCGGCACGCCGGAATGTGCCGCCATGACGCTGACCTATCCGGTGCAGGGATTGACCGTCGGCGCATTGAGCGGTCTGTCGCAGGCGGCAGGCATTCTGATCGGCAAAGAACTCGGCAAAGGCGAATCAAATGCCGCCTACCAAAAATCCAAAAGGCTGCTGCTTTACGGACTGACCGGCTCGTTTGCCCTTGCCGCTCTGACGGTGCTTGCAATGGGCATTTACACCGAACTTTACAACGTAGAGGCGTATGTCAAAGCGACGGCGCGGCAGATTCTCGTTGCGTTCGCCATTGTGTTGCCCGTCAAGGTGCTGAATATGATTCTCGGCGGCGGCATTGTCCGCAGCGGAGGACAGACGCGCACCATGATGATCATTGAACTGCTCGGCACATGGGGATTCGGCGTGCCGCTGGCGCTGCTGGGCGCGTATGTCTGGAAATTTTCAATACCGCTGGTATATTTTATCCTCTCGATGGAGGAATGTGTGCGGCTGCTGCTGACTTGGATTGTCTTTGTCAGAAAAAACTGGATGAGGAAGCTATGAGGTGTTTTTTATTATCGCTGCAATTTTCAAAAGGAAGGATGCAATGGAATGTGGTCTGAAAATAAAGTGAGAATCAAAGACATCGCCGAGGAATTAGGCTTGAGCACGGCGACCGTGTCCAATGTGCTCCACGGCAAAACACAGAAGATTTCCGACAGAACCGTCAAGGCGGTAGAGCAAAAGCTGGAGGAACGCGGCTATATTCCCGATATGGCGGCCACCCTGCTTGCCCGCAACAATTCCCGCATTATCGGCGTGGTGGTCAACGATCACCCCAAATATGAGGGACACGTTTTTGAGGATTCGTTCATCTCGGCGGCGATCAATTATCTGTCGGACGAAACCGAGGCAAACGGCTATTTTATGATGCTCAAAAAGGCAAAGAAAATCACGGAAATCGTCACCTTTGCCTCCATGTGGAATCTGGACGGCGTGGTGGTCATCGGCTTCTGCGAGGATGAATACCAGGATCTGCGCGACAGAATCCGCGTCCCCTTCGTGATTTACGACGGATTCCTCGATGAGCAGAACCGCTTTGGCAATCTCACAATTGACGATTTCGACGGCGGCAGACAGGCGGGGCAATATCTGAAAGAGATGGGACACCGCCGTGTGCTTTGCGTGGCCGACAATGAGATATGCATGGATTACCTGCGTTATCAGGGCTTGTGCGAGGGATGGGGCGCAAAAGCCGACTTTATGAAAATTCCGATGCAGGCAGCCGAAAGAGAATTATTCTATCAGGAACGGCTTGCGACGATCAAAACCTATACCGCTATCTTCGCCGTGTCGGATGTTTACGCGCTGGAACTGATGCGCTTCTTGCAGAAAAACGGCGTGCGTATTCCCGACGAACTTTCCCTGATCGGCTTTGACGGCAGAATGCCCTCCCGAAGCTGACGACCGTCGCGCAGAACAATGCGCTTCGGGCAAGGACGGCCATTCATCTGCTTATGGAAATGATCAACGGCGAAACAGACGCAAAAACGGTTTGTATTCCGGTAAGGCTTTGGGTAGGAGACAGCGTGAAGAATCTGACGAAAGACACCGAGAACAATGATTTACGCAAACAAGATTGTTGACAAATTTTTGTGAATATGGTATCATATTCACAAAATAACACAGGGGGTGAGCATCATGAAATCCATTGCAAGAAAAATCTTTTGTCTGACACTGGCCTTGTTGCCGGTTGACGGCGTGCACTGATGTGCCTGCGGCGGAATTGGTAGAGCTGAAAAGCGAGAGCGAACTGCGGCAGATCGCGGAGGAGGAATGTCCGCCCTGCACCTTCGTACGCATGGAACAGCAGCGCAGCAAAAACATCTGCTACTTTACCGACGACGCGTGCGGGTTTGAATTTACCGTTTCCAGCTACGCCTATCAATCCAGCTTTGACGGCATACCGGGAGGCTATCTCGAAACCACCGAAAACGATTGGGAAGAACGCTATTACGATTATGTCTGGGACACGACCAATGCGCGTACCGAGGCGATTGCGAAACAGGCGGGATTCACCCTCGTAAAAGAAGACCATCCGCCCATTCTCCCCTATGCCGATCTGCAGACCGACCGCTCACTGGAGCAGATTTCCGACGCAATGATAGAACTCGGCCATCTCGTCAAGAGCGCGGACGTTCATCATCAATATGATAATTGTGAGCTGTGGGCGAAGCACTATAACAGCGAGAGAGGCTTCTGGATGACGTTTGCGGTCTACCGCTTTAAGGACGATGTGACCGACACTTATGACCAATAACAACACAGAGGTGAACATTATGAAATCAATGCTTAAAAAATTCCTTTGTCTGACGCTGGCACTGCTGCCGGTTCTGCTGCTGGCGGCGTGCGAGGATAAGCCGATGGCGGCCATGGTCAAGCTCAAAAGCGAAAGCGAATTGCGGCAGATCGCTCAGGAGGAATGTCCGCCCTGTACCTTTGTCCGCATGGAGCGCAAGCAGTATGAAAACATCTGCTACTTTACCGACGACGCATGCGGGTTTGAATTTGCGATCGGCAGCCACGCCTATAAAACGATAATAAGCTACGTCGAGGGCACCTACAACCGCTGGGAATTCTCCTACTACGATTACATCTGGGATAAAACCAACGCGCAAGCCGAGGCGATTGCGAAACAGGCGGGATTCACTCTCGAAAAAGAAAACCAACCGCCTATCGGTCCCTACGCCGAACTCCACACCGACCGCACGGTGGAGCAGATTGCCGACGGAATGACGCAGCTCGGGCGTCTTGTCAAGAGCGCGGACGTTCATCACAAGTACGACAGGTGCGAACTGTGGGCGAAACACTATGACAGCGAGAAAAACATCTGGATGAACTACGCGTTTTACCGTTTCAAGGACGACGTGATTGATCTGGACGAAAATAAAGAGATGTACTACTACATGGACAACGCCGAAGACCAGCTCGGTGTGAAATGCATCTTTGAGCGCAAGACGGAGATGAAAGGAAGCGAAATATCCGGCCTTTCCTCACTGGAATACTATGACGAGAACGACGCAAACCGCTTCATAGACGTTTACTTCTTCCACACCGAATCCGGTGAAAAGAAACTCATCGCCAATTTTCAGGTAGAGCAGAATGTGTATTATATCACCGACGCGGAGTAAGTGTTAGCCATTAGCTGTTAGCCGATAGCCGTTAGTTCAGTTAAAAAATGCTGTCCTTCCCTTTTTGCGAAAAGCATCAGGAAAAGGACAGCATTTTTGCACGATGGCTAATCGCTGACATTCAGATAATCGAATAAAGAAAATTCCCCAGCGTCGCTTTCCACACCGAGGTTCGGAACGACTTCTTTCATGCTTGTCATGCCGCTTGCCTTATCCACCGTAAAATACACAAATGCGCCGGTGTAACTGCGGAATATCACCTGATACGCCGTGTCGGATTCCTCTCCCATTCTGACATACATGATGTCGGGATTCTCTTCCGCGATGCTCCAGTCGTAATGGCTGTGGCAATAGTTGTTGACGCCTTCAAACGCCATTTCTGCCGTAATGCCGTTTTCCGGAACTTCGGCTCCCGATGTTTCCCGCGAAGGGGAATTGTCCGCCTTTTCAGCTTTTGAACCGCAACTTTGCAGCATGGCAACCATCATCAATCCCACTATCATCGCACAAATCAGTTTTTTCAAATTGATCGCCTCCATCAT
>ONID01000116.1 GCA_900317765.1 uncultured Eubacteriales bacterium | reverse complement strand
TGACTGGGGGAGCACCCCCGGTGCAAGGCACATCCTTCATAATCCCCTTAAGTTGATGACATTGGGGTCCAGGGGGCAAGGCTCCCTGGCGGGTGCAGGACAGGTGCCCTGCCGGGAGTGTGAGGCTTTTAGTAACTGTGCAGAAATAATTAATACATTTTAACTCGTCAGAAAGACGAAGGATACTATGCTTTTTGGTAGCTAATGACGGATTAAATTCTGCACAGTTCCTTAGCCGAACGAGCAAATTGCACTTCGATTATCTACCGTCTCGGGCGAATACAGATAGATTGTATTATGACATTTACCTTCCCGAAAACATACAAAAAACTTCATTGATAACCAGAGCAATACCATATGATCGCTGTGCTTCCCATTTTAGCAATCCCAAACTTCTTTGAAAGGAAATATCACAATGTCCTATATCTTGAATCAAAAGGTGCGTGACTTGGAGCCTTATGAGCCGATCAGCGGCAATTACCGTATCCGGCTCGACGCGAACGAGTCCTTTCTGGAAATGTCCTCCGCAATGAAGGCGGATGTCTTGGCGCGTATCTCCCATCTGCACCTCAACCGCTACCCTGACCCGACAGCGTCTGCGGTCTGCGTCAAGGCAGGCGGATTCTTCGGCGTCAAGCCGGAGCACATCACCGTCGGCAACGGCTCCGATGAACTGCTGACGCTGATCACACAGGTGCTCATGTCCAAGGGCGAAAAATTAGTCTATACCACTCCCGATTTTTCGATGTACAAGTGCTACGGCTATCTCGCGGAGAATGACTGCATCGAATTCAAAAAAGACGGGAATTACAATATCGACGTCGACGCGCTGATCGCACTCATCAACCGGGAAGGCGCACGGACGGTTATTTTCTCCAATCCCTGCAACCCCACCGGCGTGGGACTTCCCAGAGAGGAAGTCATTCGCCTGATTGAAGGCGTGCCGGACTGTCTGGTGGTGGTGGATGAAGCCTATATGGAATTCTGGGATCAGTCGGTGCTGGATTGCGTGGAGAAGTACGACAATCTGATGGTGCTCAAGACCTGCTCCAAAGCGCTTCGCATGGCGGGCATCCGCTGCGGTCTTGCGATAGCCAATTCCGCCCTTACCACAGCCCTTCGCGCCGCAAAGTCGCCATACAATGTCAACTCCATGACGCAGGCGGCAGCGGAATGTCTGTTTGAATACCCCGATGAGCTGAAAGCCGCGTCCCGTGCGGTCATCGACTCACGCAATGAGCTGTACAGCGCATTTACGGCGCTTGCGGAAAAATTCCCCGGCAAGCTCTCACTGCTTCCCACCGCGGCGAATTTCGTCTATGTAAAATTCCCTGACGTGCAGGCAAAACGCATTTTTGACGCGCTGAAATCCGAAGGCATCGTTGTGCGCTGCATGGGCGATCATCTGCGGATCACCTGCGGCACGCGGCAGGAAAACGCAGAGGTAATCCGGCTTCTGGAGGTATTTTTATCATGAGCGGACGCAGAGGCGAAATCATCAGAACCACCAGGGAAACCGACATCAAAATCACCGTCCACCTCGACGGCGGCGAAGTGAAGACCGACAGCGGTATCGGCTTTCTCGATCACATGCTGACAGCGTTCGGCGTACACTCCGGCTTCGGACTGACCGTCAGCTGCAAGGGCGATCTGCAAGTAGACGGACACCACACCGCCGAAGACATCGGCATTGCGCTGGGGCAGGCGTTCGCGCAGGCGATCGGGGACAAGAAGGGCATCGCACGTTACGGGAGCTTTTACATTCCGATGGATGAAGCGCTGGCGTTCTGCTCGCTCGACATCAGCGGCAGACCCTTCCTCGTGTTCGACGCGCAGTTCCCGCAGTGGCGCTGCGGCGAATTCGACTGCTGTCTGACGGAGGAATTCTTCCGCGCCTTTGCCATGAATTCCGGCGTGACGCTGCACATTAAAGCCCTGTACGGCAACAATTCCCACCACATCATCGAGGCGATCTTCAAGGCGGTGGCACATGCTCTCAAAGCCGCCTGCAAAATTGAGTATGAAGGCACCCTTTCCACAAAGGGCGTGCTGTAAGTAGAAACAAGGAGCTAACGAACCAATATGATACTATTTCCCGCAATAGACATCAAGGACGGCAACTGTGTGCGTCTGGTCAAGGGCGATTATGCCACTGCCCATAAGGTCGCCAACGATCCGCTCGAAACGGCGAGAGCCTTTGAAGCTGCCGGTGCAGAGTGGATTCACATGGTTGATCTCGACGGCGCGAAGGATGCGGCGCTGGTCAACAAGGACATTTTTATCAAGGTCGCAAAGAAAACCAATCTGAAGGTAGAGGTCGGCGGAGGCATCCGCAGCATGGAAGCGGTGGACTATTATTTGTCCAACGGGATCTCCCGTGTCATTCTCGGCTCAGCGGCTGTCAAGAATCCCGCCTTTGCCCGTGAAGCGGTCGCTAAATACGGCGAGAGAATTGCCATCGGCATTGACGCACGCGGAGGAATGGTTGCCGCCGAGGGCTGGCTGGATACGTCGGACGTTTACTTCACCGATCTTGCCGTTGAAATGGAGAAAATCGGCGTCAAGACGATCATTTTTACGGATATTTCCCGCGACGGTACCCTCACCGGACCCAATCTTGCACAGCTGATTGAACTCAGTGGCGCGGTCTCCTGCGACATCGTCGCAAGCGGCGGTGTTTCGGGCATCGGGGACATCATCGCTCTCCGTGATGCAGGTCTTTACGGAGCGATTGCGGGCAAGGCGATCTATACAGGCGATCTCGATCTTGCCGAAGCCATCTCCGAAGGCGGCAAGCCAAGGGATTTGTCGCGCTATTTTGCCAAATCGGAGCTGATTCCGGCGATCATTCAGGAGGCTTCAACGGGCGAAGTGCTGATGCTTGCCTACATGAACGAGGAATCGCTCAGACTGACGCTCGAAACGGGACGCACATGGTTCTGGAGCCGTTCAAGAAACGCTCTTTGGAACAAGGGCGAAACCTCGGGGCATTATCAGAAGATAATTTCCGTCAGCGGCGACTGCGACGACGACACCCTTCTCATCCGTGTGGAACAGACCGGAGCCGCCTGTCACACCGGCCATCATTCCTGCTTCTTCCAGCCGATAGGGTTCAGGAAGTTTTCAAAGTGATTAGTGGTCAGTGGGCAGTGAGTGAAAAGTGGGAAGTGGGAAGAAAAAAGCATAGCGCAGCGCTGATAAAGCGAGCGAATGCGAGCGCGGGGTGCAGGGGTCTGGATCCCTGCCGGGGGGTCTGGGGGCAGAGCCACCAGCGGGGCGTGGGGCAGAGCCACACGAGCGAAGCCTTCGGCTGAGCGAGCAAGATTAGCCCGGATATCAATAAGGGTCAGGCGAATTCAAATACAGCCCAATACCGCGATTACCCTTGCCCCGAACCGGAGAAAAACCTTGTTTTATAAAATGCACCAACCCCAGATTTCAGGCTTTTCAGCATTATTCAATCACCTATTAATCCAATAATAAAGGAGTATATTTACACATGCAGAACGAAAATCAGAATTACGACGTACTCGGCGCACTTTATGAAACGGTCATTGAACGCCGCGACAATCCCCAGGAGAAGTCCTACACCTGCTATCTGCTGGATACCGGTCTGGATAAGATTCTCAAAAAGGTGGGCGAGGAGTGTTCCGAGACCATTATTGCCGCCAAGAACGACAGCGACAGCGACCTTGTGGGAGAGATCAGCGACCTGCTCTATCATCTGATGGTGCTGATGGTCAAGCGCGGAATCCCGCTGGAGGACGTCTATGCCGAGCTTGACAAGCGCAGCCTGAAAAGCGGCAATTTAAAGACCTTCAAACAGGTTGACAAAAATACCTGATGGACGAATGATAAAGAGGACTTGCTTTTATGGGGCACGTCCTTTTTTGTTGTTGCAAATCCCGCAAATGTATTGTATAATTTATCATAGGAGAATATCGAAAAAACCTGATTTTTATCGGAGGAATTATTTTGGTCAGAAGCGACATTGAAAAATTTTTGCTGAATGTGGAGAAGCCGGGACGGTATGTCGGCGGCGAACCCAACAGCGTTGTCAAGGACAGGGAAAACGTGAATATCCGGTTTGCATTCTGTTTCCCGGACGTGTACGAGATCGGTATGTCACACCTTGGCATGAAGATTCTGTACGGGCTGTACAATTCGATACCCGACGTGTGGTGCGAAAGGGTGTTCGCACCGTGGCCTGATATGGAGGCAAAAATGCGGGAACATTCGGTCCCGCTCTACGGTCTGGAAAGCGGCGATCCGCTGAAGGATTTCGACTTTGTGGGATTCACGCTGCAATATGAGCTGAGCTATTCCAATATCTTTACCATGCTCAGTCTGTCTGATATTCCCTTTCTTTCCGCCGACCGTGCTAACGACGACCCGATCATCGTGCTCGGCGGCCCCTGCGTCTGCAATCCCGAACCGCTGGCCGATCTCGCCGATATCGTTTCTTTGGGCGAGGGGGAAGAGGTCAGCATTGAGATGTTTGATCTCTACCGCAAACACAAGCTCAGCGGACATTTCGACAGAAAGCAATTCCTGCGCGAGGCGGCGAAGATTCCGGGGCTTTACATTCCTTCTCTTTACGACGTGACCTACAACGGGGACGGCACAATTGCTTCCTTTACGCCCCGTGACGGTGCGCCCGAAAGAATTCAGAAGCGCATTATCCAGGATATGAGCAAGGTCTACTATCCCGAAAACTTTGTCGTGCCGATTATTGAGATTGTCCATGACCGCGCCGTGACGGAGATTTTCCGCGGCTGCATCCGCGGCTGCCGGTTCTGTCAGGCGGGCTACATCTATCGTCCGAACAGGGAGAAGGACTACGGCACGGTGGATGCGCAGAGCCGTAGCCTTTGCGACACGACGGGATACGACGAGGTGTCGCTTTCTTCCCTCAGTTCCAGCGATTACACCGAGCTGCCGGAATTGCTGGACAATATGCTGAACTGGACGGAGGACAGCAAGGTGAGCATTTCGCTGCCCTCGCTGCGAATAGACGGATTCAGCGACGAGCTGACCGAAAAGCTCAAAAAGGTTCGCCGCGGCGGTCTGACCTTCGCCCCCGAAGCGGGAACCCAGCGCCTGCGCGACGCGATCAACAAGAACGTCACCGAGGAGGAAGTGCTGAATACCTGCCGCACGGCTTTCAACGGCGGCTGGACCAATGTCAAGCTCTATTTCATGATCGGATTGCCGACCGAAACCCTTGCGGATGTGGAGGGAATCGGGGAGCTTTCGCAGAAGGTGGTGGACGAGTTCTACCGCAACCCCAACAAGCCAAAGGGAAAGGGCGTCAACGTCACCTCCAGCGCGTCCACCTTTGTTCCCAAACCCTTCACGCCCTTCCAGTGGGAGCCGCAGGACGACATTGACACCATCCATATGAAGCAGCAGCACCTGCGCGACAGCGTCCGCAGCCGCAAGATCACCCTCAACTGGCACGACGCGGACACCAGCTTCCTCGAAGCGGTCTTTGCACGCGGCGACAGAAAACTCATCAAAGTGCTGATCCGCGCATTTGAAAAGGGCTGCCGCTTCGACGGCTGGGACGAATATTTTAAATTGCCTGTGTGGCTCGAAACGTTTTCCGAGTGCCATATCGACCCGGCATTCTACGCCAACCGCCGCCGCAGTTACGACGAGATTCTTCCCTGGGATCACCTGGATTACGGCATTACCAAGGAATTTCTCATACGGGAACACAAAAAGGCGCTTGCCGCCGAGACGACGCCCCATTGCCGCCTGCAATGCGCGGGTTGCGGTGCCGCAAAACTGACAGGAGGTGTTTGCAGTGTCTTTAAGAACCGGAATGAAAAACGTGGTTGACATACAGGGAACGCTCTGCCTGCCGATCAGAGTTTTCTTTGTCAAGGAAGGCCCTTCCAAATACATGTCCCACCTCGATCTCATGCGCTGCATGACCCGAACCATCCGCCGCGCCGGCGTGCCGATTTGGTACACCGAGGGCTTCAACCCGCATCCCTTCATGACCTTCGCCATGCCGCTGTCACTGGGAACGTCGGGACTGTGCGAGACGATGGACGTCCGCATGACGACCGACATGCCCTTTGAGGAAGTCAAAAACCGCCTGAACGCGGCGCTTTGCGAGGGGATCCGCGTGACGAAGGTGGATTATCAGGAGCAGAAGGCGACCGCCATCCAATCCGCTGTCTATGGCATTACCCTCACCGCCGAAGGACATTCGGGTGAAAGTCTGCGCGATCTGATCGAAAAATATCTTTCCAAGGATAGGATCATCGTTCAGAAAAAGAACAAGAAAAAACAGTTAGTGGACATGGACGTGAAGCCTCACGTATTGGAATCTGATGTTTCTGTCGAAGGAGCATGCGCGGTGCTGCGTATAAAGCTTCCCGCCGGAAACGACGTGAACGTCAACCCGAGCATTATCCTCAAAGGCTTTGAGAACGCAAACAGCCTGTCGTTCGACAAGTGCGACATTGTGCGCGAGAGAATTCTCACCGGCAGCGGCGAGGATTTCAGGTAAGGAAGGACAGTTTGGTGATGACATCATCACTCAGATCGACATAGCGAAAACGACGGAGCAATTAATAGGCGATTGTAAAACAAATAAGAAAAAAGCATAGAGCAGCGCTAACAAGCGAGCGTTTTTTCTCCAGGCAAGCGTGGGGGCCAGGGCAATGTCATCAACTTAAGGGGATTATGAAGGATGTGCCTTGCACCGGGGGCGCTCCCCCAGTCAGCCATGCCAACAAGTTGGCGGGCTGACAGCCTCCTCAGAGAGGGAGCCGATAAAATTGCCTTCCTCTTTGAGGAAGGTGGCACGAAGTGCCGGTAGGAGCGCCCCCGGCGCAGGTTTCTTCTTAAGTTGAT